>DAIOGO010000035.1:0-2389 GCA_036745195.1 Actinomycetota bacterium | reverse complement strand
GGCGAACCACCATCGGCCGACCAGAGCGGCTGGTAGATCCCGGCCACCATCAGGTCGACCGAGGATCCTCCTCCCGGCGCGGCGTCGGCGCCCGGTGTCTCCGGTTCGGCGTCGGCCTCGAATCGAATCGTGGCGCCGGGGACCGCCCCGGATTGGTCTGCCAACCAGGAGGAGATCCAGACAGTTCCTCCCTCCACCGGTCCCTCGAGCACGGTGATGGCCTCGACCGCTCCCGGTCGATCGAGCAGTCGCACCGGCACTCCGGTGGGTGCGACTCCCCCCTCGACCGAGACCCGACCCCGGAAGGTGTAGAAACTGGTGGTGGCCTCGGCCAGTCCCTCGATCTCCGCCAGGCGGGAGCGGAGGGCGGCATCGGCCGTTTCGAGGGCGGTGGAATCGAACACCGCATCGAGGGACACGGTGAGACCGGCCCGGCGGCGGGTGGTGGTCTCGGTCAGCGCCGCCACCACTCGATCGGCGGCTTCCGACTCCCAGGCGCCGGCCGCCGCCATCAGCAGGGGCGGGGTGGCGGCGGCCGCCACCAGCGCCAAGACGAGGGTCAGGTCGAGCCAGGGGGAGACCAGCCATCGGGTCCATCGGGCGATGCGTTCCTTCCGCCGGGGCGAGGCTGTCGTCCCGCGTTTCGTCGTTGCCGGGCCGGACCGATCAGCAGGAGCTTCCACATGGTCAGGCTAGCCAGGGCCCCGGATCGCCCCCTGCCCTGCTACAACCAAGCAGGTGACCGATTCCACCCCGGAACTGATCCCCGTCAGAGCGGACGAACGTTTCGATGAGACCGGTGTCGTCCGCTGGCTCGACGGGCGTCTGCCCGGTACCGATGGCCCACTGGAGGTGCTCCAGTTTGCCCGGGGCAAGGCCAACCTGACCTATCTGTTGCGCTTTGGCCGCAACGAGTACGTCCTGCGGCGACCACCACTCGGACCGCTGGCCCCCTCATCACACGACATGGCCCGTGAGTTCCGGGTGCTGTCACGGCTGTGGCAGGCCTTTCCGAAAGCGGCCAGGGCCTACCTGTTCTGCGAGGACCCGGCCGTCATCGGAGCCCCCTTCTTCATCATGGAGCGACGGCGGGGGGTGGTGGTGCAGGGTGAGGTGCCCGCTGTGTTCGGGGGCGGCGCCGATCCGGTGGCGAATCGGAAGCTGAGCACGGCGGTGATCGACACCCTGGCCGAGTTCCATTCGGTGGCACCGGAGGCGGCCGGCCTGGGCGATCTCGGCCACCCCGATGGGTTCGTGTTGCGACAGGTCGAAGGTTGGGTCGAGCGCTGGCGGCTTGCCCGGGATGACGACCATCCCCTTGCCGAGGAACTGGCGGGCTGGCTGCTCGAGCATCTCCCGACCTCCAGAGAGGTCTCGCTCCTTCACAACGACTGGAGACTCGACAACATGGCCGTCTCCGAATCGGATCCCGGTCGGTGCGTGGCCGTCTACGACTGGGACATGTGCACCCGGGGCGATCCGCTCGTCGATGTCGGAACGGTGATGGCGATCTGGTTCGACCCCGGCGAGGTCCCCCCCGGTCTTGCCTCGATGCCCACCGCAGTGCCTTCGACCGTACCTGGCTTCATGACGCGGGCAGAGGCGACCCAACGTTACGCCGACCGCTCGGGTCGGGACCTGTCTGGGTTTGGTTGGTACGAGGTCTTTGGAGCTTTCAAGCTGGCGGTGGTGCTCGAGCAGATCTTCATCCGCTGGAAGCGGGGTCAGACCTCCGATGATCGGTTTGCCGCGATGGGGGAAGGGGCTCAGGTCCTGTTGGAGGTCGCCGCCGAGAGACGGTGAGTTGGGCAACCTCAGCCCTGGCCCTCGGCCGAGGGCAGGGTGGTCGGTAACCGGACTTCACCCGTCTGGACCTTCCACAGAGCGGCATACACCCCACCGAGGGCGACCAGGTCGTCATGGGTGCCTTGCTCCACCACCCTCCCGCGGTCGAGCACGAATATTCGATCGGCCTGGCGAATGGTCGAGAGCCGGTGGGCGATCACCAGCATCGTCCGCTGGTGGGCGACGCGCTGCAACGAGCGCTGGATGGCCGCCTCGGTCTCGTTGTCGACCGCCGAGGTCGCCTCGTCCAGAACCAGGATGGCGGGTTCGACCAGGATGGCGCGAGCGATCGAGATCCGCTGGCGCTGGCCACCGGACAGCTTCTGCCCACGTTCGCCGACCACGGTGTCGTATCCGTCGGCCAGTTCGAGAATGAACTCGTGGGCCTCGGCGGCCTGCGCTGCCGCCACCACCTCCTCTGGCCCGGCATCGTGACGCCCGTAGGCGATGTTGTCGCGGACGGTGCCGTGGAAGAGAAACACATCCTGACTGACGAGGCCGATCGCCCGTCGCAGGTCTGCGGTCACCACATCCCGGACGTCGA
>DAIOGO010000034.1:0-20073 GCA_036745195.1 Actinomycetota bacterium | reverse complement strand
AGCCGCCTTGCGCAAGACGCAAGACGCATGGCGCAAAGCGCTCAGCGAATGGCGTCGCCGGTGTCTTTGTCGAAGAAGTGGAGCTTGGTGGTGTCGACCACCAGAGTGGCCCGCTCTCCGGAACGAGGGGCGAAGTCCGGATTGATCCGGGCGGTGAACTTCGACTCGTTCCCAAGGGTGGCAGTATCGGTGCCCTGGTCCTCCATCAACTCCCGCAGCTCGGGCGTTACCACCGGCGGCGAGGCCTGCGTGAAGTGGACGAACGCCTCCGACCCGAGTTGTTCGACCAGCCCGACCTCGATCTCCATCGTGCGTTCGGTGGTGTCGCGCCCGGCCGCCGCCAGGACCTCGAAGCCCTCCGGCCGCAGACCGATGACGACTTCCTTGTTCTTGTAGTCGGCCAGGCCTTTGCGCTCGGCGAGCCGGGCAGGGTCGATCAACACCTTGTTACCGGCGAACTCGGCATACACCCGGTCACCCTCGCCCGCGATCCGCCCGTAGACGAAGTTCATCGCCGGCGAACCGATGAACCCGGCGACGAACAGGTTGAGAGGCTCGTCGTAGAGGTTGCGGGGGCTGCCCATCTGCTGGAGGTTCGACTCGGTTCCCGAGATCTTGCGGAGAACCGCCACCCGGTCGCCCATCGTCATCGCCTCGACCTGGTCGTGGGTGACGTACAACGTCGTCGTCTTCAGGCGAGCGTGGAGCAGGCCGAGTTCCGACCGCATCTGAACCCTGAGCTTGGCATCGAGGTTGGAGAGGGGCTCGTCCATCAGGAAGGCAGAGGGCTCGCGCACGATGGCCCGTCCCATCGCCACCCGCTGCCGCTGACCGCCCGACAGAGCCTTGGGCTTGCGGTCGAGATACTCGGTGATCTCGAGCACCTTGGCCGCCTCCTCCACCCGGCGGCGGATGTCGTCCTTGGGCATCTTGCGCAATTTGAGCCCGAATGCCATGTTGTCGAACACGGACATGTGGGGATAGAGGGCGTAGTTCTGGAACACCATCGCGATGTCCCGGTCCTTGGGGGACACGTCGTTGACGACCCTGTCGCCAATCCGCAACTCGCCTTCGGTCACCTCCTCGAGGCCGGCAACCATTCGCAACAGTGTGGACTTGCCACACCCGGAAGGACCGACCAGGACGACGAACTCGCCATCTTCGACGTGGATGTCAACGTCTGAGATTGCACGAGTCCCGCCCGGATAGACCTTCCCGATTCCGTCAAACGTGATCGAGGCCACAGCCCAAACCTCCTGAAGTCGACCGGTGGACAGGAGAGAACTTACCATGTGTTTTGCGCCGGCCGCAGGCCGGGAGGAGAATTCGAGAGGATCGCGGGCGGAAGAGGATCAGTGAGAAGAACCATCGTCATCACGGGCGGGACCGGAGGGCTCGGTTCGGCGTTGTCCCGGAGGTTGCTGGCCAGGGGCGACCGACTTGCCATCACCTACCTCCTCCCCGAGGAAGCTGCCCGCTTCGAAGAGGCATTCACCGTCGACGAGACCGAGGTGATGCTGCGACGGGTGGACGGTTCCGACCCCGCCGCCATGAATGCCTTCCTGGCGGAGACGGTCGAGACCTTTGGGAGCGTCGACGGCCTGGCCTGTCTCATCGGTGGTTGGGCGGGAGGCCGTGATGTCGAACAGACCGATGATGTGCGTTACGAACGCATGCTCGACTTGAACCTGAAATCGAGCTTCGTCTCGACCCGGGCCGCCATCCCACATCTGAAGAAGGCGGAGTATGGACGCATCGTCCTGGTGGGGAGCCGGGCCGCCTTCGAGAACCCTCCCGGCCAGGCGGCGTTCAACATGGCCAAGGCAGGAGTGATCGCCCTCGGACAGACCCTGGCGGTCGAACTGGAGGCCACCGAGGTGACCACCACCATTCTCGTCCCCAGCGTTATCGACACCCCGGCCACCAGAGCGACGCTGCCCTATGCGGATTACGTCAACTGGCCCACCCCGGATGAAATCGCCGCCGTGACCGAGTTCCTCCTCTCCAAGGAGGCGGGGGTGATGAACGGGGCCCTCGTCCCGGTCTACGGCAAGAGCTGAGACGGGGGCCGGCGCGGAAGAACCCCCCATCGGAGGGTTCCTTCGGCTGGCAGCCCCGAGCGGATTCGAACCGCCGTTACCGGCTTGAGAGGCCGACGTCCTAGGCCGCTAGACGACGGGGCCATGTTGTGTTGTCGCCCGGTCTGCACCGTGACGGTCCCCGGGTTCGACCCGGGCGGCTCGGGGGGAAGGACTTGAACCCTCAATAACAGGGCCAGAACCTGCCGTGTTGCCTATTACACCACCCCCGAATGCGCACAGCATCAGCGATGCGTCGCAGGAGAGACGACAGATTACCGCAAACCCTCTGGAGCGTCACATCCTTGTTCCCCGGCCTCCTATGCTCGTTGCATGCTGGACTTCATCTTCGGATACGTGATGGGCGAGAAGGCGGCGGCCAAGGCCTCTCTGTTCTCGCGAGGGGCGGCGGCGGCTCAGGGGGCCCAATCCGCGGCGGAACTCGACGACCTCGACGCCCGCATCGACCGTCTCGTGCTCGTCGTCGATTCGATGTGGTCGTTGCTCAAGGAGCACGGGTACACCGACGAACAACTCGGCGCCAAGATCAGAAGCCTCGATCTCGACGATGGGGAGGCCGACGGCCGCCGCCGGCTGCAGCCGTCTCGCTGCTCCTCCTGCAACTCCCTCGTCGAGCCAGGACGGGCCAATTGCACGTATTGTGGGGCCCCCATCACCTCGACGACAGGCCCGATCGAGGTCATCTGACCGGGCTCACTCCCCCGCCAGGCTCGCCGCTCTTTCTTCGGTGGTGAGGGCGTCGACGAACTCGGCCAGGTCCCCGTCGAGCACCGCCTCGAGGCGATATAGGGTCAACTCGGCCCGATGGTCGGTCACCCGGCCCTCTTTGAAGTTGTAGGTGCGGATCTTCTCGGATCGATCGCCACTCCCCACCTGGGCGCGCCGCTCGCCGGCCACTTCGGCATGGCGTCGATCGGCCTCCATCTGACCGAGCCTGGCCCGCAGGATCCGAAACGCCTTCTCCTTGTTCTGGAGCTGGCTCTTCTCGTCCTGACAGGTCACGATCAGACCGGTGGGCAGGTGGGTGAGTCGCACCGCCGAGTCGGTCGTGTTGACCGACTGGCCCCCCGGCCCGCTCGAACGGAACACATCCACCCGCACGTCGTTGGGATCCAGCACGCTCTCGAACTCATCGGTCTCCGGGAACACCGCCACCGTGGCGGTGGAGGTGTGGATCCGGCCCTGGGACTCGGTCCGGGGCACTCGCTGAACGCGATGCACCCCGGCCTCGAATTTGAACTTGGAGTAGGCGCCGCTGCCCTTGACCGCCACCGTCACCCGGCTGAATCCGCCCGCCTCCGATGGGCTGGACTCCATCGGCTCGACCTTGTATCCGAGTCGATCCGCCCACCGCTGGTACATCCTCGCCAGATCACCCGCCCAGATGGCAGCCTCGTCTCCACCTGCCGCCGCCCGGATCTCGACGAGGACGTCTTTGCTGTCGAAGGGGTCCACCGGGGTGAGGAGATCACGGATGGCGCCCTCGAGTCTGGCCGCCTCGCGGTGGCGCTCCTCGGCCAGGCGAAGGAGGTCCCCGGCCAATTCGGGGTCCGCCGCAGCCAGATCTTCGGCCTCCCGCCGGTCGGTTTCGGCCGCCCGCCAGGCCCGGGTCAGGTCGGTGATGGCGCTCAACTCGGCGTGCCGGCGCCCCAGCGCAGCGTATTGGGAGGGGTCGATGTCGGGCGAAGCCAGGCGTTGCTCAACCTCGGCGAGGTCGATTTCGGCCTGCTCGAGCCGGGTGAGCAGCTTGGGCTCCATCAGACCGGCCGGGCAGCGACCGCCTGCACCGGCAGTGAGCCGGTGGCGACCAGCCGGTCCGCCTCCGTCTCGTCCACCGCCGCCAACAATCCGGCCACTGCCACCTCGATCATTCCCGCATCGGGGACGGCGGTCGTAAGTCGCTGCAACCACATGCCGGGGGCGGCCATCACCTTCCCCCAGCGGCTGTCGCGATGGCTCCCCGACCATTTGAGGGCCTCGTACGAGATCCCCGCCACGATGGGAATGCCGATGATCCGGCTGGCGATCAGGAGCGGCCATCCGGGCTTGCCGAGAAAGGTGAACACCACGATGGCGATCAGCATCACCAGCATCAGAAAGGAAGTGCCGCAGCGGGGGTGTTCGGGCCGGTAGCGGGAGATGGACTCCACGCCGAGATCGTCACCCGCCTCGTAGGCGTGGATCGTCATGTGCTCGGCGCCGTGATACCGAAACACCCGTTTCAGCTCTTCGGAGCGCCCCAGCAGCCACAGGTATCCGACAAAGACCACCAGGCGAACCACCGATTCGACGGCGGCAAAGGCGAGCTCGGACTCGCCCACCGCCCATCCGGCGAGCCAGGCCGGCGCCAGGATGAACAACCCCACGAACAACACCAGCGCCATGGTGATGGACAAGGCCATCTCCCGGCGGGTGATCGGCTCTTCCTCGTCGCCGACGGACTTCTGAGCCGACCAAGCGAGCGCCTTGTAGCCGAGCGAGAGCGACTCCCCCAGCACCATCACGCCGCGGATGAACGGGATCTTGGCCGCCCGGGAGCGGGAGGAGAGTCTGGGAAGATCGTGGCGGACGGCCTCGATGAGCCCGTCGGGCTTGCGGACGGCCACCCCCCACCCCTGGGGGGCGCGCATCATCACCCCTTCGATGACGGCCTGGCCGCCGACGGTGAGCTGGGGATCAGCCGGCAAGAGCCGGGTTCACTCGGCCGCGTCGGGCGAGTCGACCTGGGCCTTCTGCGCCCGCTTCGACTTGACGGCGGTGCCGCTCCCATACCGCTTCTGGAACCTCTCGACCCGACCGCCGGTGTCGACGAGCTTCTGACGACCGGTGAAGAATGGATGGCACTCGTTGCACAACTCGACGTGCATCGCTCCGGTCTTGGTCGAACGAGTGGTGAATACGTTTCCGCACGAACAGGTCACCTGGACGTCGTCGTACTTGGGGTGGATCTCGGTACGCATGGTTGATTCTCCTCGGCCTTCCGACCTCAGCCGCCGCTCTTGGCGACCTCGGTCAGGAAGTCATCGTTCGATTTCGTGTTCTTCAGCTTGTCGATCAGCAACTCGAGGGCCGCTCCGGATTCGAGAGCCAGCAGCACCCGCCGCAGCTTCCACACCTGTGTCAGCTCACGACGGTCGAACAACAGCTCTTCCTTCCTTGTTCCCGAAGCCTCGATGTCGAGGGCAGGGTAGATGCGCTTGTCGGCCAGCTTGCGATCGAGGCGCAACTCCATGTTGCCGGTGCCCTTGAACTCCTCGAAGATCACCTCGTCCATCTTGGAGCCGGTTTCCACCAGGGCGGTGCCGAGGATGGTGAGCGAGCCGCCTTCTTCGATGTTGCGGGCAGCGCCGAAGAACCGCTTGGGCGGGTAGAGGGCCTGACTGTCGACTCCACCGGAGAGAATCCGCCCCGAGGCCGGGGTGGACAGGTTGTGGGCCCGGGCGAGCCGTGTGATCGAATCGAGCAGGATGACGACATCGGTGCCCATCTCGACGAGCCGCTTGGCCCGTTCGATGGCGAGATCGGACACCTGGGTATGCTCTTCGGCCGGACGGTCGAAGGTCGAGTAGATGACCTCTCCCTTGACCGAGCGCTGCATGTCGGTGACTTCCTCCGGCCGCTCATCGACCAGCACCACCATCAGATAACACTCGGGGTTGTTGATGGTGATCGACTGGGCGATCTCCTTGAGGACCGTCGTCTTGCCGGCCTTGGGCGGTGACACGATCAGGCCGCGCTGGCCCTTGCCGATCGGTGCGATCAGGTCGACGATCCGGGTGAGGACACCTTCCGGCTTGCCATCCACCTCGAGTCGCAGACGCTCGTTGGGGAACAACGGGGTGAGCCCCTCGAACTTGGGACGGCGGAGGGCTTCTTCGAAGGTCATCCCGTTGACGGCGTCGACCCTGACCAGGGCGGCGAACTTCTCCTGGGTACGGGGCGGGCGGACGGGACCGGTGACGAGGTCACCTTTGCGAAGACCGAACTTGCGGACCTGGCCGGCGGCGACGTACACGTCGTGGTCGCCGGCGAGATACCCGCTGGTGCGAAGGAACCCATACCCCTCGGGAAGGATGTCGAGCAGACCTTCGCGGACCTCCAGGTCGCCTTCCGGCACCTGTTCGGCTCGTTCGTATCCACCCTGGCCACCGTACTGACGGTCACCCTGGCCGCCGTACTGACGGTCACCCTGGCCGCCGTACTGACGGTCACCCTGGCCGCCGTATTGACCGCCACCCTGACCCCCGCCGCCCTGTCCGGTGCGGCGACGACGCTTGCGGCGACGGTTGCCGCTGCTGTCGTATTCCCACTGCCGGTCGCCACCGCCCTGGCGGTCGCCACCGGAGGCGGAGCCTTCACCCTGACCTTGGTCGTCCGATTCGGACGAGGTGGTCTCGCCCTCTTCGGTCCGGCTCTTGGCGGCCGGGAGATTGATGCCGGCGGTTGGCTCGGGGTCCTCGGTGGCGACCCCGGCCGAAACCAGCGCGGAGATTATCTTCGCCTTCTGGAGGCCTTCGGTGTCGACACCGGCGGAAACGGCAAGCTCGCGGAGCTCTCCAACGGATTTCGTCTGGAGTTGGGCTCTCGTAGTCATGTGGTCCTTCCAGCCCTGACCGGATCGCGACACGACAGGATGCCGACGGCGGACCCGGAGATGGTCATACGGGGAGTTACCGCGGAAGCCCCGTGGGGGGTCTTGTGGCGGTGAAGTGCATGGTAGTCGATCGTCTCCGGTTGGCAAGCCAGGCGCCGTCCAACCGGTGCAGGGCGGCAATGGCCCGGTCGATCAGTGGTGGAGGAGCTCGACCACCGCCGCCAGATCCGGCGGGATCACCTCGGTCCGCTCGGTGCGCACCAGCAGGTCGGCCAGATCCTCCGGCAAACCAGGCGCGACGCCGATGGCGGCCTCGACCGCGGCGGCGAATTTGGCCGGGTGCGCCGTCGCCACCGAGACCAGCGGCCCGTCGGTCTCTGCTTCCCAACCGGTCGCCGTATGGGGGTCGATCACCAGTCCGGTCTGGGCGTGGACCCGGCGAATCGTCTCTTCGATACCGGCGTCGTCGAGCCAGGAGGCCGAGAGCAACCGTGCCATCCGACTGTGGGTGACCTCGTCGAGCACCAACGATCCCGACGACCGATAGTGGGCGAGCAGTTCGGAGACTCGGTCGCCATTGCGGTCCAGCAACTCGAAGAGGAGCCGTTCCAGATTCGAGGGAACCTGGATGTCCATCGCCGGCGCGAGGGTGGGGACCACCTCCGATCGTTGCAGGCGGCCGGTCCGGATCAGGTCGGCCAGACCGTGGTTGGCGTTGTTCCCCACCGCCAACCGGGTGATGGGCGCCCCCATCCGGCGGGCGACGTCGGCGGCCAGCACGTTTCCGAAGTTGCCGGTGGGAACCGACACCGTGAAAGGAGCGCCGAGACGGGAGGCCGCCCACACGTGATACACGGCCTGGACCATCACCCTCGCCCAGTTGATCGAATTCACCGCTGCCAGCCCGAATGTCGCCCGTAACTCGGGGTCCGAGAAGGCCGCTTTGACGAGGTCCTGACAGTCGTCGAACGATCCCTCCACCGCCACCGCCCTGACGTTGGACGCTTCCACAGTGGTCATTTGACGCCGCTGCACCTCCGATACCCGACCGAGCGGATACAGGATCAACACGTCGACGTTGTCCCGATCGGCCAGCGCCTCGATCGCAGCCGACCCGGTGTCACCCGACGTGGCCCCCAGCACGGTGATCCGGGTTCCCCGCTCGGCCAGCACCAGGTCGAACATGGCCCCCACCAGTTGCAGGGCGTAGTCCTTGAAGGAGAGGGTCGGTCCCCAGAACAGTTCGAGCAGGTGATGATCCGGTCCGACCTCCCGGAGCGGAGCCACCTCCGGGTGCCGGAAACGGCGGTAGGTCGACTCGGCCAGGTCGGCGAGGTGGGGTGCCACCACGCTCCCCTCGATGAAGGGGCCGATCACCGTCGCCGCCACCTCCCAGTAGGCGCCGTCGGGCAGCCTGCCCAACTGCGGCCACGACGACGGGACATACAGCCCGCCGTCGACCGCCAGGCCTTCGATCAGGACATCGTCGAACCCCAGAACCGGGGCCGCTCCCCGCGTCGAGACGTACTCCATCAGGGCTCGGCGCCGACCACCCGGATGGTGGCCGCCACCTGCTTGACGACATCGAGGGCCGCCACGGAATCGACCGCCGCCCGCTGGGCGGCCTCCTCGGCTTCGTGGGTGATGAGGAGGAGGGTGGCATCGTCGCCCCGTCCCTCCTGCCAGACCTGTTTGATCGACACTCCCGATTCGCCGAAGGCACCGGCCACCCGGGCGAGCACTCCGGGGCTGTCGGTGACTTCGAGGCGGATGTACCACTGGGTGGCCACCCGATCGAACGACTTGACCGCCCCCGATCCGAACCTGATCCGGGGGACCACCATCGTCCCCGCCAGCAGCTCACGGGAGGCGTCGATGACGTCACCCAGCACGGCCGTGGCGGTGGGGTCGCCGCCCGCCCCGGGACCGGTGAAGAGCAGCTGTCCGAGAGCCGGACCTTCGATGAAGACGGCGTTGTGGGCCCCCCGCACCCCTGCCAGCGGGTGGTCGAGGGGAACCAGCGAAGGGTGAACCCGAACCGAGACGCCATCTGCGGTCGACTCGGCCACCGCCAGCAACTTCACCCCGAATCCGAACTGACGGGCGAAGTCGATGTCCTTGATGTCGAGGCCGTCGATTCCCTCCCGGTAGACCCCGTCGGCCCCCACCCAGACCCCGAATGCCAGCCCGGCCAGAATCGCCGCCTTGGCGGCGGCATCGTGTCCGCCGACATCGGCGGTCGGGTCGGCTTCGGCGAACCCGAGCCGCTGCGCCTCGGCCAGCACATCGGCGTAGCTGCGGCCCTCACCCGCCATGGCGGTGAGGATGAAGTTGGTGGTGCCGTTGACGATGCCGAGAATCCGGTCGATCCGCTCGCCGGCCAGGGATTCTGACAGGGGGCGGATGAGGGGGATGCCCCCTCCCACCGCCGCCTCGAACAACAACGAGACACCGGTCCCGGCCGCCGCCTCGAAGAGGGCGGGCCCGTCCGCCGCCACCAGGGTCTTGTTGGCGGTGACCACCGGCTTTCCTGCCCGGAGGGCGGCCAGCACCAAGGTTCGGGCAGGCTCGAGCCCACCCATCAACTCGACCACCAGTTTCACATCGGGGTGGTTGACCACCTCGAAGGGATCGGTCGTGAGGACGTCGCTGGGAAACGGGCGGGGTTTGGAGAGGTCCCGAACCGCCACCTTGATCAACTCGAGATCGATCCCCGACTTGGCGGCGATGACCGCATGATCCTCGATCAGTTTCCGGGCCAGGGTTCCCCCCACCGTGCCCCCGCCCAGGATTCCAACGCCGATACGCATGAGGGAGATGGTAGAGCGGTGTGGCGCGGTCCCGGAACGATGAACGATCAACGATGAACGATCAACGAAGAAGGAAGAAGGAAGAAGGAAGAAGGAAAGAGAGTTCAAGGTTGAAGGTTGTAGGTTCAAGGTTGAAGGTGAACGAGGCGGATTCGGAACTTTGAACCTTTGAACCTTGAACCCTGAACCGTGGAAGACGACAGCTGGTTCCGGCTCGCAGGGGCGGAACGGGCGCCAGCTACACTCGCCAGCCCGACTGCTCCCGTAGCTCAGGGGATAGAGCGCCGGCCTCCGGAGCCGGGTGCGCAGGTTCGAATCCTGCCGGGAGCGCCCTTGCGTCCTGCGTCATGCGCATTGCGCCATGCGTCTTGTGCCGCCCGGCCGGGCTAACCGGCCTTGCGGGCTTTGGCGGCTTCGACGGAAGCTTTGAGCGCTTCGAGCAGATCGACCACCTTGGTCGGCTCGGGAGTGGCCACGGTGACGATCTCCTCGCCGTCCTGTTTCATCCTGGCCAGTTCCTCGATGCGTTCGCGCGAGCGATCGACGTGTTCGGAGACCTCGAAGGGCCGGGTCATGCTGTCGACCAGCATCTCGGCCATCGCCACCTCTTCGGGGCGCACCTCGACGGGAGTCTCCAGTTCCTCGAACTCGGCCTGACGGATCTCATCGGGCCAGTACATGGTCTCGAGCACCAGCACCCCGTCCTTGACCCGCAGAGTCGCCAGGTGCTCCTTGTCGCGGAGGGCGACCCGGGCGATCCCCACCCTGCCTTTGTCGCTGAGTGCCTCGGTGAGGATCTTGTATGCCTTCAGGCCGGTCTTCTCCGGGGCCAGGTAGTAGGAGGACTTGTAGGCGATAGGGTCGATCTCCGACTCTTCCACGAACTGCAGCACGTCGACGAGTTTGGCGCCCCCTTTGGAGGCGGCGGCGGACAACTCCTCGTCGGTGAACACCACGTAACTGCCCTTGTCGACCTCGAACCCGCGCACGATCTCGTCCCAGGTGACCTCGGACCCGTCGCTCTCCGCCACCCGCTTGTACTTGATGGGACTGCCATCCGATTTCCGGAGCATCTTGAACTTCGGGGTTCGATCCTCGGTGGCGCTGAAGAGGGCCACCGGGATCGTCACCAATCCGAACGAGATCGCCCCTTTCCAGATTGAACGCATGTCTGAAGGCTATCCGGTCGGCTCGCCGATGTCACCCGGTCCTTCCGAGCGCCAGGTGATGTCCTCAGGGTCGTCGTCGCCAAACCCGACGAACGCCGGGCCCCGCAGACGGCCGCCGCTCGTCCAATTGAGGTACTCGACCACCGCCACCAGCACCGGCAGGACAAACCGGGTTCCCGGCGGCCAATCGCCGCGCACTGCCACCGGCTCACCGCCGAGTTGGTCGAGGGTCTGGCGAATCCTGATGAGGGACACTTCATCGAACCCGGTTCCGACTCCCCCGACGTATCTCAGCCGCCCCTCGTGCCACAACCCCAGTTGCAGGGCGCCGAATGAAGCCGACCGGCCACCCTCCCCTGGAGTGAATCCGCCCACCAGCGCCTTGGTGCGGCGCCGGATCGGGACCTTGCGCCAGTCGGGGGAACGGCGGCCGGGCTGATAGGTGCTGGCCGCCCGTTTTGCCACGATCCCCTCGATCCCCAGGCCCTCGGCCGCCTCGAACAACGCCAGCCCGTTCTCTCGCACCGGTTCGGAACGCACCACCCCGGGAAGATCGAGTGACGCCAGGCGTTCCCAACGCTCTTCGATCGGGAGCCCGATCAGCGGCTGTCCGTGGTGGAGGAGGTCGAACACCACCAGTGAGACGGGAGTGCCGGCGACGGGGCGGGTGGCGTTCATTCGCGACTGAAGCGCTCCAAAGGAGGGAATCCCCCCGGAGTCGAAAGCGATGATCTCGCCGTCCAGGACGGTGGGGCGGTCGACCACCGAACCGGTCAGCTCGGGGTAGGTGGCGGTCATGTCACGCCCTGATCGGCTCCGGAGCCGGACCCGCCCCGGTTCGGCCTCGACCAGCACCCTGACTCCGTCCCACTTGACCTCGAACCACCAGGCAGGATCGTCGAACGGCGCCGGCCAGGGGACGGCCAGCATCGGCTCGTACGAGATCACGCCCCGAGCGACTCGCGAACCAGCCGGTTGACCAGGAGCCCGTCGAGCTGGTCCTTGTGCTCCTTCATGAGCTCTCCCACCACCCGACCGGCGGCCTTGGGATCGCCCGCCAAACCGAGCCGGGCGATGGTCGTGTCGATCAGGGCCCGAGTGGCGACTTCGTCGAGTTTCTTCGGAAGCCAGCGGGAGAGATAGTCGACCTCGAAAGAGAGCTTGTCCGCCATCGCCGACCCCCTCTCCCCCAACGACCGGTACTCCTCGATCGCCTTCTGCATCTTCTTCGAGTACGAGGCGATCACCGACCGATAGGTTTCGTCGGTCACGCCGCCGGTGAAGCCGGGTGACGACTTGAGCACCGTGACCTCGGTCTGCACCTGACGGATGACGTCCCTACGGGCTTTGTCCCCGGCCCGCATGGCGTCTTTCAGTTCGATCGACAGTTCGTCCTGGATACTCATCGCAATGCCTCCGAAATCGAGCCGGGATCGTCCGTGATGATGGCCGCCACACCCGCCTCGGCCAGGCGGAGCGCCATTGCGGGGTCGTTGACGGTCCAGGTCACCGTTGCCAGGCCCAGACCGGCGAGACGGCGGATCTCACCCGGGTCCCGTTCCAGGATCGACCAATGGACCGCCAGCGCGATATGCCCCTTCTCCCGCCCATGGTGGGCAGCCTCGGTCAGGTCCCAGCCCTCGTCCACCAGCAACCCGGTTCGGACCTCGGGCAGGCGGTCCCGGATCAGGTCGACGTTGGGCCAGTAGAAACTCGTGCACAGATCACCCGGTCCGGCCATTTCGGCAGTCTCCATGGCGATCGCCAGATCGTCTTCATAGCCGGGGTCCAGTGGGTCGTTCTTGATCTCCAGGTTCCACCGCCCGGCCGGACAGGCGGCGAGTGCCTCGGCGAGGGAGGCGGGACCGGTTCCGCCCAGATCCAGTGTGCGCAGGTCCTCCCAGCGGGTCTCCGCCACCGTCAAGCCGCCCAGGTGGGCATCGTGGGACAGAACCAGTTCACCCCCGGCGGCGCGGCGGATGTCCGTCTCCACCATCGAAACCACCTCGAACGCCGCCTGGAACCCGGCCACCGTGTTGTCCGGGAATCGGGTCGGCCAGCCCCTGTGCCCGACGACACTTACCACTTCTCCGAAAAAATTCACAAATTTCCATTGCGTTGACTGATGACAGACGTTAGCGTTCAAGGAACAAGCACTCCCCCCGGTTCTTCGGCCCGGGCCCGCTCGTGAATATTTTCACAAGGTGGAGCTCGCCGCAACCGGCAGAAAGGTAAACGAACCCATGCTCACGATCACCACGACCGAATGGCGAGAGATGTCGGCCTGTCGGGATTCCGACCCCGGCCTCTTCTTCCCGATCGGAACCACCGGCCCCGCCATCGAGCAGATCGAAGCCGCCAAGCAGATCTGCACCGAGTGCATCGTCAAAGACGATTGCCTCCAGTACGCCCTCGAGTCGAACCAGGAAGCCGGTGTGTGGGGCGGTTACGCCGAGGACGAGCGCCGGCGTCTCCGCAAGCGCTGGCTGGCCGAACGGCGCCGCCGGGCTCTCTGATCCGAGGCTCCAGACCAACACGATGAGGACCGGGTTTCCCGGTCCTCATTCGTTTTCGAGATCAATCGTCGGGCCCACCGCCGGGGTCGGCGGTCAGCCGCCGAAACCCACCGCCGGCCGGTCCGAGGCGGTGTCGATCTCGACGAAGGCGATCCGTTCGCGGGGAATGCCCACTCGACGCCGTCGGGTGTCCGTCAGCCAGATCAACCCGTTCCCCTGATCGAATGCAGTCGACATGGTCGCCTCGAAATCGGAGGCATCCTCCACTTCCACCTCGACAACCTTCTCCGACTCGGCGATTCCGATTCGAATCTTCACGTTTGCACCTTCTTCGTGTTCCGGGCCTCTGATCGTACCCCTTCCCCCCGACCGAACCTGCGCCTACATTGACGACTATGCGCGGGAGAGCACGCAATCTGGGCGCCGTCGCGTCGGCGGTGGTGATTCCGGCCCTGTCGATAGCGATCCTGCACCGCATCGGGCGACAACCGGCGATGCGAGTTTCGTGGACCGATCTGGCCGGCTGGTTGGATGGGACCGCCTTCGAAGACGCCCTCGCCGCCCTGCTGCGGACGATGGGGTTGGCGATCGGCTACTGGCTGATCGGATCCACGCTGCTGTATGTCACGGCCCGGATGGCGGGCTGGGCCAGGATCACCGCCGGGGTCGGAATCTTGACCCTGCCGGCAGTGCGGCGGGCGAGCGATCGCCTGGTGGCCGGATCTCTCGCCCTCGCCACCCTGGCCACCCCGGCCGTCTCGTGGCCTCAGCCCGGCCCGACCCCTGTCCCCCAGACAGTCGAGGTTCCCGACGCCTACCAGTACCTCGACGAGAAGATCGATGAAGGTGAGGAGCAGATGCAGGAGCAGGTGCCGGCCGTGTCCGGGCAGGAGTCTCCCGAGATCGTGGTCTACGCCGACGCCACCCTCGAGGTAGTGGTCCGCCCCGGAGACAACCTGTGGGATCTGGCCGCCCGCCGGATGAACAAGAGCCTGGGAAGACCGGCCGCCGACCACGAGGTCGTCCCCTACTGGCTGGAGATGATCCAGGCCAACGAAGAGAGGATCCGATCGGGAGATCCGGACTTGATCTTCCCAGGAGAAGTGATTCTCCTCCCGCCGATCCGTGGCTGACGTGTGGGCCGGAGTGGCTACTCCGGCTCTCCTCCTCGATCGGGACCGGTTGATCGCCAACATCGCCCGGATGCAGGCTCGGGCGGCCGACCTGGGCGTGACCCTCCGTCCCCACCAGAAAACCGCCAAGTCGAGACAGGTGGCCGATCTGATCGGGGCGGACGCCATTGCCGTGTCGACCATGGCGGAGGCCCGCTACTTCGCCGGCGCCGGCTACACCGACATCCTGTACGCGGTGGCGCTGGGACCGGCCCGGGTCGATCAGATCCAGCGGTTGGAGCAGGAGGGCGTAGACATCCAGGTGGTGATCGACTCCCGCCAGGCACTCGAATACACCCCCGAGGTGGGAACCTGGATCGAGATCGACTGCGACGGACGCCGCTCCGGTATCTCCCCCGGTTCGGACGAGTTGCTCGAACTGGCCGCCAGGCTCGGTGAACGCCTGCGCGGGGTCATGACCCACGCCGGAGCGGCTTATGACGGGAGAACACCCGAGGAGCTGGCCGGTTGGGCCGAACGGGAACGCTCGGCAGTGGTCACCGCCGCCGGCCGGATCAGGAGCATCGGCATCGAGCTGGAGGGGGTGAGCGTCGGCTCCACTCCGACTGCGCTCCATGCCCGGCACCTGGCAGGCGTGACCGAGATGCGCCCCGGGGTGTTCGTGTTCGGCGACACCTTTCAAGCCGGGATCGGAACCTGCCGGTTGGAGGACATCGCCTGCTCGGTCCTGGCGACCGTGATCGGTGTCCGCCCCGACGGGTATGTGATCGACGCCGGGGCTCTCGCTCTGTCACTCGACCGAAGCACAGCCGGGACCGATCACGGGTTCGGGCTGGTGGGCGACGTCGACGGGAACCAGCTCCCCGGGTGGCGAGTGCAGCGCGTCACCCAGGAGCACGGGATCGTCTCCCCCGGCCCCGGGGCCGGACCGTTGCGGCTGGGGGCGCGGCTCAGGGTGTTTCCCAACCATGCCTGTCTCACCGCCGCCTGCCACGACGAATACGTCGTCGTCTCGAACGGGGTGGTCGTGGACCGGTGGGACCGCTGCCGGGGCTGGTGAGCCGGTCCGACCCGAGAGGCTATTCGTTCTCCCCCAGGAAGATCTCGGAGACGCTCGAGTCGAAGAAGATCGCCTGCAGCGCCTCGGCGACGATCGGGCCGATCGAGAGGACCACCAGCTTGTCGAGCTGGCGGGCATCGTCGGACACGGGAAGGGTGTTGGTCACGATCACCTCGTCGACCGGGGCGTTCTTGAGTCGATCCACCGCCGGACCGGACAGCACCGGGTGGGTCGCCACGATCCTGACCGACTCCGCTCCTTGCTCCCGCACCAGTTCGGCGGCATTGCAGACGGTGCCGGCGGTATCGATCATGTCGTCGACGATCACGGCATGCCGCCCCGACACCTCTCCAGAGACCTCGAGGGCCAGCGATTCGTTGTGACGGTCGGGGTCGCGTCGCTTGTAGACGAAGGCGACCGAACCATCGAGGCGTCGCGCCAGCTTCTCGGCCCGTTTCACACCGCCGGCGTCGGGTGACACCACCGCCACCGGACCGTCGATCGCCGCCCGCAGATAGTCGGAGATGATCGGCAAGGCGGTCAGATGGTCGAACGGCTCACCGAAGAAACCCTGGAGCTGTCCGGAGTGGAGGTCGACCGAGACCAGTCGATCGGTCCCGGCGGTCTTGAACAGATCGGCGATGAGACGGGCAGTGATCGGTTCGCGGGGAAGAACCTTCTTGTCCTGACGCCCGTACCCGAAGAAGGGCATGACGGCCGTGATCCTGCGGGCCGAGGCCCGTTTGAGGGCGTCGATGATGATCAGCTGCTCCATGATGGCGTCGTTGATCGGCTTGCTGTGGCTCTGGATCACGAAGCAGTCGGTGCCGCGGACGCTGTGGGTGGGGCGGCAATACAGCTCGTCATTGGCAAAACGCGATCGGAGCAGTCCTCCCAGCGGAACACCGAGGAGATCGGCCACCTCCTCGGCCAGGGGAAGGTTGGAACCGCCCGAGAAGAGCATGAGGCGCTTGCGGCTGATGATGTCCACGACGTCTCTCCTGCGCTCGGTTGAACCCAGGGCAACGGTAGTCGGCCGTCCCCCGAGCTCACAACGACGAACAACCGTCTTCGGCGAGCAGCGCCGCCTCCGCCTCCTCCAGCTGCAGCACCGTGTTCACCCCCATCACCTCTCGCTCCGATGCCTCGACCGACACGACTGGCTCGCCCCGGCCGGTGACCATGGCGATGACGTCCGGCAGGTAGTACTCGCCCTGGGCATTGTCGGCCTTCAACTGCGATAGGTCGTGGCGGAGCGGGCCGACCCGAAAGGCGTAGATGCCGGCATTGACCTCTCGAATCGCCCTGATCTCGGCGTCGGCATCCTTTTCCTCGACCACACCCTGAACGGATCCATCGGGCCGGCGGACCACCCTCCCGAACCCACGGGTGTCGGCGACCCGGGCGGTCACCAACCTCAAGGGTGAGGTGGGGTCGGACGTGAGCAACCGGTCGAGCAGACCGCTCGTGATGAGCGGCATGTCGCCGGCCACCACCAGCAGCGTCGCCTCCGGATCCACCTCGCCGAAGGCATCGAGGGCGATCGAGACGGCGTGCCCGGTTCCGAGTTGTTCGGCCTGGAGGCACGATTCCGCCCACCCGGGCAGAACCCGTCTGACCCGATCCGCCTGGTACCCGACGACGACCATCGTACGGGCCGGGAGGGTGGCCCCCACCGCGTCGAGTACCCAGCCGATCATCGGGCGACCGGCCACGGGGTGGAGCACCTTGGCGAGATCCGACCGCATCCGGGTGCCCTTTCCGGCTGCGAGCACCACCGCCAGGTGGGGAAGGGTTGGGTGTGTCATTGCTGGGGGGACAGGGCTCGAACCCGTACTAACGGAGCCAAAATCCGTTGTGCTGCCAGTTACACCACCCCCCATCGGGTGGCCGGTCACGGTCGGCAAATGTTACCTGGTGCTCAAACCGGGGCGATCGCCACTCCGATCGGCCGGAGGGCGGCGGCGGCCGAAGCCCGGGCGGTGGCAGGGAGTCCGCCCACCGCCGATTCGGCCTCGTCGAGGTTCGGGAAGAACCCGAAGAGAGAAGGACCACTCCCGCTCATGGCGATCGCCATCCCCCAGCGGACGGTGAGATCTGCGATCCAATCTCCCAAATCGGGACGGAGCGAGAGCGCCGCCGGTGTCAGGTCGTTGCGGAGATCGGGGCCGCCTCGTAGGGCCGGCGGCAGATCCGAATCCTGGATACGCCCACCGGCCGGGTACCCGAGATCATCCCAGCGCCGGTACACCTCGGGCGTGGAGAGCTCGAACGGAGGCACCACCACCGCCACCCCAAACCCCCGCAACCCGGGAAGGTCCGACACCCGCTCGCCATAACCCTCTACGACTGCCGTGCCCCCGCGCAGGAAAAAGGAGACATCCGCCCCCACCTCGGCCGCCGCCGCCACCACCCGGTCGTCGGCGATCCGGAGCAGTCCTGCCACCCCGGTGAGCACCGCTGCCGCATCCGAGCTGCCTCCCCCCAGGCCGGCCCCCACCGCCACCCGCTTCTCCAGGAGGAAATCGAGGGGAGGTCTGTCCTTACCCGCCAACCGGTCGACCGCCTTCCACACCAGGTTGTCGCCGCCATCGGGCAGATCGGCGCCGGTGACGACCAACCGATCCTCGTCACCCACCTCGATCCCGATCACATCGCACCATTCGATGGATTGCACCAGTGATCGAATCGGGTGATAACCGGACCGATCGGGAGGTCGCACCTCGAGCGACAGATTGATCTTGGCGGGGGCCAGCCAGTCAACCATCGGACACCTGGGCAAGCCGGAGATAGTCGGACGGCGTCAGCTCTTCGGCCCGGGCGGTGAGCACAAGTCCTGCCCGGAGGATCTGATCGGCGGGGAGGGCCAACGAGGTGCGGATCATCTTCCGGCGCTGCCCGAACGCCCGGGCGGCCAGCTCGATCGCCCGTTCGGCCCCGGGTGGGGCAGGGATCCGCTCGATCGACACCACCGCCGACTGCACCGCCGGCGGCGGGATGAAGACCTGGGGAGGAACCCGGAATGCGAGCCGGACCTGTCCGTGGATCTGGGCCACGACACTGGGGAGCCCGTAAATCCGGCTGCCGGGAGCAGCCGCCAGTCGATCCGCCACCTCCCGCTGCACCATCACCACCATCCGCTCTACGGCGGGGACCCTGCGCAGGATGTCCAGGAGAAGCGGAGTGCCGACGTTGTAGGGGAGGTTGGCCACCAATCGCCACGGCCCCGGCCCGAGCTCGACCTCCAGGTCGACCCTGGTGACATCGGCGTAGCGGATCTCGACGTTGGCCAGCCCTCCCAGCACATCCCGGTGGAGCGGTTCGAGACGGCGATCGACCTCATAGGCGACCACGGTGGCGCCCGACTCGGCCAGCGCCGCCGTCAGTGTCCCTGTCCCTGCCCCGATCTCGACCACCCGGTCGCCGGGCCCGACCCCGGCGGTGGCCACGATCTTGCGGATGAGATTGGGATCGGCCAGGAAGTGCTGACCCAGCACCTTGCTCGGCGCCAGGCCGTGCCGGTCGAGCAGGTCGAGGATCTCGGTCCGGGTCTGGATGCTCACGAGTGTCCGAACACCGCAGTCGCCCGGGCGGTGGTCAGCCGTTCGACCTCCTCGACCGGGAGCGACCACACCCGGGCGAGGGCGGCTCCGACCAGCGGAACCCAGGCCGGCTGGTTCGGCTCCTGCCGGTGGGGGGGCGGAGCGAGGTAGGGGGTGTCCGTCTCGACCATCGCCCGCTCGGGCGGGACGAGGGCCGCCCCCAACCGCACGGTATCCCCGGTTTCGAAAGCCACCGGCCCGGCGAAGCTGAAGGTGGCGCCTGTTTCGAGGAACCGGCGGGTCCAGCGCGGACCACCGGTCCAGCAGTGGAGCACCACCTGCGGCCCGATCCCGCCGGCGACGATCATCGCCAGCACGTCGTCGAAGGCGTCCCGGCAATGGACGATGAGGGGTTTGTCGAGGGCCGCAGCCAGTTCGATGTGGGCCAGAAACGAGTCCCGTTGCGCTCCCCGGGGCGAGAGGTTCCGGTAGTAGTCGAGCCCCGTCTCCCCGATGGCGGCCGCCCCTGGTGCCAATCCGGCAATGCCCTTCTCCTGGGCCGGCCACTGGTCGGCGTCGTGGGGGTGAAGGCCGGCGGTGGGGAGCACCCGCCCCGGGAACCTGACGGCGAGGTCGAACGATGCCTGTGATGAGTCGAGATCGACCCCGGGCGCAACGATCCAGTCGACGGTGTCCGCCGCCTCGAGCAGGCGCTCGGGCGGGCGGTCGTCGAGTTGGAGATGACAGTGGGTGTCGACCCATCCCATGGTTGGTGCAATCTACTCATCGGCCCGACGCGGCTCCGGTTCGGGCGGTAACGTGAGCCCGGTTGGAGGTGGTATGGATTCGGGTATCGCCCGGAAGATCGATGATCTGGGAAGAATCGTGATTCCCGCCGAGACGCGCCGCCTCTTCAACATCCGGGAGGGCGACCAGCTGGCGATCTCGGTCGACGGCACCAGCATCGTGCTTCGCAAACTCGAGGACACGTGCGTGTTTTGCGGCGACACCACCCACGTCCAGAACTTCAAGGGCAGAGGCGTCTGTACCCCCTGCCGGGGCCAGCTGTCGATCTGAGCGATCAACCGAGCCGGTCGTAGATCTCCCGTTTCGTGAGGCCGAATTCCGCTGCCGTCGACCGGGCCGCCTC
>DAIOGO010000033.1:7354-20397 GCA_036745195.1 Actinomycetota bacterium | reverse complement strand
GGTGCCGGGGGGTCATCCCCCTGCAATCAGCAAGAGGCCGGAGACGGAGGGGGCATTATGCGACGGCGCCCGAGACGCGTCAGAGCACAGCCGGACCGTGCCTACCTCACACAGGTCAGGGCGTGACGACCGGGGGGTGGGCGAGGACTTGTTGGGCGAGGACGCGGGCGGTCTTCACGTCCTTGGCCGCCAGGTAGACGTCGGCGACGACCGTGTAGAACACCGACTCGGGGCCGACCAATTCGTCGCCGATCTCGGCGGCCCCGTCGATCTCCCACCAGAGCGCGTCGCGGGGTTGTTCCATCGGCACCGCAGGTGAGGCCAGCCGGCCAGAACGTGGTGGCTGGACGAAGATGTTGGCAACGGCGCACTTCGGCTTGCGACTCGGGGACAGTGCCGGCGGCAGCCCCAGGCTCGCCCTCACCTGAGCCTCCACCAGGTCCACTCCCCAGACTCGTTCGATGATCTCGTGGATGCGGCCGCCTCCCAGACGGCAGTTGATCTCTACGATGCGAGGGCCCCGGCTCGTGCACTTGCCTTCGATGTGGAGCACTCCGCGGTCCAGACCGAACTGCTGGGCGTGGAGGACGGCGAGGTCGATGAGCTTCTCCACCGGCTTGCGATCGTGATCGGGGGGGCAATGCAGACCCGTCTCCTGGAAGGACGGCTCGTTCGTCGGCCAGTTCTGGGAGACGCTGGTGAACACGCACTTGCCGTCATGCATCAGCAGATCGATGTCGAATTCGACGCCGTCGAGATACTCCTCGATCAGCAGGTCGTTGCCCATCCGGAAGATGCCGTCGGTCTCGGAGGAGACCACACCTCGAACCAGCGTGTACACCCCCGGGAGATCGTCGAAGGAGTCGACCCGCACACATCCCATGGCGCTGGCCCCGAACTCGGGCTTGACCACCGCCGGGAAGCCCACGTGGGCGGCCGCTGCATACAACTCGTCGAGCGATCGGACCCGGCGGGCCCGGGGCGTCGGCAGCCCGAGCGCAGCCGAACGCTCGCGCATGCGCACCTTGCTGCGGGCGGAGTCGACCGCCTCGGGCGGGTTGCCCGGCAGGCCGAAGGCCCCCGCCACCCGCGCCGCGGTGCAGGTGCTGTCCTCCCAGAACGTGAGGACCGCACCGGGCTCGATTCCGGCGGCCGCCAACCCAGCCACGGCTGCCGCCGCGTCGACGTCGGGATCACCAGTGATCGGCGCCTCGATCCAGCGTTCGGCGATGCCTTCGTCCACCAGCGCGGACGACCAGTGCCCGGGCTCGTCGACGATGACCAGCCGCACACCGAGCGACTGCAGACGCCGGTGGATACGTCGCTTCCCCTCGTACCCGGCACCAACGACGACCACAACGGAGCCGGCGACGCTCACGGTGGGCTCCAGCGCGGGTCGTCGACCAGGCTCCCGTCGCCGGTGCCTACCTCGACCGTTCCCGTTCGATGCGGCAGGTCGATCGCCGACAGCATGGTCGGCGCACTCTGGAGCGCTTCGAGGAAGACGTCACCCTCGATGCGGAGCAAGGTGCTGTCCTGGTCGGTCGTCACGGTGGCGTTGCGAGGGGCGGTGTCGAGGAGTCCCCGTTCGCCGAAGTGGCCACCGGGACCGAGCCGGGCGAGTTCGGTCTCATCCCGATGCACCACGACGCCGCCATCGACGAGCGCATAGAAGGCATGCGATGGGGCGCCCATTACGACGACATCAACTCCCGGCGGAAGCTTGCACACCTGGGCCGACGAAGCCAGGAGCTCGACGACCAGGCGGGGCGACCCTGCGACCATGGGCAGTTGTTCGATGACGGCGACCCGTGAGGCGAGTATCTCGGCTCGCTGCTCGCTGAGGGCGTCGAGGCCGCCCAGAACCGCCCGGCAACCCGCCACCACCACGATGGTTGCCCCCCCGAGCACCAGGAAGCTGGTGGTGAGGCCGCTCGTCTCCACCATCACCGCCGCCAGCACCGCGCCGAGGATCATCGCCGCGACGGACAACGAGTCGAACACCCCCATCACCCGACCGAGGGAGTCCGACGGCGTGATGCGGGCCACAGCCGTCTCGGCCACCACTTCGCAGGCCACCAAGCCGATGCCTCCGACGATGGTGATGGCCAGCGCTGCGACCAGCCGGTCGGTTCCGGCGTAGACGAGTTGGGTGACGATGGCGGTGAGGGCCGTGACGGCGACGATGGTCGAGACGCGGCTGCTCAGGGTGAGCCGATGGTTGACCAGGACACTCAGCAGACCGCCGACTCCGCCGGCGGCGAGCAACCAGCCGTATCCGGACGAACCGAGACCGAGCGCCTCCTGTGCGTAGAGCACCAGCTGGACGGTCTGGGCGCCGTATGTGAACTCGACCATCGCCACCACCAGCAACAGGGGCCAGACGAACGGTGTGGTGTGGGCGGTGCGCATGCCGTCGACGAGCTGACCCAGGACACTGGCTTGGTGGACGTGCTCTGCTCGGGCGGGCGACGGCCGCATGGCGGCGATGAAGGCGGCCGACACCAAGAATGTGACGGCGTTGGCGACAAAGGCGATCTCGTTGGGGGCGATCGCCAGCAGCAGGGCGCCGATCGCCGGGCCGACCACGGCGCCCAGGTCCTGCACGGTGTGGAGGAGGGCGTTGGCAGGCCCGAGCCGGGTCTCGCCCACCAGACGCGGCAGCATCGCCATGGCGGCCGGCTTCTCGGCTGCGCCGGCGGTGGACGCCAGTGCGGTGAGTCCGATGACCACGGCGATGGGACCATCGGCGGCGACAACGGCAGCCAGCAACAACATCAGCGTGGCCCTGATCAGGTCACCGGCCAGCAACACCCGCCGCCGGTCGAAGCGGTCGGCCACCGCCCCACCGATCGGGCCGAACACCACGTAGGGCAGCAGCCGGAAGATCGTCGCTGCCCCAACCCAACCTGCCGACCCGGTGGCAGCGAAGACGTACCCGAGCAGCGCGGCGTTGTAGAGCCAGTCCCCCAATTGCGACGACGCACTGGCAACGATCAACGACCGCGCGTCGCGAACTGTCAGTACGTCTCGGTAGGCAGTCCTGGTGTGCCCCAAGGCGCCGACGATAGTCAGCGGCTCACTGGCGCCGCCGGGCACCGCCCCTGTAGCGGGCTTCTGTTTGGGGCGGGAAAGCGGATAGCGTGGGAACCGATGCGACGCCTGGTCCCGCTCATCCTCCTGCCGATGGTGCTGGCCGCCTGTGGGGGTGGCACCTCGGGCCTGCTGATCGTGGGGTCATCACCACAAACGATCGGGGTGGGGCCGCAACGGATCATCACCGCCTGGGTAGATGACGAACAGTCCCCGCTCGGTGGTCCCGATCAGGAGGTGAACGTGGTCATCACCCGGGGCGGCGAGACCTACACCGAGGTCCCCGGGCAGTGGGTGTGGAGCATCGAGGGTGTGCGCGGTTATTACGTGGCCTACGTCGACTTCGACCGGGCGGGAACCTACGAGGCCACCCTCCAGCCGGTCGACGGATCCGACACCCCCGCGACCGCCTTCGCGGTGCTGGAAGTCGTCGGCATCCCCGAGATCGGCCAGCTTCCCCCGGCATCGGTCACGAAGACCCATCCCGCCATCCCCCTCGACCAGCTGTCGACCGATGCCGACCCCAACCCGGCCTTCTACGAGAAGACGGTGGCGGATGTGGTGGGCAGCGGCCGGCCGGGCCTGATCGTCTTCGCCTCCCCGGCCTTCTGCCAGACGGCGGTGTGCGGCCCCACCCTCGACATCGTCAAAGAAGTGGCGGCGTCCCACCCCGACCTCCAGATCGTCCACGTCGAGATATACGACGACCTCGAGGCGGCCGGTCAGGGCGAGTTGCAGATCGTGCCGGCGGTGGCCGAATGGGGTCTTCCCTCGGAACCCTGGGTCTACGTGCTCGACTCGGGTGGCAGGGTGGCAGCCCGCTTCGAAGGCGCCGTCTCACCCGAGGAGATCGAGGACGTGCTGTCGTTCGTGATGGGATGACCACCGGTGGCGAGGCGAGGGACGACCATGAGCCAGAAGCCCATTTCAGGGCTCATCACACGCGGCTCACGACATCGAAGCGCCTGGTTATGATGCCCGCCATGGTCACGCCTCACGGTCGATCGCGCCCATCCTCATTGGCCCGCCTGCGGCGGGTGGCGGGGTTGGTGGGGCTGGCGATCCTGACGGCGTCGTGTTCACTGATCGAGGTCGACTCACCCCTGACGACGTTCGAACCGGCCGGTCCCTTCGCCCGCCGGATCGATGCACTCTTCTGGCCCGTCTTCTGGATCGCCACCGGCATCTTCGTCGTGGTGCAGACCCTCATCTTCATCGCCGTGTTCGTGTATCGGGATCGGCCGGGCGCCAAGGAGCCCAAGCAGATCCATGGCAATCCGATCCTCGAGGTGACCTGGACCGTGATTCCGACCCTGATCCTGGCCGGGATCGCGGTTCCCACGGTGCAGGCGGTCTTCGACCTCACCGAATGTGGCTCGGGGGCGATGGATGTCGAGATCGTCGGCCACCAGTGGTGGTTCGAGTACAACTACCCGGATCTCGGGATCACCACCGCCAATGTCCTGGTGATGCCAGAAGACGTCGAGGTGTGTGCCCGGATGACCTCCGACGACGTGCTCCACAACTACTGGATCCCGGCCCTCAACGGCAAGCGATACCTGGTCCCCGGCCAGGAGACCCTTCTCCGGCTCCAGGCCGACGAGCCCGGCGAGTATTGGGGGCACTGCGCCGAGTTCTGCGGCTTGTCCCACTCGTTGATGCGGGCCAGGGCCAAAGTAGTCACGGCCGCCGACTTCGACACCTGGACGGCCGAACAGCTGACCCCGGCGGCGGTCCCGGCCGAGGGAACCCCGGCCGCCAAGGGCTGGGAGATCTACCAGGCCAAGTGCACCGGCTGCCACGGCGTCAACTACACCGGAGCCGACGGCGCCACCGCCTACCTCGGCCCGGCCGCCGACGCCTTCAACGGGCCCAACCTGACCCACTTCGCCAGCCGCTCAGTCTTTGCCGGGGCAGCGTTCCCCGACGAGGACATCTCCTACGAGGCTGCGTTGACCGAATGGCTCGCCAACCCCCCGGGTATGAAGCCGGGATCGTTCATGCCCAACCTGGGCCTCACCCAGGATGAGATCACCGCGCTCATCGCGTGGCTGGAGACAATGCAATGACGGCTACCACCGCGCGTCCCACTTCCATCTATCGCCGACCGGCTCCCAAGACGGGGATCTGGTCCTGGATCACGACGGTCGACCACAAGCGCATCGGCATCCTCTACGGCTACTCCGCCTTCGTGTTCTTCATCCTGGGAGGGATCGAGGCCCTCCTGCTGAGGATCCAGCTGTCAGCCCCCAACAACGAGTTCCTGACCGCGGCCGAATACAACGCCATGTTCACCACCCACGGGTTGACGATGGTGTTCCTGTTCGTGATGCCCGTCACCGCCGGGTTCATGAACTACCTGCTCCCCCTGATGATCGGCGCCCGGGACGTCGCCTTCCCCCGGATGAACGCCCTCTCCTACTGGATCTGGCTGGCCGGCGCCCTCTTCACCTACTCGGTGATCTTCTTCGCCGACGTCGCCGCCCCCATCGGAGTCCAGGGGTTCGCCGGCAACCTCGACCCGGCCGATCAGAGCTTCCTCGGTGGTCTGCCCGATGGTGGCTGGTTCCTGTACCAGCCCAATGCCGGGCCCTACTTCTCTCCCGGCTCCGCCATCGACTTCGGAGCGCTCGGGCTCCAGATCCTGGGCATCGCCTCGCTGATCAGCGCCGTCAACTTCATCACAACCATCTTCAACATGCGGGCCAAGGGGATGCGGCTGTTGCGGATGCCGGTGTTCGTGTGGATGACGATGGTCGTCGCCTTCCTCTTGTTGTTCTCCCTCCCGATCATCGCCATCGCCCTGTTCATGGTCACCTTCGACCGAAGCTTCGGGACAAGTTTCTTCCAGGCGGTCTCGGGTGGCGACCCGATCCTGTGGCAGCACCTGTTCTGGCTGTTCGGCCATCCCGAGGTCTACATCCTGATCCTCCCTTCGATGGGGATCGTGTCGGAGGTGCTCCCGGTCTTCTCGAAGAAACCCCTGTTCGGATACGCGGCGGTGGTGTTCGCCGGGGCCGGGATCGCCTTCCTCGGGTTCGGAGTGTGGGCCCACCACATGTTCGCCTCGGGGATCACCCCGGTGGCCCAGGCCGCCTTCGGCCTCTCCACCATGACGATCGCCATCCCTACCGGGATCAAGATCTTCAACTGGGTGTTCACCATGTGGGGCGGCCGAATACGCTTCACCACCCCGATGCTGTTCGCCATCGGCTTCGTCTCGATGTTCGTCATCGGCGGGCTCTCCGGCGTGACCCATGCCATCGTCCCGTCCGACTGGCAGCAGACCGACACCTACTACATCGTGGCCCACTTCCACTACGTGCTGTTCGGTGGAGCCATCTTCGGGATCTTCGCCGGGGCCTATTACTGGTTCCCCAAGCTCACCGGCCGGTTGATGAGCGAGAAGCTGGGCAAGCTCCACTTCTGGGTCCAGTTCGTGGGTTTCAACCTCACCTTCGCCCCGATGCACTGGCTGGGGTTGCAGGGGATGGTGCGACGAACCTGGAAGTACGCACCCGAGGCCAACTTCGGCCCATGGAACCTGGCGGTCACGGTCGGCGCCTTCACCATCGCACTGTCGATTTTGATCTTCATCTTCAACTGGACCTACTCGAAGCGAAAGGGCCACCCCTCCGGCCTCGACCCGTGGGACGCCCGCACCATCGAGTGGACGATCCCCAACCCGACCCCCGAGTACAACTACGCCACTCCGCCGGTGATCCACAGCCTCGACGAGTTCTGGCACATGAAATACTCCGAGGACGACGAAGGGAGGGCGGTGCGCCGCCCCGAGGCCGATGACGTCATCGCCCGGCTCGAGCACGACGGCAACAACCCGGCCGAGGAGATCCATCTCCCCCATCCCTCCTACTTCCCGATAATCATGGCGTCAGGGCTCCCCCTCATCGCCTTCGGGATCATCAACCACGTGACCGCAGCCGGCAAGGCATTGATCGCCACGGGTGCCGTCATCACCATCGGCGCCCTGCTCGGGTGGGGCATGGAGCCGCTCGAAGAGCCGCACGAAGCCGGTCACGCCCTCGAAGCGGGAGGCCACTGACATGGCGCTCGACGTCGCAGTGAGCCACCACGAAGAACACGAGTCGACCGGAATCCCCAACACCAAACTGGGGATGTGGGTGTTCCTCAGCTCGGAGTTCCTCTTCTTCGGAGCGCTGATCACCAACTACCTCCTCTACGGCGGCCGCGCCTTCGACACGGTCGTTCCTCGCGAGGTGTACGACATCCCCTTCACCTCCCTCAGCTCCTTCGTGCTGCTGATGAGCTCGCTCACGATGGTGCTGGCCCATCACGCCCTCTCGGTGGGGGATCAGAACGGCACCAAGACCTGGCTGCTGGCCACCGCCCTCCTCGGATCGATCTTTCTGGGCGGACAGGTGTTCGAGTTCACCGAGTTCATCCAGCTCAAGGGGATGACGCTCACCACCAACCCGGCGTCTTCGGCGTTCTTCCTCCTCACCGGCTTCCACGGCACCCACGTCGCCATCGGGGTGTTGATGTTGCTCTCCCTCTTCGGGATCTCACGGCGACAGGGCGGGCTCTCCGAGAAGCAGGGCCTCAACCTGGAACTGGTGGGTCTCTACTGGCACTTCGTCGACATCATCTGGATCGTGATCTTCACCCTCGTCTACCTGCTGAGTGCGGTCTGACATGAGCGGCGAAACACTCCACCACCCCGGCCCCCGCCAGTACGTCCAGATCGCCATCCTCCTCGCCATCCTGACGACGGTCGAGGTGGCCCTCTTCTATTTGGACAAGGACCTCGACATGGGCGGCTGGGACGGCCCGCTCCTCATCGTGCTGTCCACGATGAAGCTGGTGATCGTGGTCGGCTGGTTCATGCATCTGCGTTACGAGAAGGGTCTGCTGTCCCGCTTCTTCTCCGTCGGCGCGATGCTGGCGATGGGTCTCTACGCCATCGTGCTGGGCGCCCTCGGTGTCCTGATCGTCAGAGGCTGAATGCCACTCCCCCCGTTCCATCTCCATCTCGACGTGCTGGCGGTCGTCTTCGTCCTCGCCTTCGGCTACAGCTACGCCGAACGGGTTCTTCGACCCCTCCACAACCCCGGGGCGGTTCCCGCCACCCGCAAGCAGTGGTGGTCATTCCAGATGGGGGTGTTCACGATCTTGCTGTCGGCCGGTTGGCCGATGCACGACCTGGCCGAACAGACCCTCTTCACCTTCCACATGATCGAGCACACCATCATCGGGTACCTGACCCCGGTGCTCCTGCTGCGGGGGATGCCGCGCTGGATGGCCGACGCCACCCTCGGACATCGATTGGTGGCTCCCTGGCTTCGCCGTCTGGCGACTCCGGTGGTCGGCTTCTTCTCGTTCAACATCCTCATCGTGTTCGTCCATTGGCCTGCCGCGGTCGGATGGCAGCTGGAGAGTGAGTTCCTCCATCTCTCGATGCACGCTGTGCTGTTCGGGACCGGAATGCTCCTCTTCCTCCCGATCCACAGCCCCACCCCCGCCATTCCCCGCATGGCCGAGCCGATGCAGATGCTGTATCTCTTCCTGAACACGATCATCCCGATCGTGCCTGCTTCGTTCCTCGCTTTCAGCCACGACCCGCTCTACCCGATGTACGGCGACGGTCCGGCCAGCTGGGGCCTGACCTTTCAGGCCGACCAGACGATCGCCGGCGTGTTCATGAAACTGGTCGGCGGGTTCTACCTCTTCGGCAGCATTGCCGCCATCTGGTTCCGCTGGTCGGGACGGGAGCGCACCCTGGAAGCCGTCGAGCGGGAGCTGGCCGGAACCGGGCGATGAGGGCACGGGCCGCGGTCGTAGCGGTCTTGCTGGCGGCCTGTTCCGGCGGCCAGGGAAGCGTCACCGGTCTGGTGGTCGAAGTCGAAGGAGATCTCGAGGTCGTCACGTCGTTCACCGTCAACGCCGACGGGATCGAATACCGCTTCGTTCCGATCCCTGGAGAGGTGTACGAGTTTCCGCTCCCCCACCTGCGCGAACACCTCCGGGAGGCGGCCCCGGTGACCGTCGACTACCGGGACGACGGGGGAGGAACACTCGAGGTTCTGGGCCTGGCCGACGCCTGAACCGAGCTCAACCCTCGGCCGACTGCTCGGTGGTCTCCGAACCCTCTTCCTCCTCGTGGCCGCCACCACCCTGGGCGGCCAGCACCGAAACGACGATCACGAGCACGGTCACAACTCCGGTCACGGCCAGCATGAACTCACCACGGGTGATCTTGAGGTTGGGACGGGCGCTGGCCAGGCCGGAGAAAGCGAGAACGGAGATGGCGACGAACCCGCCGGTCAGCGGCGCCCATTTGGGGAACGACAGGAATGCGAACGACACGGGCACGACGATGGCGAGGATGGTCAGGGCCACCATGATCGGGAGGCCAAAGGCGGCCTTGAGCCGGCGCCGGACCGCCACCGCCTGCTCGGCTTCCTCCTCGGAGATCCCGGCCGGCACACCGAGGAACTGGACGACCGTGCCCACCAGCGCACCGAGGGCGATCCAGCCGAGAGCGGTCCAGATCAGGGCCCCCAGCACAGGAACATTGACCACCCCCTCCTGCCCCTCGAGCGTCTCCCCGCTCCCGGCCACGATGGCGCCGGTGATCAGGCCGACGAGGCCGCCGGCTACCGCCCCCGCCGCCGAACTGGAGAAGGTGTTGTTGGTGAGGGTATGACCGGGGCTCTTCCACCCCACCGCAGCCCGGCTGAAGGCGGCCAGGGCGGCACCTGACACCATCCCCAACAGACCGCTACCGACGATCACCCACCCGGGTACCACCAGGACCGCCGCTCGATAGGAGCCCTCCTCCCCGATCAAGCCGGCCCGGGGGAGCAGCCACTGGGTGGCGAAGATCATGACGAAGAACGAGATTCCCAGGCCGGTCCAGGCGGCGACCCGAGACCCGAGACGGACCCTCTCGGCCAGCGGGGCCGCCTCGACAGTTTCCTCGGGAATGGCCGCCACAGCCGGTTCCATGACCGCCACCGGAGATGCCACCTGTTGTGGCGCCGCGACTGCGGCCGGTTCGGTTGCTTCGACCGGGGCCGCCGGGACCGGAGCGGGCGGGGCCGCCGGCGCCGCGACCGGCGCAGCAGAGGCAGTCACCGTTCCACCACCGGCCCAAGCGGCCAGAACCTCGTCGACGCTGACCCCGGTTGCCTTGGCTCGCGCCTCGGCAGACCGTCGAACGATCGCCTCGGTGGTGTTCATGGCCTGGGCGGCCGCAGCCAGATACTCACTCATCGTCGGCCGATGATAACGAACCCTCTCGCTCCCCGACCGCCTGTTCGGTCTCGGCCCGGCGGCGGGCCTTTCGCTCGGCAGAACGGAGGGCCAGGATCGACCCGCCCGCCAGAACGACGAAGACGATCAAGTCATCGATGCCGCTCCCGTGGGCGAGAATCGGTCTCAACCGGCCGCCAGCAGGGTCAAGCCCAACCCGGTGAGGGCGATCATCAGACCGAGCATGGCGTACTGCGATCGGACCGCGTTCGGCCCGGCGAAGTCGGCGAGGGCCCGGTCGTGGGCAAGCACCACCCCGGCCACATGACCGAGAACGATCACCACCACCTGCACGTACCAGACCCAGGTCCCGCTCCCCAGCAGGGCATAAGAAATCGCCCGGTCGGCAGTCCCGAACAGATCCCAACCCCGACCCAACGGGTCGCTGATGGTCGAGAGGAGCAGCTGACCTTCGAACAGGACGAGCGTGAAGTAGTGGGCGAAGGCGTATGCAAACCCGATGGGAATGAGTGTGTGGGCAAACCGGAGGGAGACCTCGGCGGCGGTCATCGACCCGCCCCCCAATCGGGCTGCCCCCCAACAGGCGATCCGGTAGCCGATCCCGACCAGGCCCACGGTCCCGAACAGACCCACGGTGCCGATGACTGCCGACAGGACCGCAGGGCTCCAGGCGGGCAGGATCGACACCAACGGGGAGACGATCGAGTCTGTCCAGAACGCACTGGACTTGGCACCGTCATACGTGACCGTCCCGATCATCACCACCGCCACCATGTCCAGCCCCGACCGTTCCGGAACCGAGACCAGACCCCGCAACCACGGGCGACGACGCCAGCGACCCTCGTCATCGATGGTGATGGGGCCCATCGAACCAAACAGCCGGGTGTAAACCGCGAACCCGTCGAAGGACTCGGTCACCGCCCTGCGGCCGTACCGGTAGCCGACCACCACCAGGTAGAAGAGATAGGCGAGTGCGGCAACGGCCAGCACCGGCGGTCCCTGACGGGGCGACACCAACTCGAGCCAGGTGAAGGCAAGGAGCACCAGCACCGCCGGTTCGTAGCCTCGGCCGCCGTCCCCCTCGGCCACCCCCAGCCAGCCCAGCACCCTCCCCCACGGGTTGAGCGCCGAGTAGACGTCGATCAGGAGAGCGGCCAGGAACGGGATGACGAGCCACCACCCCACGAACACCAACACACTGGCCGGGTTCTTGGAACTGTTGTCGATGCCGGCCAGCCCCGCCACCACCACGAGCATGAAGCCGATCAGCCCTATCGCTCCGAGGAAGAAGTTCACCGGCCGCCGCCAGCCCCCTTCCAGCTCGATCGTCTCCACCGGATCCTGCAACCGGGGGGTGGGCCAGAGAATGGCCAGGGCCACGAACGACACCACCAGCACCACCGAGGCGGCGGCCACGAACACCGAGAGAGGGACAGGGAGATCCTGGCGCCCACCGATGCCATGGGCGGAGGCAGCGACAGGGAGCCACCACAGTGGGAGGGCGGCCGCTCCGACGGCGGCGAGGCGCCTCATGAGACCTCGATCTCCGCCAGGAGCAGACCCGACCCCTCCAGTTCCAGTTCGAACACCCCCGGGATCGCAGCGACGAAGACGATCTCGGCCGGGACGCCCGGTTCCAGGTCGGCATAGAGGTCGTACCCGTGGAGGTGGGCCTCGTCGGCGGTGTCCGACACCACCCTGATCGTCGCCTCCTCGCCCAGGGGAATCGCCACCTTGCCTCCCCCCACCACCGTCGATCCGGTCACCTGGATCTCGATCACACCGGGCTCCACGGATGCGGCGGTGGTGGTTGGCGCCACCGAGGTGGTCGGGGCATCGGTGGTCGCTGGAGCGGCGGTCGTAGCGGGGGAGGTAGGAGGGGGAGGAACGGTGGTGGTCGGGGAAGAGGTCGATCCACACGAAGTCAGGACACCCACCACGAGAAGAGGGAGGATTCGGCGCATCCGGGCAGCATATCGACCATATCGACCCATCCCGACAGACCAGCAACCGCCTGAGTTCCTGCGTCCTGACCCCTACCCGGCCGACCCGGTGTCAGTCGACGAACAGCGTGCCGTCGCGTTCGACCACCTTGCCCCGCCCGAGCGGCAGCACCCGGGTCATGAGCTTGAAGGCCGTCCCCAGCCCGGGGACCTTGGCGAAGATCCCCTGCGGGCCCCGCACCATCCGCCCCGTTCCGACATCGTATTTCGATCCGTGCCAGGGGCAGACGAGACAACCATCGCTGGCGATACTGCCGTTGGCCAGATCGGCGGCGAGATGGCGGCACCTGCGTGTCACGGCGAACAATTCGCCATCGGAGTTTCCGGCCGCGTAGCGACCGGCTCCCTTCACCGTCCCGGGCGTCAGCTCGGATGCCTCACCAATCTCGGTCTCGGACATTCTGCACGCCTCTCCTCGGGCCGCTAACCCTACACGGGCAGCCAACCCGGCGGACCGTCACCGCCCGGGCGAACGGCGGCGCCAACGCCAGATCGCGTAGGAAATCCCGAGCATGCCCGCCCCGGCCACCGCCCAACCGGCCTGACCGGTCATGAAGGACCCGGGTATCAGTCCGACCCCCTGCCCGAGCCAGACGACACCGACCACCGCGGTGAGAACGATGAGACCCCTTTGAACGATTCCCGGCATTGGACCGGATCGTACCGGGCCCAGGCTCGTCACCTGGCAGGCAG
>DAIOGO010000033.1:0-7254 GCA_036745195.1 Actinomycetota bacterium | reverse complement strand
GCGCCTCCCCAACGCCGTCGCCTGCGGGGCCTCCCGAAGGCAGGGAACAAGACGGCGCCTCATGCGAGCGTGACGAACACCCGAGCGATATGTGCCGATCCAGTGCACTCTGAGAAACGGGCGTTATGGCGCCTGATCTGTTGCTCGGCGCTAGTTGGTCCCGGTCGGGTTGAGGTGACGCTCTCTGCGAGACGCAAGAGGGTGTCGCTATCTGAGTCGCTCACGACATCGATTGGCGCCATGCAGAAGCATCGAAGGCTCCACCACGCTCAGAATACGGAGGAGGCGGATCGTGTGGAGCTGGCCTTAGAGTCCCGGGCATGGACATCATTCTCATCGCTGGTCTGTGGCTGCCCCAGTCGATCTGGGCTGATGTTGGTGCGGAGCTCAAGCACCTGGGGCATCGGGCCCTACCGGTGGCTCTACCTGGCGTCGATGATGCCTCGACTAGCGCGACGCTGGCCGACCAGGTCACGGCCACCCTGGCAGCGGTCGACGCAGCCGACCGACCGATCGTCGTCGGCCACTCGGCCGCCTGCACCCTGGCTTGGATGATCGCCGACCACCGACCCGATGCGATCGATGGCGTCGTCCTGGTAGGTGGCTTTCCGTCTGCCGACGGTGACACCTACGCCGATTTCTTCCCCACCGTCGACGGCGTTATGGCGTTTCCGGGTTGGGGTCCTTTCGAGGGCGCCGACTCGGTCGACCTCGGCCAGGCCGAGCGGGACCGCATCGTCTCGGGGGCGGTTGCGGTCCCTGAGGGCGTCTCCAAGGGCGTCGTGCGCTTGACCGACGAGCGACGCTTTGACGTTCCCGTGCTCCTCGTGTGCCCCGAGTACAGCCCCGACCAGGCCAGGGCATGGATCGATGCCGGCGATGTCCCCGAGCTCAGCCGGGCCACGCACGTTGCCTTTGCGGACATCGACTCAGGGCACTGGCCGATGGTCACCCGACCCGCTGAACTGGCTCGGATTCTCGACTCCGCCGCCAGGGAAGGCTGAACCCGATGACATACATGATTCGTGAACTCGACGCCTCGACGTGGGGTGCCTTCGCCGACCTGGTCGAACGCAACAACGGCATCTTTGGAGGCTGCTGGTGCATCGGCTATCACCCCGAGTGCGGACAGAAAGGGATCAGTCATCGCGCCGTCAAGGAATATCGCGTGCGCACCGGCCGCGCCCACGCCGCTCTCGTTATCGATGAGAACGGCGCCGCTCAGGGATGGTGCCAATACGGCAGCCCAGAAGAACTGCCGAATATCAAGCACAAGCGCAAGTACGACCAGGATTGGCCAGGCAAAGCGAGAGACCGCGGCCGCCACCAGCACACCGCCGGGTCGCAACAGTCTCAACGCCTCTGCCAAGGCTGTTTGCCGGTCGGCGGCGTCAACCAGGTTGGCTGGGGCGATCGGCAGCTCAGCGCAGATCGGCTCGACCCCAAAGGTGCCCCGGTGCTCGTCGATGAACTTCACAAGCGTCTCTGTGGGCGGTCGAGCTCCGCCGCAAAGAAAGCCGAGGCTGACCGCAGGATCGCATTCGACCGCTCCAACTCCCGCACTTTGGCCTCAAGCTCGCCCATGCGCCGCTGATCCTCGGTCGTGCGTCCTGGCGCATCTGCCTGAACCAGTGCGTTCGGTGGACTGATCGTGACCGCCGGTCCCGGCCTATGCGCGCTGAACATCGAGGCCTACGTGGCAGGGATGGAGCCCTCGTTGCAGGATGATGCCCGCAAGGAGCTCGAGCGAACCCAGCGCCCGCAGGGCATCGCCGTGTTGCGCGAGAAATGGTCCGGCGATCTTGACATCAACCGCCGGCCCGCCTACATCCTGACAACGGCCGACACCCTCGTGCCACCCGAATCACAGCGCTTGATGGCGGCTTCCATCGGCGCACGGGTCTCCGAGATCCACACCGATCACGGGCCTTTCCGTGAGCAACCCGACCGGCTGGCAGAGCTCTTGGTCGGTGCCACGCCAGATTGTGACTGAGGCGAAGCAAGACCGAGCCAAGCCGGACCGCCCACATCACGCGGGTCGTTCATCACTCTCGAGCTGGCCACCTCAGGGACTTCTGGTGTATTCAGGCTGCCGTCACTTCCGGGCGGCGGAACCCCCTTGCGATCAGCCAAATAGGCAGAATGACGAATTCGTACAGTCCACCCGGGGCGAGTAGTGCAAGTCCGGCGCCACTGTTCTCCTCGACAGCGCCGACGAGGTCAAGCGGTACAACGAGCAAGAGCAAGGCGTATCCGATCAGGCCGAGGACTGCGATGGGACGCGGAATCATCTTTGATGTCAGAAACAAGTAGTTCAGAATCAACCCGCCGATCCCAGTGGGGATGTAGACCCATAGCAGGTGATTTGGGAACTCCACGAGTTGGCTCAGGAGGTAACCGGCCAGGACTGCCGAGACTGCAAACTCGAGAACCCTCATGAACGGGTATCCCAACGCGAGCTTCCTGTCCACCGTCTTGAGGACCCGGTACATCAGGAAGCCGATTGTTACGACGGCAAGGCCCGCGAACATTTCAAGGAGTACACCCATGGTCAGGGTTGCCCTGCTGGCGTCTCCGTCCAGGTAGCTCTGTATCAAGGAACTGCCTATCAGGAATGTGATCAGCTGGAAGAAGAACAGGATGCCCACGGTGACTGCAATTCCCTTGTTCCACCTGGTTGGGGTGTCAACTTCGACTGCGGGTGTTCGGGTGGTGGTCATTGAGCGTCCAGTCTGTGGGTGCAGCTGGCGTTAGCGCCCGCTGCGGTTTTCGTCTTCGTGGTGTCGACGGGTGTGGAGGGTGGCATGGCTTTTCTCGCTGCAAGGGTGCTGACTGGGTGGGCCGAGGTTTTAAGGGGATGCCTTCGCACGGGTCGGTGTCGTGTCGGCAGCGATTCCGACGAGGTCGGTGCTGAGCCGCCACAGTCGGGCGGTGGTCGCTCCGTCGTAGGAAGACTCTTCTGATTTCTTGGTCTTGCGGTTGACGTAGTAGCGGCTCGTGACGCCTTCAACCTCGGGGGAGCTGGCAAGGTAGACGGCGGTATCGGCCCCTCGTTTGGGACTCTTCATGAAGGGTCGAACCAAGAAGACGATGGGAGCCATCCTTCGGTGGGGGTCTTCGGTGCTGAAAGAGGTGTTCGTCATCCCGGGGTGGAGAGCGGTGGCGGTGACCCCGGTTCCGTCGAGACGTCTTGCGAGCTCGTAGGTGAACATCACATTGGCCAGTTTCGATTGGTTATAGGACCGCTGTCCCGAGTAGTCCTGTTCTCCCATCAGATCATCGAAATCGATCCTCCCCATGGAGTGAGCCCCAGACGAAACTGTGATGACCCGAGCTGGGGCGCTGGCGGTGAGCCGTTCCAGCAGGAGGTTCGTGAGTAGGAATGGCGCCAGGTGGTTGAGGGCGAAGGTGTGCTCCAGCCCATCGGCGGTCAAGTGGCGGTGGGCCCAGAACCCGCCGACGTTGTTGAGAAGTACATCGAGCCGAGGGAAGGCGGCGAGGATGTCGCCGGCTAGTCGCCGGACCTCTTTCTGTGACGACATGTCGGCGACGAACACTTCGACGGCGGGGCTGCCCGACTCGTCGGCGATGTCAGCGGCGGCTTGCTCTCCTCGAGCCCGGTCGCGGCCGGTGATGCCCACCCGAGCGCCCATCGAGGCAAGACCGACCGCAGCCGCCTTGCCGATCCCGCCGGTGCCGCCGGTGATCAACACGGTCTTGCCGGTCATGGGCTTCATGGCGCCACCGTTCTCGCCTGAGTCAGCCGCCGCTCCGTCACTTGTCCACCATACGGCTGGTTTCAGGGGGGAACCCCTTGATGGCCCTCCAGAAGAGCCAGAAGATCAGGAGTGCCTCACCAACGAAGGTGAACAAGCTGAAGGTGAACTCGAAGTCGGGGACGAGGATCCTGGCGAAGGTATCTGCCAGGTATCCGCCACCGGCTACGACCACCAGCACCCCGAGGAATTTGGGGAAGTCCACCGACTTGAAAAGTAGGTACCCGAGGCCCACTAGATGGAGACCGAAGATCGCCAGGCTCATGTCCCAGCCGTTGCGGAACGAGGCAATTGAGGCCATAACCTGAGCCTCGAGCTGATCAGGTTGCAGCGTCCGAGCCTCAGTACCCAGGAGGTTTGCGACGTCGAGTAGGTTCGCCAACGCCACCGCGAACACGGCGGGAGCGGCCAAGCGCAGCCATCCGACCAGGATAGCGAGGGCTTCGTTGACTGGCTTGAACAGGACGTACAGTGCCCACGCAACCACGATGTCAAGGAAGGTCACCACCAAGAACATCGCGATGGCCAGGCGAAGAAGTCCCAGGTCGGCCAAGATGTTCTCGACCGTCGCCGCCCCGTCCCCCGACACGACAAGGTTCTCGAGCACGCCGAAGTTTGCGATCGGTGCCAGTACCGCCATGACCAGTAGGCCGATGCCAGCCGTGAGCGCCACCCTTCGCCGGGAGATCCCGTGGGCGGGAGACCCGCTGGACAACGTGGGATTTCTGGTTTTGTCGGTCGCGTCTCTGCTATCGGTCACGTTGCGCCCTTCTATCGATGCGGCCCATTGATACCCCGAGTCCTTCTTCCTTCACTCAAGCCTTCAGGCATGAGACATTCGTTACCTGACGGTCGCCGGTTATTGAGGGAGCGGTCAACTCGTCACATCCCGCCTTGCCAGGACCGTCCCAGAGATCGCAAGGCTGAGGACGCCGTAGCCAACGGCGAGGAGTGCCGCCGTGCCGTAAGCAATGACGGGCGCGGCTCCCCCCATGCTGCCGACCCCGCCGACACCTCCGACTGCGAGAGCGTTGGTGACCGCGGCCGGGCCCCACTCGGCGGGGCTGTCCCAGAATGTGCCGAGGAGCACTTCGCCCAGGATGAACCAGGCAGCGCCGACCGAGATGGCGATCGCCGAGGACCGGGTGATGATGGCAATGGTGGCAGCGATCACTGCGGGCACGAGTGACGGTCCGTTGGCGGAGCGGATCATCTGACCAATGGCTCGTCGTTCCGGATCGACGAGACGATGTCGAGGATCGCCTGGGTCGTCGAGGCTGCGAATTGCTCGTCGAATAGCAGCCCTGGGTGGTCGGCGCCGTCAATGATGCGATGGGCGGAGTTCGAGGACAGCGTGGCCAGATGATCCTGCGACGCCAACCAAGCGGCGCCATTTCCAACAGGGGCTGTCACGACGATGAGGGGCTTGTCACCGAAGCTGACCAGCGATGCGGCTTCGCTCCCGGACGTGTCTGCCAAGGCGTATTCGAGGATCGTGCTCTGGATGTAGCTGGCGGTTGCCGCACTGGCTCGGATTTCGTTCCGGGATTCGGCGGGGAGGCTGCCGTAGTCGGCCTGGGCGAGGAGGCGGCCCACCCCGACCCGGGCCGAAGCCGACACCAATGATGAGACACGACCCATCAAGTCATAGGAGTCCTCCGCGCCAGGTGTACTCGGCTCGGCAGTCGGCTGCGATGCCGGTGCGGTTGAGTCCACCAGCACCATGCCACTGACATCGTCGGGGTACAGGGCAGCGAACGTGAGAACATAACGGCCACCAAAGGAATGGCCCGCCAGCACATAGGGTCCAGGCACCTGTCCGCGATCCAGCAGCGTGTGCAAGTCGGTTGCTATCTGGGTCGCGTCTTGGACAGAGTCCGCGGGATCGCTCCATCCGAGACCGGCGCGGTCATAAATGCATACCCGGGTGTCCGCAGCAACGGCCGGTCCTATCCACCCGAAGGCCGATGACATCAGGCCTCCACCTGGTTCGAGCACCACGGTGGGACTCCCTGTCCCGGTGCAGGAGAGATGCAACCTGTGCCCGCCAATGTCGATGAGCTTGCCGGGCATCGGATAAGGGCTCGCGTCCAAAGCTCCGCTGACGGTCTCGTAGATACCCCCGACCGATGCCAGAAGCAGCACGCTGAACACCGGATAGAGCAACCACCGACTACCGCTTTTCAGCTGCTGACGGGAGCGGACAATCATCCAGACCACGACGACGAGGAGTGCGGGGGGCCATATCCAACTGAGAACGCCTTGCACCGAGGAGCCGAATGCCACCAGGAGCAGTCCGCTGATTCCCATGAACAGGGCTGGCGCCATTGCCCACCGTTGAGGCTGATCGCTGAAGCGCTCCGAGAGCACGGCCAACATTACCCAGCCCACCGCGAATCCGCACAACAGTGCCCCTGTGACCGCGCTCTCCTCGGCCGGAACGAGCGGGGCGGCAACCAGGAGCAGACCGACCACAGCCCCGGTGACCAACGAACCCGCCACGATCCAGCCAATACGTGGCCTCGGTCCGGCATCTGCACGGGACGGTCCCTTCTCGCGCCCGACCTTGGGTGTGGTCGCCGGGGGAGCGGTCGTCACGATGACCTCGATTCCACACACAGGTGCCGTCGCACGGGGAGAACCATGTCCCGAACTTGCAGGGTATGCAGCGAGCGGTAGGTGGCATCGCCGACCGACAAATTGGTGTCCACGGAACGGTGGTCGCTGAGGTCCTTGATCGAGTTGTCTGTTCGGGTTGAAGTCATATGTCCACTTCTCTCTTGGATTCAGGCTGTTGTGTGGGTCAGATCGTGATGGCGAGCTTTCCGCGGGCGAGTCCGGCCTCGAGGTGACTCATGGCGGCGGGCGCCTCGGCAAGCGAGTAGGACCTGTCGATGACAGGGCGGACCTGGCCGCTCTCGAGGAACGGGCGCAGCGCCTCGAGGTCCGTGTGGCGCTCCTTGGAAACGAGCATCGTCAGGCGCTGGCTCAGGAACATCGACATCACCGAGGCGCGGATCTGGCGGCCGAAACCTCCCGTGAGGCTGCCGCCCTCTTCCCCGCCGACGATGACCAGTGTCCCCTTGGGAGTCAAAGCTCGTCTCAGACGCGAGACACTGTTGTTTCCGCCGATGTCGAGGATCAGGTCGTATTTCTTCGAGCCTTCCAGGTAGTCGTCTCGGGTGTAGTCGAGGACGTGATCGGCGCCGATCGAACGGACGAGATCTAGCTTCGCGGTGCTGCTGACACCGGTTACCTCGGCCTCGAAGGCTTTGGCCACTTGCACGGCATAGGTGCCGACTCCTCCCGACGCCCCGACGATGAGCACCTTCTGACCCGCCTCGATATGACCTGAGTCGCGCAGCCCTTGGATGGCAGTTCCCCCGGAGATGGGGACGACAGCCGCCTGCTCGAAACTGAGATTCGCCGGCTTGTGGGCGAGCTTGTCCTCACGGGCCGCCGCATATTCTGCGAAGGC
>DAIOGO010000032.1:9204-21546 GCA_036745195.1 Actinomycetota bacterium | reverse complement strand
AGAAGATGTCGGCCGGATCGGAGATCAACTTCGCATCGATGAGCAACTGGATGGTCTTGTATCCCAGGCCCTCGATGTCCATCCCTGACCGAGAGGCGAAGAAGAAGAGCCACTCCCGCAACCGGGAGGGACACGACAGCCCGCCGGTGCAACGGGCCACCTTCTCGCCTTCGGTCCTGACGATCGGGTTCCCGCAGAACGGGCAGGTCGACGGCATCGTCCACACCCGCTCCTCTCCGGTCCGCAGCTCGACGACCGGGCCGATCACTTCGGGGATGACATCACCGGCGCGGCGGACGATGACCGTGTCGCCGATCCGCACGTCCTTGAGATGGACCTGCTGCTCGTTGTGGAGGGTGGCCATCCCGACGTTGGCGCCTCCCACGAACACCGGCTCCAGAACCGCAAAGGGAGTGGCGGCACCGGTCCGCCCGATGTTGATCCAGATGTCCTTCATCCGGGTGGTGCGTTCCTCCGGTGGGAACTTGAAGGCGATCGCCCACCTGGGTGCCCGGGCGGTGAAACCGAGCCGGTCCTGCAGCAGCAGCGAGTCGACCTTGACCACCACCCCGTCGGTCTGGTAACCGCGAGCGTGCCGGTCGCGCTCGGCCTGCCGGATGTACGAAAGCACCGACTCGAGATCGTGGGCGACAGTCGATGCCGGGTTCACCCGCAGACCGAGGTCGGCCAGGTAGGCGACCGCCTCCGAATGCCTGGTGAGGTTGGGTCCTCCTTCCACCAGACCCACCTGGTAGACCCAGATCCCCAGCTGGCGGGCAGCGGTGGCCTTGGGGTCCTTCTGGCGGACGCTCCCGGCGGCGGCATTGCGCGGGTTGGAAAAGAGCCGCTCACCCCGCTCCAGCTGCGACTGGTTGAGAGCCTCGAAGGCCCTGTCCGACATGTAGACCTCGCCGCGCACCTCCAGCAGCCGGGGAGCGCCGGCGCCGAGCAGGCGGAGTGGAACCTGGTCGATGGCGCGGAGATTGGCAGTGATGTCCTCGCCGGTGGTGCCGTCCCCCCGGGTGGCACCCTGGACGAACACCCCGTCTTCGTACCGAAGCACCACCGCCAACCCGTCGATCTTGAGCTCGCAGGTGTACCCCTCCGGCGCAGCACCCAGCTGTCGCGTCATTCGTTGCTCCCAGGCGACGAGGTCGTCCTCGGCCTCGGCATTGTCGAGCGAAAACAGAGGCCGCAAGTGGGCGACCGGGGCAAACAGGGTCGACACAGGTGCCCCCACCCGCTGGGTGGGCGAATCTGGGGTGATCAACTCGGGGTGGAGGCGCTCCAGGTTCTCCAACTCACGCACCAGTGCGTCGTAGTCGGCATCGGACACGACCGGATCGTCGAGCACGTAATACCGGTGGGCATGACCACGGATCTGGCGGCGCAACTCTTCAACACGCTCGGCGAACTCGGTCATGGGCGCCGGATTCTACGAGCGGCCGGCTGCGATCGTGTGGCCGTGGATCGGGTGGGCTTGTCGGCCCGTATCCTGGCCCGATGCTCGACCCGCGCATCATCGAACTCGCCCGGGGTGTCAACTACGCCGTCATCACGACCCTCCTCCCCGATGGCACCCCTCATTCCAATGTCATGTGGGTCGATACCGACGGCGAGCACATCCTCATGAACACCGAGATCCACCGCCGGAAGTTCCTCAACGTGGAGGCCGATCCCCGGGTGACAGTGGTGATCATCCGGGAAGGCGATCCCTACCACTGGGCCGAGGTGCGGGGACGCGTTACCGAGGTGATCAGGGGCGAGGAGGCGAGAGACCACATCGACCAACTCTCGATGAAGTACTTCGGCCGGCACTACACGAGCGCGATTCGCAGCGAGCGGGCAATCCTGGCGATCACACCGGACCAGCAGTCCGTTCACGTCCGTTAGAACGATCAGACCGTGGTGTGGTCGTCGACCAGGGTGTTGCCGCCGTCGACCACCAGTAGCTGCCCTGTCACATAGGAGGCGCCCGGTGAGGCGAGGAAGGCAACGACTTCAGCCACCTCGTCGGGCCGTCCCGGCCGGCCGATGGGAGTGTGCCGGCCGGCGGTCAATTCGTTCCCGGGTGAGGTATCGGTCTCGATCCATCCCGGTCCCACCGCATTGACGGTGATCCCGTGACGGGCATATTCGACCGCCAATGCCCTGGTCAAGCCCATCATGCCCGCCTTGCCGGCGGCGTAGGCGGCCTCTTCGACCATTGCCACCACCGGCCCCGTCACCGACGACATGTTGATGATGCGGCCGTAGCCGCGGAGCTTCATTCCCGCCAGCACCGCCCGGGCCATGAAGAAGGCCGTGGTGAGATTGCGCTCCAATCCGTCCCGCCAGGCTTGGTCGGCCACCGACTCGGTGGGCGCCGCCGTGGCCGTCATCCCCTGGGCCATCATCCCGGCGTTGTTGACAAGGATCGAGCAAGGCCCGAGCGCTTCCCCGGCGGAGGAGACGAACCGCTCAACCTGGGCGGAATCGGTGAGATCGGCGACCGCCGCGAACACGTCGATCCCCGACTCCGACAATTCGGTCGCCCGCTGATGGATCCGATCGGTCGTCGAACAGATGGCGACTCTGGCGCCACTGCTCCCCAACCGCCGGGCCACCGCCATCCCGATTCCTCTCGGACTGCCGGCCCCGGTGACGATGGCGGTGTGGCCGGACAGGCTCATGGCCTCACCGTAGATCGGATGATCCCGCCGCCCACGACCTCTTCTCCGGAATAGAGGGCGGCGGTCTGCCCCGGCGCCACCCCGTATTGAGGCTGTTCGAAAATGATGGAGCTGCCCTCGATACGCCCGCCCACGGCCGCGCCGTGAGCCCGGTACTGGATCTCGACCTCGCCGGTGGCGGGCGGGCCGACAAAGGTGAGTTGATCGAGGGCGATGGCCGACACCGCCAGATCTGGGTGACGGCCGAGGAACACCGTCCGGCTCACGGGGTCCACCTCGACCACATACCGGGGCTCTCCCAGGGCGACGCCCAGCCCCCGGCGCTGCCCCACAGTGAAGTTGACGACCCCGGGATGGGGACCGAGGTCCACCCCGTCCAGATCCGAGAAACGACCGGGTTGGGCGATGGCCGGGTCGGCCTCGGCCAGGAACGAGCGATAGTCCCGCCTCCCCACGAAACAGATGTCCATGGATTCCGCCTTGTTCGCCGTGCGCAAACCGAGGTCGGATGCAATCCGTCGCGTCTCGACCTTGTCGATTTCGCCCACCGGGAATCGGGTCATCCCCAGTTGCTCCTGCCCGAGCATCGACAGGACGTAGCTCTGGTCCTTGCCCGGGTCGACCGCCCGGAGCAGCTTCCATCGCCCGTCCTCGTACCGGGTCCTGGCGTAGTGGCCGGTGACCACCACATCACAACCGAATTCGGCGGCCTGGGACAGGAGTCGGGAGAACTTGACGGTGCGGTTGCATTCGACACACGGATTGGGAGTGCGTCCGTTCTGGTAGTCGACCACGAACCGGTCGATCACCCCCTGTGAGAAGTCTTCGGTGTAGTCGAGGACGTAATAGGGGATATCGAGCTGGGCGGCCACCCGCCGGGCGTCCTCCGAGTCCGAGACCGTGCAACACCCGGCCGTGGGAGCTTCTCCGTTCGGTCCCGACCACAGCTTGAGGGTCACCCCGATCACCTGGTGGCCCTCCCCCGTCATCAGGGCGGCCGCCACCGATGAGTCGACCCCGCCCGACATCGCCACCAGCACCCGGCTCATGCGGCCACCACCGAACGAACCAGTCTCGCCGCCTCCTCTGCCTCCGAAACCGTCGTGCTCCACCCGAAGGTGAACCGGAGCGATTCCCGGGCCACCTCGACGGGTAGACCCATCGCCGAGAGCACATGGGACACGGTGGCGGCTCCCGCCGAGCAGGCGGAACCGGTCGACGCCGCCACCCCGGCCTGATCCAGCCTGACGAGCAGGGTCTCGTTGCGCCACCCGGGAAACCGCAAGTGGGAGTGTTGGATGAGACCGGCTGCCGGGTCGATGGTCCTCACCGCCACGTCCGCCAGGGCTGCCTCGAAAACGGCGCGGGCGGCCGCCACCTCTGCCTGGAATCGAGGCCGGTCGGCGACGGTCGACTCCATGGCGGCGACCATCCCGACGATGCCCGCCACATTCAAGGTTCCCGAGCGCCGGCCGAGTTCGTGGCCGCCGCCGTGGAGCAGCGGTTCGAGGCCCACTCCGTTTCGAACGTAGAGGAGGCCGACCCCCTTCGGCCCACCGAACTTATGGGCACCCAGCGACAGGAGATCGATGCCACCGAGCGGAACCGGCTCCGAAACGAAGGCCTGGACGGCATCGCTGTGGAGAACGGCCCGCCCGCCGGTAGCGGCGGTGATGGCGGCGAGAGGCTGACGGGCGCCGGTCTCGTTGTTGGCCCACATGACCGACACCACCGCCGTGTCGTCGTCGACGGCGGCCGCCACCTGATCGACGTCGACCGAGCCCGTGCGGTCGACGTCCAGCAGAGTCAGCTTGGAGCCGTGCCGCTCACAGAAACGGGCTGCCTCGAGCACCGCCTCGTGCTCTACCCGGGTGGTGACGATCCCGCCACCGGTGAGCTGGGCCCGTCCTTTGATGGCGAGGTTGTCGGACTCGGTTCCGCCGCTCGTGAACACGATTTCGCCCGGTTGACAGCCGAGCAACCGGGCCGCCCGCTCGCGGGCCTCTTCCACCGCATTCTTGGCGCGCCGAGCGATTTCATGCGCGCCCGAGGTGTTGCCGAACGTCTCGGCAACGAAAGGCGCCATCGCCTCCCAAACCGGAGGTCGCATGGGCGAGGTGGCGGCATGATCGAGATAGATCACGTCGCCAGTTTCGCAGATCGGGTCGACTGGATGATCGGGTCAGCCGAATGACCGTGCCAGTTCAACCAGGGTCCGCACTCCGAACCCGGTCCCCCCTTTGGGGAGGTACTGCTCGGCCTTGTCGAGGAAGGCGGGTCCGGCGATGTCCACGTGGACCCAGGGGACCTCGCCGACGAATTCGTTGAGCAACAGGGCGGCGGCGATGGCGCCACCGTACCGCCCCTGCCCGGTGTTCTTCATGTCGGCCACGTCGGAGTCGATCATCGGACGATGGTCGGCGGGGAGGGGCAGCGGCCACAGCCGTTCGCCGCCGGCGGCGCCGGCCGCCAGCACCCGGTCGATGGCCGGCTGATCGTTCCCGAACACCCCGGCGATCCGGGGGCCGAGGGCGATCTTGCAGGCGCCGGTCAGGGTGGCCAGGTCGACGATCAGGTCGGGCTCTGCCTCGGCGGCCAGCGCCAGGGCGTCGGCCAGGACCAGACGGCCCTCGGCGTCGGTGTTCAGAACCTCGATCGTCTTGCCGTTGCGGGCCTCGAGCACGTCTCCCGGACGCTGGGCGGTGCCGCTCGGCAGGTTCTCGGCGAAAGCGGAGAAGGAGATCACCTCGATCGGGAGCCCGAGCGAGGCGATGGCGATGGTGGCGGCCGCCACCGCCGCCCCGCCCGCCATGTCGTCCTTCATCGCCTCCATCATGTCGGCCGGCTTGAGGGAGAGCCCACCCGAGTCGAACACGATCCCCTTGCCCACCAGCGCCAGCTTCGCCTTTGGCCGCCGGCCCCGATAGTGCAGTTTGAGGAGGGCCGGGGGTCGATCGGAGCCCTGACCCACCCCCAGCATCCCACCCATCCGCTCGGCGCCGAGCCGGGCCGAATCCCAGATCTCCACCGCCAGGCCGCCGGCCGAGGCGATGGCCGCCAGCCGCTCGGCGATCGCCATCGGCGCCTTGGCGGCGGCCGGCTCGTTGACGAGGTCGCGGCACAGATTGACCGAGTCGATCGTGATCAGAGCGGTGGAGATGTCGGAGGTGTCGACCGTTCCACCCACCAACTCGAGCAGAAGCTCGGGTCGGGTCTTGGCGGTCGACTTGTAGCGCTCGAAGCGGTAGTCGGCCAGACCGAACCCCTCGACAGTGGCACTGATGGCGCCGTCCAGACCCACCTGGTGGAGGGTGGTGGCGATCGCATCGGCTCCGGCCACCGCCTTCCTCCCCAATCCGGCTGCCTGCCGCAGCAGCTCGACATCTACTTCGTCTCCCAACCCCACGAAGACGATACGGCGGCCGTCGGGAGCGGTGAGCACCGCCACCTGGCCCGCCTTGCCCTCGAACTCGAGGGCGGCGAGGGCGGCGGACTGACCACGCGCGTAGGTGGAGGTGCCGGGTGCTGGGCGACGCCCATCGAACATGCCGACGACGACGGATGAGGAGAGCGATCGGGCGCTTGTCTTGAGATGCGATACGTTCATGTGCCCAGTCTGACACAGCCGCAGTGACGGGAGTCACCGACTACCAATTGCCGGCGACAGCGACCAGACTCAGTCCGTGGCAAACATCACCCAGTCCGTGTTCATCGCCGCTCCCATCGAAGTGGTGTGGAAGGAGGCGGCCGACCTCCCTTCCCACGTCGAATGGATGGCAGACGCCGAGTCCATCGAATTCCTCTCCGACCTGCGAGCCGGGGTGGGCGTTCGCATGAAAGTCGAGACGGCGGTTGGGCCGCTTCGCACCTCCGATCTGATGGAGGTTATCGAGTGGGTCGAGAGCCGGACGATCGGGGTGCGGCATACCGGGCTGGTCCGCGGTTCGGGTCGTTTCGAATTGGCGCCCGTCGCCGGCGGGACCCGCTTCACGTGGACCGAGCGGCTGACCTTTCCCTGGTATCTGGGAGGGGCCTTGACCGCCATCTTCGCCAAACCGGTGCTCGGCTGGATCTGGCGGAGAAACCTCCGCGGTCTCAAGGCGCGGATCGAAGGCTGACCCTCACCGGCCCCCGAACACCGGCGGACGTTTGGCGATGAACGCCGCCACACCCTCCCGGGCATCCTCGGTCCAGAAGCAGTCGTTGAAGGCGGCGGCTTCGATCTCCATCGCCCGCGTCATCGGTTCGCCGATGCCATTGTTGATCGCCCGTTTGGCGGCGGCGATCGCCCGGGTGGGACCGGCCGCCAGTTCGGCCGCCGCCGCCATCGACCGCTCCAGCAACTCCTCCGACGGAAAGACCTTGTCGGCCAGCGTCAGGCCCAGCGCCTCGTCGGCACCCACGAATCGGCCCGTGAACACGGGCTCCTTGGCGCGCTGTACCCCGACGATCCGGGTGAGACGCTGGGTCCCCCCGCCACCGGGGATGATCCCCAGCTTGATCTCGGGCTGGCCCACCTGGGCGTCGGCGGCCAGGTAGCGAAAGTCGCACCCCATCGCCAGTTCCAACCCTCCCCCCAGGGCATACCCGTGGATGGCGGCGATGGTCGGCTTTTCGAGGCGCTCCAGCCTCCAGATCGCCTCCACCAACGCCCGTGCCAGGGTGTCCTCGCTCCCCGAGTCGTAGGCCGCCTGAAACCCCTTGATGTCGGCCCCGGCGGCGAAGTGAGGTTGACCGGTGACGACCACCGCCCGGATCGCGGGGTCCTCGCAGCGAACAAAGGCCTCCCCGAGGTCGGCGGACAACTCCGCCGAGAGGGCGTTGACCGGCGGGCGGTTCAGCCGAACCAGCGCCACCGCCCCTTCCAGACCGAATTCGACCAGCGACATCCGTTTGGCTCCTTGTTGTGCTGCCTGGGAGGCTAACCGGCCGGCCCGGACCGCAAATTGCGCGGTGAGATGGCAGATTTCTGCCATCTCACCGCATAAAGTCGCCGTCTTCAGGCCTGGCGGGCACCGGCCACGCCCGGGAGGTCGATGATCTCGGGGGTCCAGCCCTGCTCGACCGGGGCCACCTTGACCCGGGCGTCGACCACCCGTACCCCCTCGCCCGGGGGCAGCACCTTGACCGGGTTCAGGTCCATCTCCGTGATCTCGGGGATGACACCCACCAGGGCGGAGACCCGAAGCAGGACGTCCTTGACCGCCTCGAGGTCGCCCAGCGGCATGTTGCGGTAGCCCTCCAACAGGCGGGCGCCTTTGATCTCGGCCATCATCTCGGTCGCATCGGTGTCGGTGAGCGGGTACAACCGGAAGGCAACGTCTTCGAGCAACTCCACGTAGACGCCTCCCAACCCGTAGACGAGCAACGGTCCGAAGTTGGGATCCTCCGACATGCCGACGAGCACCTCGTGCCCGCCCCGCACCATCTCCTGCACGAGGACACCATCGAATTGCTCGACCGTGCCGGTGACCGACCGGAACCCGGCACGAACCGCCTCCTCGTCCTCGAGGTCCAAAGCCACCCCTCCGACCTCGGACTTGTGCAGGGCCTCCGACGACACCACCTTGAGGACGACCGGGAACCCCATCTCCCGGGCCGCCTCGACCGCCGCCTCCTCGGTGGTCACCGTGACCGACGCCGGCACCGGGATGTGAACCGCCGCCAGGAGCGCTTCCACCTCGGCCGGCTCCAGCCAGCCGCCTTCCGCCCCGAAGCGGGCGAGGGCGGGTTCCACCGCCGCCCGGGCCGAGGGCGCGTCGATCCCGATCAGGTCGGGGATCCTGCCCGGTTCCCGCTGCAGCCACTCGCCGTGGGCCACCGCCTGGGTCAACGCCCGGGCGGCACCCTCCGGGAACTGATAGGTGGGCACCTTGGCAGTCGGCGAGGTGAGGACCGCAGCGGCGTCTTCTGCCTGCATGAACACCGACAACAACGTGCAAGGGCCCTGGTAGGCCTCGGCCGCCGCCCGCACCGCCGCTCCCACCTCGCCCACTCCGGTGATCGAGGTCGGAACATAGATCACCAGCAGCGAATCGACCTCGCCCGAATCGAGAATGGGCTGGAGAACCGAGGAATACTGGACCGGTCCGGCTCCCGCAATCAGGTCGACCGGATTGGTGACCGAGGCCTCCGCCGGGAGATTGGCGCTCAGCACCTGGCGCAGTTCCGTCGAGAACTCGGGCAGGAACAAACCCTGCGACTCGAGGGCGTCCGCCGCCAGGATGCCCGGCCCTCCGGCGTTGGTGACGATGCCCACCCTACGACCGGCCGGGATCGGCTGGTTGGCGAGCAACGAACCGACCGCGAACAGCTCTTCGAGCGTGTCCACCCTGATGACGCCCGACTGGCGGAAGAGGGCCTCCACCGCCCGATCGGTCGAAGCGAGGGCGCCGGTGTGAGAACTGGCCGCCCGGCTGCCGGCCGCCGTCCTCCCCGACTTCACGGCCACGATCGGCTTCTTGCGCGAGATCCGGCGGGCCAGCCGGGCAAACCGGCGGGGGTTCCCGAACGACTCCAGGTAGAGCAAGATCACATCGGTGGCCGGGTCGTCCTCCCAGAAGAGGAGCAGGTCGTTGCCCGAGACATCCGCCTTGTTGCCCACCGACACGAACTGGCTGATCCCGATCGAGTTGCGGCGGGCAAACTCGAGGATGGCGATCCCCAGGGCACCCGACTGCGAGGACATGGCGATGTTGCCGGCCGGCGGGTAGACGGGAGCGAACGTCCCGTTCATGTTGACCGGGGCGGCGGTATTGAGCAGCCCCATGCAGTTGGGCCCCACCATCCGCATCCCCGCCTCCCGGACCACGGCCAGCAACTCGGCCTCACGTCCGCGGCCCCCGGCCACCTCACCGAAACCAGCCGAGATGACGACGATCGCCCGCACCCCCTTGGCGGCGCAGTCCCTTGCGACGTCGAGAACATGCTCGGAGGGAACGACCACGAAGGCGAGGTCGACGGCGTCGGGGATGTCCCGGACCGACGGATAGGCCTTGACGGCGTTGACCACCTGGGCGGTCGGGTTGACGGGATAGAGCGTGCCGCCGAAACCGGTGTGAAGCAGGTTGCGAAACAGCGTGTTCCCGATCGAGCCTGGGCGGGTCGAGGCGCCGACGACTGCCACCGAACGAGGGAAGAACATCGGCAACATCGAGGCGGCCACCGCCCGCTTTTCCCGTTCTTCCGCCGCCAGCTTGGAGTCCTGGGTCAGTGCGACCGGGAAGTCGACGGTGTAGACCCCCGACTCGAGCGTGCGGTGGAGTTCGAATCCCGAGTTGCGGAATACCCGCATCATCTGGACGTTCTCGGGCAGGACGAAGGCGCGGAACCCGCCAATCCCTTTGCTGCGGGCATACGCGGTGAGAAGCTGGAGCAACTCGGTCCCCAGGCCCAGCCCCTGCTGGTCGTCGGCGACCGCAAACGCCACCTCGGCGACCTTGGAGTTCTCTTCGCTCACGTCATATCGTCCGACCGCCGCCATCCGACCCTCATGGACGACGATCAGGGCCATCCGCCGCTCGTAGTCGACGGTGGTGAAATACCGGACCTCCTCGGGGGCCAGAGTCCGCTTGACCCTGAAAAACCGGAAGTAGCGGCTCTCGGGCCCGAGCCGCTCGAAGAAGTCGACGAGCAGGTCACCATCGGAGGGCCGGATGGGGCGAACATGGGCTACTTGCCCATTGCGCAGCACGATGTCCAGTTGGTATTCGGAGGGATAGTCGGCCATTGGGGTTGAGGCTACAACAGCCCGACCCGGTCCTGGATTCGCCACCGCTGGTCGTACGGGTAGATCTCCATCCGTTCACCTGCCTTGACCCGCCGTTGCCAGTCCAGCCAGGCCTTGTGATCGAACAGGTCACCGTGATGCTCGAACAGCAGGCTGCGGAGCGGGTCTTCGAGACCCAGGAAGCGGGCGAACTCCTCGGGGAACACATCGTCGGCACCGACCGGGAACCACGGATCGGCGGCCATGTCGTCGTCGATCGAGGAGGCGGCCGGCATTGCCCGAAAGGTGCAGGCCTCGAGCAGGGTCAACTCGTCGTAGTCGTAGAACACAACCCGGCCGTGACGGGTGACGCCGAAGTTCTTGAGCAGCATGTCGCCGGGGAAGATGCCGCCAAACGCCAGATCCTTGATCGCCTGGCCATAGTCGATGATCGCCTCCCGGGCCAGATCCGGATCGGCCTCGCGGAGGTAGATGTCGAGCGGTGTCACCCTCCGTTCCACATAACAGTGGGCGATGTGAACCCGTCCTTCATTGACGGCCACCACCCGTCCACACGCATCCGTCAGCACCTCCAGGAGGGCAGGATCGAAACGGTCGACGTCGAACTCGAGGTGCTCGAATTCCTGAGCGTCGACCAATCTTCCCGCCCGGTCGTGGCGGAACACCAGTCGATAGCGGTTGAGAACATGGTCCCGGGTGATCCGTTTCGGCTCGCCGAAGCGGTCCCGGATGAGCTTGAACACGACGTCGAATCCAGGAACCGTGAAGACCACCATCACCAGTCCCGGCACCCCCCGCGCCATCTCGAAGCGATCCCCCGACATGGCCAGGTGGCGCCGCAATTCGCGGTACAGCTCCGTCTTGCCGTGTTTGTTGTAGCCGATCGACGTGTAGATCTCGGCCCGACGCTTGCGGGGCATCAGCGAGGCGAGGAAGTCCACCAGGGCCGAGGGACACGGGGTGTCGACGTGGAAGTACGAGCGGGTGAAGCTGAAGAGGACCGAAACCTGGTTCTCCGTGAGAAGGACGGCATCGACCACCAGCCCACCCTGTTGATGCAGGATGGCGAACACCATCGGGACGACATGGCTTCCGCTCTGGAAACGCCCGACGAGATAGGCGCCCTTTCCCCGATAAAACACCGAGTCGACCATCTCCGCCCGGTCGATTCGGCGCAGGGCCCCCACCCGGCGCAAACGGTGTTCGATCAGCGCGGCGGCGGCGGAACTGTCACCGTCTACGTCGGCAAACGGGGTTTCGAACCCGGCACTCTCGAGGATCGATCTGACCAGTCCGGCCAGGTCGGCGCTGCCTTCGAACACCCTGATCAGGGTGGGGGCGGTCTCGAGGGAATACGAGTCGAAGTCGGTGTCGACGAATTCGATGTGCTCATCCACCCCGACGGTGGCGAACACCTTGCGGGTGACGGAGTTGAAGTAGGTTTCGGCCAGCTCGACGTCCATCCGGTCCTGGATGAGCCCCGAATACACCGCCTTCATCGCCGCCCACACCATCCGGTCGTGGACCCGTCCCCCCATCGACTCGGAGATACCAACGGCGACCGCCGCCGCCGCCCGGCTGTACAGGTCGAGCCGCTCGACGTGGTCGGCGGCCATCGCCGCCCAATCCTGTTCGGAGAAACGAAGACCCGCCCGTCGGGTGACGATGCGGTACCGATCGGCCAGCGCCCCCCACGAGTCGAACACCTGACGAGCGGCCAGGTTGGCGAGACGGGAGTCCGAAAGTGTCATCGACCGGCACGCTAGCGGTGATGACTGCAGGGGATATACCCCCAGGACTGTCGCAGGTTCCAGGTTTCAGGTTTCAGGTTTCAGGGTCCAGGTTCAGCACTTTGAACTGGGAACTTGAACCTTGCACCCCTCTTACGTACCCGGGGTGGGATTCGAACCCACATGCCCTTGCGGACGGGGGATTTTAAGT
>DAIOGO010000032.1:0-9104 GCA_036745195.1 Actinomycetota bacterium | reverse complement strand
CGTACCCGGGGTGGGATTCGAACCCACATGCCCTTGCGGACGGGGGATTTTAAGTCCCCTGCGTCTGACCAGTTTCGCCACCCGGGCATCGCCACTCGAAGCGGAGGCCAGAATAGGAGCCTGGCGTCATGCGCAATGCGTCATGCGTCTTGCGTCATGCGCTCGAGCGTTGCGTCGAACTCGAGACTTGAAACCTGCAACCTGCCACCCAGGTCACCCCCTCCTGGCTACCGGCCGCTACCCGTCCGCCAATCCTGACACGACACCATCGAGCAGATCATGCTCGGACACCAGGACCTCACCCGCCCGCAGGTGGCGGAGGGACTGGCGAGCGACGAGGGCGCCGCCGAGGATCACCGGGGCGCGGGACGGGTCGAGACCGGGAGTGGAGGCCAGTTGGGCGTGGGTCGAGGCCGACAGACGGGCCACCAGGTGATCGAGCTGGATCCGGGTGAGAGCGGTGTGATGAAGGCCATGACGGGCTCCACGCTGGATCCCGGCCAGGGACACCCACGTCCCCGCCACTCCGATCAACCGGAATGGCTCGTCGGGAACCGGCACCACCGCCAGCAGATCCTCCACCAGATCGGAGGCCTCCACCAGCTGGTCGAAGGTCGCCGGCTGGGAACCGAGCACCCGCTCGGTCAGCCGGACGGAGCCGATATCCACCGAGATCTCGTCGTCGGCGGTGACGAACTCGGTCGACCCGCCACCGATGTCGATCACCAGGAGGGGGCCAGCATCTCGTCCCAGGTCGGCCGTCGCCCCCCGGAAGGCCAGCCGTGCCTCCTGACGCCCGTCGATGCATTCGGGCCGCACCCCCAGCGCCGCCGCGGCGGCATCCAGGAACTCCTCCCGATTGGAGGCATCACGCACGGCCGAGGTGGCCACCGCTCTCACCACCTCGACACCATGGTCGGCGATGATCCGGCGGTACCCGTCGAGCACACCCAGGGTGCGGGTGATGGGGTCGGGACCGAGCAGTCCGGAATGGTCCACCCCCCGGCCGAGCCCGGTGACCTGTTCCCTCCGGTCGAGGTCGGCGCCCTCCCCGTCGACGATCAAGAGCCGGGTCGAATTGGTGCCGATGTCGACGGCCGCCCGTCTCACCGGGGCTCGACCCACTGCGGGTTCTTCTCGCCGTCGACCACGCACGGCGTTACGCAATCGAGCGGTTCGACCCAAGGCGCCACCAGTGTCCCCACCGGGTTGTCGTTCCCGGCAACGTGATCGGCGTAGTGGGCGTGGAGGCACTTGACCCCGGCGGACGACCCGGCGACCCCGCCGGTCGGCTTGTGTTCGACACCTTCCGGGATCAGTTGGTCGCGGTCGCGGCGGTACCGATCGTGGGTGGCCGCCATGGCGGCGGCGAACTCCGGATCCGAGTCGAGCCTGGCCTCCATCCGACGCACTCCGCCCAGAGCCTCCAGCCGTCCCACTCGGGAGGATGCGAGCGGGCACGCCAGCCAGTACCTGGTGGGAAAGGGAGTGCCGTCGTCGAGTACCGGGGGCACGGCGGCCACCACCGGCAGACCAAGGGGGCATCTCGCCACCACCGGCGAATGGGCGCGGAGCGGACGACCGATCTGGATCTCGAGGGTCCGACGATCGTTCAGAGATCGGCTCCGGTCAGGAACGCCCACACCCGCAGGTACCAAGGAGCGACCGAACTCTGCTCGGCGACCACCGTCTGCCCGGTGTCGGCCAGCGGCTCAGGGTCCATCACCACGTAGGCGGTCTCGCCCGGCCTGACGTAACCGAGTCTCTCCCGGGCGATCCGTTCGATCTCCACCGGGTCGGAGAGCGAGTCGAGCCGGGCTGCCAACTCGTCGCCCTGGCTCTGCAGCTCGGCAAACCGGGCGCGAGCGTTCTCCAATTCGATTCGCTGTTCACGGATCTCGGCGAAGGGCACCACGCTCGACGTCAACGCCACCAGTGACACCGCCGCAACCAGGAAGACCAGAATCCAGCCCTGTCGCCGCACGAGGCTCATCGGCCCGACCTCCGAAAGGAGTCCCACCCCGCAAAACGAGCCTGGTCTCCCAACGCTTCCTCGATCCTGAGGAGCTGGTTGTACTTGGCGGTGCGCTCGGACCGGGCCGGGGCGCCCGATTTGATCTGACCGGCGTTGGTGGCAACCGCCAGATGGGCGATGAAGGCATCCTCCGTCTCGCCGGACCGATGACTCACCATCGTGGAGAAACGAGCACTTCGAGCGATCTCCATGGTGTGGAGGGTCTCGCTGAGCGATCCGATCTGGTTGACCTTGATCAGGATGGCGTTGGCCGCCCCCACCCGGATTCCTTTGAGCAGCAGATCCTGATTGGTGACGAAGACGTCGTCACCCACCAGCTGGACCCGCTCCCCGAGCCGGGCGGTGAGCAGCTGCCAGCCTTCCCAGTCCCCCTCCGACATGCCGTCTTCGATCGAGGCGAGCGGGAACTCGTCGACCAATCCGACCAGGTATTCGACCATCTCCTCCGAGGTCATCAGACCCCCCTCGAGGTGATAGCGGCCCTCCCGATACAGCTCGGTGGCGGCGACATCCAGCGCCAGGGCGATGTCGGCCCCGAGGGCGTATCCGGCCGCCTCCACCGCCTCCGCCAGCAACTCGAGGGCCGAGCGATTGGTGGGGAGGTTGGGGGCAAAACCACCTTCGTCGCCGATGTTGGTGCCGAGACCCCGGCCGCCCAGCACCTTCTTGAGTGAGTGATACACCTCGACCCCGGCGCGCAGCGCCTCGGCAAAGCTGGGGAGACCGGCCGGGACGAGCATGAACTCCTGGATGTCGACCGAGTTGGCGGCGTGGGCTCCCCCGTTGAGCACGTTGAGACAGGGCACCGGGAGGACCCTGGCCCCCGGACCCCCCAGGTAGCGATACAGCGGGAGCCCGACGCCGGATGCCGCCGCCCGGGCGACGGCCAGCGAAACCGCCAGGATGGCGTTGGCCCCGAGGACGTGCTTGTCGGCGGTGCCATCGAGGTCGAGCATCAACTGGTCGATCCGTTCCTGCTGGGTGGCGTCGAGACCAAGCAGGGCGGGCGCAATGACGTCACCGACGTTCGACACGGCCTGACGAACACCCTTGCCCAGGTAGCGGTCACCCCCATCGCGCAGTTCCAGCGCCTCGGCGGCACCGGTGGAGGCGCCGGACGGCACCGCCGCCCGCCCGAACCCACCACCGGCGAGAAACACCTCGGCTTCAATGGTGGGGTTACCTCGACTGTCGAGGATTTCGCGGGCGACGAGGCCGGTGATGGCGGTGTTGACTGACACGAACTGGCTCCTGGGCGATCGGCGGCGAAGGCTAGCGCTCTCCGGGCCGTCCCCTGGACAATCGCCCGGTTCGGCCGGTCAAGCCTCACCCGCCGTCGCCCGCTTGGCCGCCTCCCAGCGGGCATCCAGTTCCTCGAGCGACAGCCCTGGCAACGGGCCGATGGCCTCCATCGCCCGGAAGCGCTCCTCGAAGCGGAGCGTGGAGCGTCGCAAGGCCAGTTCCGGCTCGACTCCGAGATGGCGGGCCAGGTTCACAACCGAGAACAGCACATCGCCCAGTTCGGCCTCGGCCCGGGGCGGATCCGTCAGGTCCGCCTCCAACTCGTCGAGTTCCTCCCGGATCTTGGCGAGGACGGGGCCGGCCGCGCTCCAGTCGAACCCGACGGCGGCCGCCCGTCGCTGCGTCTCCCCGGCCCGGGCCAGCGCCGGAAGCCCCCCGGGCACCCCGTCGAGCAGCGAACCGGCCTCACCCGTCTTCTCTGTCTTCTTGATCTCATCCCAATTGCGACGAACCGAGGCGGCATCATCCGCCTCGACATCGCCGAACACATGCGGATGGCGCCGTACCAGCTTGTGGCGGAGGCGGTGACCGACATCGTCGATGCCGAACGCCCCCGCCTCCTCGGCGATGGCGGCGTGAAACAACACCTGGAGGAGGACATCGCCCAACTCGTCCTCGATGGCGGAATAGGCCGGCCAGCGCCCCGGCCCGTCGGTGAGCCCGGCAATCGCATCGATCAACTCGTGCGACTCCTCGACCAGGTACCGGACGAGGGAGTCATGGGTCTGTTCCCGATCCCACGGGCACTCCTGCCGCAGCCGGCGCATGGCCAGGACGGCGCCGATCAGCCCGGCCGGCTGGGGAGCCACGAACATCGACGTGCGCAGCCCGGCCAGTTGCCGGTCGATGGCATCGGGATGCGCCCTGACCAGGCGTTGGGCCGAGGTTCCCAGGTCGACGGCCAGCACGACCTCCGCCTCCTCCCCCAGCGAGCGATCGATGCGATCACACACATCCTCGAGGACCAGCGGGGTGTCGAGGTGGCCGATCACCGTCGGCTTGTCGAGAACCAGCGGCGACGGCATCTCGTGCCCGTTGAGCAGCTGGAATCCGTCCCGGAAGGGATCGACGTCGAGGGTCGCCCAGAGGACATCCAGAAACGACTCGGCCGGCTGGATCTCGAGGGAACGGCCCTCGGCGGCTGCCCACCGGCGCAACTTGGCGACGGCGAACTCGCCCACCAGCGGGCTGCCCGGTACCGCGTAGATCACCGGCTCGTCGAGGGCCGCCAATCGCTCGACGATCCGGTCGTATACGTCGTCGAATCGCTCGGCGTCCTCGTACAGATCGTCACAGGCCAGCACCGGGCGGCGGGAAGCCAGTTCCTCGGCGGCGGGGTGGCGGATGGTCCTCACCACCACGGTGGTGGCCGGATCGACGAGCAGGTCGGCCACGGTCCGGGGGATCCGGGAGAAATCCCCCGGCCCCAGACCGACCACGATCATGGGGCGGTGGTGGGTGGGACGATCGCCGGCTCCGGATCGGTAGACCACGACCCGTATTCGGGATCGATCTCCACCTGGGCGGCCTCGACCACCGTGACCAGCCACTCCTCGAAGATCGACCCGGCCCGCTGCTGATCGAGTTGGGCGGCCAGTTGCTCGCGGACATCGGCAAGCGGAGTGGGATCGGTGCGGGATTCCACCAGGATCAGGTGGAACCCGAACTGGCTCTGGACCGGTTCGGAGACCGTTCCGATCTCGACGGAGGCGGCGGCGGAAGCGAATTCGGGGACGTAGCCGCCGAGTGCATTGCAGCCCAGATCCCCCGAGTTGTCGGCGGCCGAGGGGTCGGTCGACAACTCGGCGGCGACGGCGGCGAAATCCTCACCGCCGTCGAGCCGGGCCTTGGCGGCGACTGCCTCTTCCTCGGTCTCGAGCAGGATGTGCGACACACACGCCTCCTCGACGAAGAGATAGAGCTGTTCCTGATAGGCGGCCTCGACCTCGGCGTCGGTCAGCGGATCGGCCTCTTCCAGCAGCCTGGCGGTGACGAGATCCCGCACCACCTGCTGACGGCTCACGGTGAGGGCGCCTTCCTCCGAAAACCCGGCGTCGGCGGCGATCTGATAGAAGGCTGCGTCGTCGGCCGCCCCGACCGAAACCTTGATCTCCTCGAGCTTGGCCGTGATCTGCTCCTCGGTGGGTTCGAGCTGGAACTGGGCGAGGGCGGCGGCATCGGCGATCTGGCCGACGACCAACACCCGGAGCATCGCCCGGAAGGCCTCGGCATCGATGGCGCCGTCGACACCGGCGGCGTTGGCCTCGACCTGGGCCACCGTGATGTCGGTGCCGTCCACCGTGGCGGCGGCCGAACCGATTCCACCACAGGCGGAGACGAGGAGCAGGGCGAGGACGAGCAGTTTCTTCAAGAGTGTTCCCGGGATCGACGAAGCGACGATGTTACCCGTGCTCCCGCCGTTCACGATTCGACCGGCCACATCCGGCCGATGAAGTCGAGCAGTCCGGGTATCAGGTCACGAGGAGCCGGGATGAAGACGGCGCCCTCCGTGGCCCGCAAAACCGCCCTCGGCGCCAGCCGCTGGAGCCGGACCTCCTGGGAGGCGGACAGATCCACCGGTGCCAGCCTCACCTCGTGTTTGAGTTTGACGACTTCGGTCAGACCCACCCGCATCGCCTCCACCCGGAGGTGGGCGATGGCGACGAGCGCCTCTGCCGCCGGAGGGAGCGGCCCGAAGCGGTCGACCCACTCGGCTGCCACCTCGTCGACCTCCTGCCCGGTGTTGGTCGACGCCAGCCGCCGGTAGGCCTCCAGGCGCAGGGTGAGCTCTCCCACGTAGTCTCCAGGAAGGTGGGCGTCCACCGGGAGGTCGATCCTGACCTCGGCGGGCTGGGCCGCCGGCTCCCTCCCCTCCAGCATGTCCACCGCCTCCGCCACCAGTTCGGCATACAGGTCGAACCCGACGGCGGCGATGTGACCGGACTGCACCTCACCCAGAATGGACCCGGCCCCCCTGATCTCCAGGTCCTTGAGCGCCAGTTGGAATCCGGAGCCGAGATCGGTCGCCTCGCCGATCGCCTCCAGCCGGCGGTGGGCTTCCTCGGTGAGGGACTGCCCGCTCGGGTGGAACAGATAGGCGTACGCCCGCTGGGTGGAACGGCCCACCCTTCCCCGCAACTGGTAGAGCTGGGCCAGCCCGAGCAGGTCGGCCCGCTCGACGATGAGGGTGTTCACCTGGGGAAGGTCCAGCCCCGACTCGATGATCGTGGTGGCCACCATCACGTCGTACTGGCGGTTCCAGAAGTCGAGCATCACCTGCTCGAGACGCCCCTCGCTCATCTTGCCGTGGGCCACCACGTAACGGGCGTCCGGCACCAGCTCCCGGAGCCTCGCCACCGCCCGGTCGATCGACTGGACCCGGTTGTGAACGTAGAAGATCTGACCCTCGCGCAGGATCTCGCGGCGGATGGCGGCCGCAACCGATTGTTCGTCGAAGGGCCCGACATAGGTGAGGATCGGGTGGCGGTCCTCCGGTGCGGTCCGGATGTGGCTGACGTCGCGGATCCCGGTGAGGGCCATCTCCAGGGTGCGCGGGATCGGGGTAGCGGTGAGGGTGAGAACGTCCACCCCCACCTTGAGCGACTTGATCTTGTCTTTGGCGGCGACTCCGAACCGCTGCTCCTCATCGATGACGAGCAACCCCAGATCCTTCCAGGCCATGTCCTGCGACAGCAACCGGTGGGTGCCGATGACCACGTCCACCTCCCCTGCCGCCGTCCCCGCCACCACCACCTTCTCCTGCCGGGCGGTGAGGAACCTCGACAACATCTCCACCCGCATCGGGTAGGGAGCAAAACGCTCGGAGAAGTTCTGATAGTGCTGCTGGGCGAGCAACGTGGTGGGACAGAGGACCGCCACCTGCTTGCCGGAGGCAACCGCCTTGAAGGCGGCCCGGATCGCCACCTCGGTCTTGCCATAACCGACATCTCCAAAGACCAGCCGGTCCATCGGCCGTTCCCCCTCCATATCGCTCTTGACCTCGGCGATCGTCGTCAGCTGGTCGGGCGTCTCCTCGAACGGGAAGGCAGCCTCCACCTCCTGCTGCCACGGCGTGTCCGCCGCGAATTGGTGACCGACCGCCCTGGCCCTTCGCCGATGGAGACGAACCACCTCCTCTGCCACCGCCGCCACCGCCTTCCGCACCCGGTCCCGGGTTTCGCTCCAGTCCTTCCCGCCCATCCGCGACACCCGGGGGGCCTCACCTCCGGTGTATTTGGTGACCGAGGCGAGCTGGTCGGTCGGCACGTACAGCCGATCCTCCCCGGCATAGGCCACCACGAGGTAGTCGCGCTCGATCCCGGCCATGGTGCGCGTTACCAGTCCTTCGAACCGACCGATCCCGTGACGGTGGTGGACCACGTAGTCGCCCGGTTTGAGATCGGCATACTCGGCCCCTACCGCAGACCGCCGCCGACCGCTGCGGCGGTGCGCCCTCCGCCGCCCTGCCAGTTCCTGCTCGCCCAGAACGGCGATGCCGAGATCGGGGAGAACGAATCCATGGTGGACCCCGACCGGGATCGCCGCCGACTCGAGCTGGTCGAGGGAATCCCGTCTCTCCAGGACCACCCCGTGCTCGCCGAGCACCCGGGTCACCCGGTCGGCGGCAGGTGCCCCGTCCATCGCCACCACCACCGCCACCCCTTTGGTGACGAGGCGGGAGAGGGCGAGGGCGATCTCCTCGGCGTTCCCCGGCGTGGCGTCGAGCCCGCGCACCGTCAGCACTTCATCGGCCGGGCCGGAGGGGATCGCCGGGATCTCCATCCAGGGGCGGACCTCGAAGGGGAGGAACAACTCCGGGTGGGCGCCGGCCTCGGGGGCACCCTGGCCCCAGGTAGGAGCCAGGGCGGCCGCCAGATCGGTCTCCTCCTTGGCCAGATCACGGGCCCGCTCGACGACCTTGACCGGATCCAGCACCGTCACCCTCACCCCACCGGCCAGTCCGGAGAGGAGGTTGACATCATCTGCCATCCACGGCATCCACGACTCCATACCGGAGAAGTGCTGTCCCTCCGAGAGCCGCTCCCACACCGCCGCGTTCCAGGGGTCGGTGCGGGCGAGGACTCGCGCCCTGGCCCGTACCGCCTCATCCGGTCGGAACTCCCGACTCGGGTAGACGACCACCACATCGACAGGGTCCTCCGAACGTTGATCACCGACCGAGAAGGTCCGGATGTCATCGACGGTGTCTCCCCAGAAGTCCAGCCTGAAAGGCTCCTCCAGTTGGGCGGGGAACACATCGACGATTCCACCTCGCACCGCAAATTCGCCTCTCCCCTCGACCCGGTCGGTGCGGTGGTATCCGAGTTCGGCGAACGTCCGGCTGAGACCGGCCACCTCCACCTCGGAACCGCGCTCGATCACGAGCGGATCCGGTGAGCTGGGGCTGAGCCGCTGGACGGCTGCCCGCACCGAGGCCACCACGATCAGGCCATCCTCGCCCGCCGCCAGTCGATGGCGGGCTTCGGCCCGACGGGCCATGGTGGCGGCGTTGGGGGACATGTGCTCGAAGGGGAGCGTCTCCCAGGCGGGCAGGAGGAAGGCGGACGAGGTGAACAGCGACAGGTCGTCGACGAGATCCTCGGCTTCCCGCTCGGACGAGACGACCACCAGAAGCGGTCCGGAGCCGTGCCGGACCAGGCCTGCCAGGGCAAAGGCCCTGGCGGCGGCGGGCACCGCCCAGCGGCCGGTCGGGAAGTGGTGCGCCCGCCAGCGGTCTACCAGAATTTCAAGCGGGGCGGACACGGCG
>DAIOGO010000031.1:0-21725 GCA_036745195.1 Actinomycetota bacterium | reverse complement strand
GCATCCATTCCGAACCCGTACAGGGTGAGACAGCCCGACAGCACGGAGATGATGGTGAAGGAGACGGCGAAGTTCGAGAACCCGCTCATCTTCCTCAACAACTCCTGGGCATAACCCATCTCGTGCAGCCGCTGCCGGTCATGATCGACCGCCACCTGGTGATCACTCATCGCTCTGCTCTCCTTTCCGAGAGATGTAGACCGCCACATCCGAGCGTGGTTCCCCTCCGGCCCCCTGGCCGGCGCCCGTTGGCTCCCGCGCTCACCCAGCCTCTCCAACCCGTCGCAAGACGGTGTGCCTCCTCTGTTCTACGCCCTGAGGTTCCTGGGGCTTTCCGGGTTACTCCGTCGGGGGGACCGGGTCCGCTCTCCAGAGTGGCCTCCTCCGCGCGGTTCGTTTACCTGAGAGATTCCGAGGCGGTTGCTCCTTCGGTGTCCATTTCGGACTCTCCCGCGCGGCGTCGACGACCGGCGCACAGGCTATGCATCCGGGGGATTGCGATGCGCCGGAATCCGAGGAATTTCGGCGCCGCCGGCGGGCGTCAGTTCGCCCCTTGACTATCTTGCTAAAGGCAGTAGCCTTGCTCACATGGTAGTAGGCGACACCGACCGGACCTCTCAGCTGCTGAAGGGGGTGCTCGACATGTGTCTCCTGGCGGTCATCTCGGAGGAACCGAGTTACGGATACGAGATGGTTCGCAAACTGGCGGACAGAGGACTCGACCTGGTGGGAGAAGGAACTATCTACCCGGTTCTGAGCCGCCTCCAGAAAGGGGGACTCATCACCGGGTTTCTGGTCGAGTCGCCGGGAGGCCCGGCCCGCAAGTACTACAAGGTGACGACGGTTGGCGCCAAGACGTTGCGAGAATGGCAAGAAGACTGGCAACGACTGGTGACTGGAGTGGAACAGGTGTTGAAAGGAGAACGAGGTGACTGACCAGGCTGCGATCGCCCGGATCGTGGCGGACTGCGACCGCTACTGGCGGGAGACAGGCGTCCCGTCCGCTGCACTGCGCGAGATGCGATTGCAGTTGGAGCAGCACCTGATCGAGGCGGCAGCCGACGGCGGATCACCCGAGAAGGTGGTCGGCGGCGATCTCGCCGCCTTTGCCGAGGCGTGGGCGTCCGAGTACCGCAAACCCAATTCCGACCCGGAGCGGTGGAGCGAGGTCACCAGCGGGCGAGCCGCCGGGAAACGGGGAGCGCGCTGGGAGCTGCTCTCGTACATCGCCGGAGGTTTGGCATTGGTGGGCGGAGTTGTGGCAGGGTCGAGGTTCGCAGGAGGTGACCAGGTGGAGTCGAACGAGACGTGGAGATGGGTCTGGACGGTGCTGGCGATCGGGATGGGGGTCGGCGAGATGTTCACCGCCGGGTTCTTCCTCCTCCCATTTGCCATCGGCGCCGCCGCTTCCGCCATCCTGGCCTGGGCGGGCGTGGGTGACATCCTCAGCCAGGCCCTGGTGTTCTTTGGGGTCTCGGCTGTCTCGTTCGCCTACCTGCGCCGCTACGTGCAACGACAGGATCGAATGGAACAACCCCGAGTGGGCGCCAACCGCTGGGTCGGTGCGACCGGTCTGGTGCTGGCCGAGATCGACTCTCATCTCGACACGGGCATGGTCCGGATCGAAGGCGAGCAATGGCGGGCGACCACCGATTCCGGCGAGCGTCTGCAGCCCGGAACCAGGGTGGTGGTGAGAGCCGTCCGGGGGGCTCGACTGGTGGTAGACAGGGTCGAGTAGTTCGTTCGAGCGAGAAACACGAAGTTCGGTCGGGAAAGAGAACGGAGAAGACATGGGTACAAGCGGTCAGGTGGTCATCCTCCTGCTGGCGGTGTTCCTGACAGTGGTGGTCGTGGCGGCCACCGGGTTCAGGGTGGTCCGCCCCTTCGAACGGGGACTGATCGAGGTTCTCGGTCGGTACGACAAGACGGTGGAGTCGGGCTTGCGCTGGGTGATGCCCTTCGTCAAGCGGATCGTCAAAGTCGACATGCGCGAGCAGGTAGTCGACGTCCCTCCCCAGGAGGTGATCACCCGAGACAACGTGGTCGTGACGGTCGACGCCGTCGTCTACTACGAGGCGACCGACCCGGTGAAGCTGAAGTACAACGTCGGCAACTTCATCCTGGCGGTGACGAAACTCGCCCAGACCAACCTGCGGAACGTGGTCGGCGACCTCGACCTGGACTCCGCCCTCACCTCCCGGGAAGTGATCAACACCAAGCTTCGCGAGATCCTCGACGACGCCACCGACAAGTGGGGCACCAGGGTGGTTCGAGTCGAGATCCAGCGGATCGAGCCACCGGCCGACGTCACCGAGGCGATGCACCGTCAGATGAAGGCCGAACGCGACCGGCGGGCGGTGGTGACCGAGGCCGAAGGCGAGAAGACCTCCCGCATCCTGCGGGCCGAAGGTCTCAAGCAGTCCCAGATCATCGAGGCCGAAGGCAAGGCCGAAGCCATCAAGCGGGTCGCCGACGCCGACCGCTACCAGTTGCTGACTGTCGCCGAAGGCGAGGGCCAGGCGATCACGACGGTGTACAACGCCATCCATGAGGGCAACCCGACCACCGACGTCATCGCCATCAAGTACCTCGAGGCGCTCCAGGCCATTGCCAACGGTCAGGCGACCAAGGTGTTCCTGCCCCTCGACACCTCCGGGGTGCTGGGGAGCGTGGCGGCCATCGGCGAGTTGCTCAAGGAAGGGACCGGCCCCACCGGGGCCAGCGTGTCGCCCAAGCCGGCCGGCTGAGCCGCTCTCCAGATCGAAATTGCGCGGTGAGAGGGCAGATTTCTGCCCTCTCACCGCATAAAGTGCCGTTCGGTCAGCCCGCCACCCGGTCCATCGAGGCGAGGACTCGTTCCACTTCGGCCGCTTCGACCGGTTGGTAGAACACCATCGTGTAGAGGTCACAACGTTCGCCGGGGGGCTCGAACCAGCCGATCACCCAGGTCCCGTCGGCGTACTGGCCGGCGACTGCCTCGGCCCCGTCGATGTCGACCGTGCCCTTCTCCCCCGGCCACTCGGCGGGGGGGAGCGAACCCCGGATCAGGGCCAGGACCATCTCACCCGAGTCGCCCAGCCAGAACAGCGAGTGGGTCCCGGCCATCGACGTGAACTGATCTTGTTCCACGTCGAGTGGATCCACCGACCTGGTCGACACCCTCTCCGGGAGCACGCCCAACTGGTACGGGGCCGGCGGGCAATCGGTGAGCGGTGGCACGAACTCGGTGGTGGACGGCGACACGGTGGTAGTTGCCGGCGGCATCGTGGTGGTGGCGTCACCGGCGCCGGTACAGCCGGCCACCAGCATCGGCGCCAGCCAGAGCAGGAGACGACGAGCAGGCCCCCGGGCCGGGCGACGATGGTGGACAGGGACAGAGGGCATCGACCGATCGTAACGGCGGCAGGCCTCCAGGCGCCGGCATAGGATCGTCCCAGGAGGTCGAGATGGACTACAAGCAACGAGCCCGCGCCACCGTCGAGTCGCTGGAGCGCGATCTGATCGAGCTCAATGACTGGATGTACCACCACCCCGAAGTCGCCTTCGAGGAACGTGAGAGCTCGGCCCGGCTGTCCGCCTACCTGGCCGCCAACGGGTTCACCGTCGAGTATCCCGCCTATGGCCTCGAGACCGCCTTCGTGGCAAGCGCCGGGTCCGGGCCGGAACTCGTCATCTGCGCCGAATACGACGCCCTTCCCGGGGTCGGGCAGGCGTGCGGACACAACATCATCGCCACCGCCGCCCTGGGAGCCGGCTGTGCCCTGGCACCACTGGCGGACGAGCTGGGCTTCAAGATCACGGTGCTGGGGACTCCGGCGGAGGAGAAGTTCGGCGGCAAGGTGGATCTCATCAATGCCGGGGCGTTCGCGAGCGCCGCCGCCGCCATGATGATCCACCCGTCGGTGGTCGATGTCGCCGACCCCAACGTCATCGCCGTCTCCCACCTCGATGTCGAGTACCACGGGAGGGAGGCCCACGCCTCCGCCTATCCGCAACTGGGGATCAACGCCCTCGATGCCTTCGTCCAGGCCTATGTGAACGTGTCGACCTACCGCCAGCACATCTATCCGACGGACAAGATCCACGGGATCATCACCCACGGGGGGGAGGCGCCCAACATCGTGCCCGACTACACCCGTTCCTCCTGGTACGTGCGAGCCCAGACCCGGGAGCGGCTGGACGAATTGCTCCCCCACGTCACCGCCTGCTTCGAGGCGGCGGCCGTGGCCAGCGGGTGCCGGATGGAGCTGATCCCGATGGGTCACACCTACGACGACCTCGTGTCGCACCCGACAATGGTCGATCTCTACGCCGCCAACGCCGCCGCGCTGGGCCGGCCCATGCAGCGGGGGGCGAACCTCCCGCCCAGCCAGACCGGCTCCACCGACATGGGCAACGTGTCCAAGGTGGTCCCCACCATTCATCCGATGGTCAGCATCAACTGCTACCCGATCGTCAACCACCAGCGGGCGTTCGCCGCCCACACCATCAGCTTCGACGGCCAGAAGGCCTTGTTCGACGGGGCGGTCTCGATGGCGTGGACCGCCATCGATCTCGCCCAGAACCAACTGTGGGACGAGCTGTGAACGCCGGAAGGTGACAAGGATGCACCCTGCGACCAGGGCCGGACTGCCCGGGAGGAACTGACCTCCTGCCCTGGCGGGGAGATGGCGGCCCTGACAGCATGGCTGCGACGTGTTCGAGATACTCGCCGCCGATTGGTTGACGCCTGCCACCCGCAGGCTGCGGGTCAACGCCCCCCGGGTCGCCACCCACTGGAAGCCGGGGCAGTTCGTGATCATCCGGGCCGACGGCGAGGGCGAACGGATCCCGCTGACCATCGCCGGCGGGGATTCGACCGAAGGATGGATCGAGCTGGTCGTCCAGGGAGTGGGCAAGACGACCAACCTGGTCAACCACCTCGAGCCGGGAGATTCGCTGGCCGACCTGGTGGGACCGCTCGGCTCCCCCAGTGAGATCGACCCGGTGGGGACGGTGGCCGTGGTGGGGGGTGGGGTCGGCGCTGCCATCGCCTACCCGGTGGCCGCCGAGCACGCCCGGATCGGCAACCGGGTGGTGGCGGTGCTGGGGGCACGCAGCGCCGATCAGCTCATCCTCGAGGACGAACTGCGGTCGGTGTGTGCCGAAGTGCTGGTCTGCACCGACGACGGAACCCGGGGGGAACACGGCCTCGTGACCGACGTGCTCGCCCGGCTCATCGCTCGCGAACCGATCGCCCTGGTGGTGGCGGTGGGGCCGATTCCGATGATGGCGGCGGTGGCGGAGACGACCCGGCCGATGGCGATCCCCACCATCGTCAGCCTCAATCCGATCATGGTCGACGGCACCGGCATGTGTGGTGGTTGCCGGGTGAGCATCGGCGGCGCAACTCGTTTCGCTTGTACCGACGGTCCGGAGTTCGACGCCCATCTGGTCGACTTCGCCGGACTGGCTCTCCGCAATCGGGCCTACCTGACGTTCGAAGGCGCTGCCTGCTCGTTGCAGGAGGCGACATGAGCGCTTCCTCCCGCAAGGAGCGGATGGCCCGGGCCAGAGCTGACATGCCCGAACGGGACCCGGCCGAGCGGGCGCGGGACTTCTCGGAGGTCAACCTGGGATTCACGTCGCAACTGGCGGTGCTGGAAGCCCAGCGGTGCCTGATGTGCCCGCGACCAAAGTGCGTCGAAGGGTGCCCGGTGGGGATCCGGATCGACCAGTTCATCGGACACGTCGCCTCCGGCGACTTCGGATCGGCCGGGAAGGTTCTGGAAGAAGACAATCTCCTCGCCGGGATCTGCGGCCGGGTGTGTCCCCAGGAGCACCAGTGTGAAGGCGCCTGTGTCCTCTCCCGAAAGGAACGCCCCATCGCCATCGGGCACCTCGAGCGTTTCGTGGCCGACTTCGTCCGCACCCACGACCTCGACGGCGCCAACCGGCCGGCGGAACCGACCGGCCGGCGGGTGGCAGTGGTCGGAAGCGGCCCGGCCGGACTGGCCTGCGCCGCCGACCTGGCCAGGGCCGGTCACTCGGTGACGGTCTTCGAGGCGTTGCACCGCCTGGGTGGGGTGCTCGCCTACGGGATCCCCGAATACCGGCTTCCCCGCGAGGTGGTCGACGCCGAGATCGATCACCTCCGATCGATCGGAGTGGTGTTCGAGACCAATGTTCCGATCGGCTCGGCGGAGACGGTCGACGAGTTGCTCCAGACCCACGAGGCGGTGTTCGTGGGGACCGGGGCAGGGTCGCCCCGCTTCCTCGAGATCCCCGGCGAACACCTCATTGGGGTCTACTCGGCCAACGAGTTCCTCACCAGAGTGAATCTGATGCGCGCCTTCCAGCCGGGTGCCGACACCCCCGTCTACGACCTCCGGGATCGGGCGGTGGTGGTGATCGGCGGCGGCAACACGGCGATGGACGCGGTGCGAACCGCCCTCCGGATGGGGGCGGCGTCGGCCACCATCCTCTACCGGAGAACGGAGCCCGACATGCCGGCCAGGGTGGAGGAGGTGCGGCACGCCCGCGAAGAAGGGGTCACCTTCCGCTTCCTGTGCTCACCCATCGAGTTCATCGGTGAAGACGGCTGGCTGCGCAGGGTGAGGCTGCAGGAGATGGAATTGGGCGAGCCCGACGCAGACGGACGCCGCCGTCCCCAACCGGTGGCGGGCGCCGAAGCGGTGGTACCCGCCGACGTGGCGATCGTCGCCGCCGGCAATGGTCCCAGCCCGACCCTGAAGAAGACCACCCCCGATCTGGTTCACACCCGCTCGGGCACCATCCAGGCCGACCCCGTCACCGGACGGACCACCAAGCGTGGGGTATTCGCCGGGGGCGACATCGTGACCGGCGGCGCCACGGTGATCCTGGCGATGGGTGCGGGGCGAAGGGCGGCGCATTCGATCGCCGAATACCTGGCAACCGGGGAGTGGGATCAGGGCAAGCCGGCGGACGGCTGAGCCCCCGATCACATGGCGAATCGGGCCTCGAACCGCTCGGCATTGCGGAGGATCTGAGCGGGCAGCGCCATCAGCTTCTCCTGGATCTCGGCGGCCCGGGTCGTCAGACCCTCCAGCCGTTCGAGACCCCACTGGGCGATCAGCGGCTGCACCACGTTGTCGTGGTGGATGCGGAGGTTGTAGACGCCCGCCCTAGCCACCTCGATCGACTTGCGGAGGAAGCCGGGAATGCCCACCCCCGGCATCTCGAAGTTGACGAAGGTGTTGTAGATGCCTTCGATCGCCACAGAGGGCGCCTGTTCCAGCATCGCCGCCATCACCCCGCGGTAGAAGACGAAGTGGTGGTTCTCGTCGGTGGCGATGTTGCGCATGAGATCGAAGGCGGCCTCATCCTCGGTGATACGTCCGGCGTTGCGATGCGACACCCTGGTTGCCAGCTCCTGGGCCGAGGTATAGGCAAACAGCTCGGCGGGGTCGGCCCAGTTGGGCTCCCACCCCTTCTTCATCGTTGCCATCCGCTGGTCTTCCAGCTCGTATGGATCGCAGTTGCGGCTGGTGAGGAGATAACTGCGGATGGCGATGGCGTGCTGACCTTCTTCCGCAGTCCAGAGACCGTTCCACTCCTTCCACACCGACTCCTTGGGGAGGTGCCGCTCGAGGGCGAGGTGGTACCAAGGGAGGTTGTCCTCGGTGAGGAGGTTGAGGACGAGTGAGGTGCGGGCCCGCTCGTTGATCGTGCACTGCGACTCGTCCCACGGGACCTCGACAAAGTTGCGGCCCCGCTCCCACGGGATCAGGTCGTGGAAGTACCAGTCCTTACGCCGTTCCTGGTGTTCGGCGATCAGCGTCGCCACCGCCGGTTCGACCGCCTCGAGCAGTTCCAGATTCTCGTTCAAGGCCATCGGAAGACCACACCTTTGCCAATACGTGATGTTGAGGGTACTCCTACGACCCGTCAAATGGGCATTTGGTTACAGGGAAACGATGAACGATGAACGATGAACGAAAGACGGGGGTTGAAGGTTGAAAGTTCAAGGTTGAACGCGATCTCGAACTTTGAACCTTGAACTTTGGACTTTGAACCTGACGGCTGATAGCTGATCGCCGATCGCTGATCGCCCTTCATCCGTAGGCGCGGAGGAAGCCGTCTCGGCTGCCGACGTAGATCCGACCTTCCCACACCGCCGGGGTCGACTCGATGCAACCGCCGGCGGCGGGGGCGAGTGTCCACAGACGCTCGGGCCGGGAAGGGTTCGCCAGCGAGTACGCCCGCAACTCGGCGGTCTCGCAGGTGGCCACCACCAGTCGATCGTCGATCACCACCGCCGACGACCAGGCGTGGGGACCGACCGGCTCCTCCCAGGTGATCTCACCGGTGGCGGTATCCACCGCCAGCAACCGGCCGGTGTGGGTGGGGACGTAGAGATGACCGAAGCCGAGCGCCGGTGTCGCCCAGATCCCGCCATCACCGACCTCGGCGGTGACCGGGATGCCCCACACCAGGGGATCATCGGTGGCGCGGGGATCGAGCTTGATGAGCTGACCCACCTCGGCCGATCGCTGGTTCTTGCGTTCCTGCTCGATGGCGACGTACAACATCCCGTCCTCATCGATCACGATCGAGGCATCGATGTCGTCGCCCGCCCAGTAGTCGAAGACGACTGGCGCCTCCCCACCTTCGACCCGGGAGATGTCGATCCCCACCACCCTGCCCCCCGAGTTGGCGAAGTAGACCCGCTGGTCGTACACGGCCACCGAATTCTCGATCGACACGTTGCGACCGGTGGTGGCGATCTGCTCGTCGGTCCAACCCTTGGTCTGGTAGATCACCTCGGGCGAGACCGCCACCTTCCCCTCGGCGTCGTAACGGCGATTGAGCTTCACGACGAAGAACCAGCCGTTCTCCCCTCCTTCGAGGAGCAGATCGTCGAGGATCACCGGGTTGCCGTCCCAGTCGTCGTTCCAGATTCCGGGAACCGCGTTGGCGTCCAGCGACCACAGCTCCTCCACCGGCTCGCGGTCGAGGGCGATCGCCCGCAGCTTGTTGTCACGCGATCCGGTGTAGACGATGGGGAACCCGTCGGGGTCGAGACTCACCGACCCTTTGATGATGTCACCCGTCAGGAACGGGGCGCGGGTGTCGCGGCCGGTTGCGGCATCGACGAAGTGGACCGCCTTGTCGTAGGCCCCGAAGATCACTTCGGTGACCCCATCCGGCCGCTCCCACACCGCCGGCTGGCCGGTCCAGCCCGATCCGCACCACACGCTGGACTCCCCGGCCACCACCGACGAACCGCACATGGCCTCATCCGGGTACTGCCACAACACCTCCGGCACCGAGTCGGGGAGCGGTCCCGTCCCGTACCAGGTCCGGGTGGGGTTCCCCCGGAACATGGTCAGCCCGATCGGAGGGTCGGGCCAGGGTCTGCCCACGGTCCATCCGGGCACGGTGCGCTCGGCCCGGTCGGGCAGGGTGGTGGTGGGAACGGTGGTGGGGGCGGGGGCGGTCACCACCGGCGGGGTGGATGACACGGTGGTCGAAGCGACCGGGGCCGCCTCGATCGAGGGAGCGGGCACGCTCCCCGAGAGGACAATCGCTCCGATGCCACCGGCGATCGCCCCGGCGGCGATGATGAGACCCCGCCGGCGTGAAGAGGTCATGGCTCACCGTCACAGCGTGGTTCACCGCGCAGCACCGGGTGGCCGCCCGATTCGATGAAGGCAGGCACCAGACAGGCGATGACGGTGTCGTCCGGGGAGAAGACCACCCTGGCAACGGCGGTGGTGGCTCCGGCGTCGGACATCCGGGGCCATACGAAGTTGCCAAGGGTCCAGAACACCGGTTTGCCCTCGATCAGCTCCATCTCCCCCAGCCGGTGCGGATGGTGCCCGAAGATGGCATCGGCTCCTGCCGCGATCATCCGGGTGGCCGCCTCCCGGTCGGCGGCGCTCGGATCGGTCACGAGCTCGACTCCCCAATGAATGGTCACCACCACGATGTCGGCCTGGGCAGCTGCAGCCGCCACCGCTGTCTCCATCAACTCGATGTCGTCGCCATCCGCCATCCCCGGTTCGGTTTCGGTGGCCAGCCAGGACGACGAGGGATGCACTCCGCCGAACCCGAGGACCGCCACGGTCCGATCGCCGATCTCGAACAGGGCCGGGGCCACGGCCTCCTTCAGGTTGGCCCCCACCCCGACCGGTGCGATGCCGGCGGCGATGAGGTTCTGGCGACCGTCGAGCATTGCTTCGGTTCCAAAGTCCTGGCCATGATTGTTGGCCAGGTTGGCCACCTCCACCCCGGCGGCGGCGGCGACAGGCAGGGCGGCCGGGTCACAGCGAAAGATGAACTTCTTGTCGAACGGCTCACCGAGGTCGGAGGGGCTGCACTCCAGATTCACCACGGTCAGGTCGTCGGTGGCGAACAACCCGGCCAGCCCAGAGAAGGCGAGCTCGTACCCCTCGGTGGCAAAGGCGGGGATGTAGTCCGGATCGAAGTTGGTGTCACCCACCCCGTGGATGACGATCGGTTGGGGAGCAGTGGTCGTAGTGGCGAGCAGAGTGGTGGTGGGGGCGGCGATGACGGCCGTCACCGGCGGCAAGAGGGTGGGAGCGACGGCGGTGGCGTTCCTCGGGGGTTGGAGCACGGCGAACAGCGACCCACCGGCGATGGATCCGGCGAGAAGGGCAAGGACGACGCGAAGTCTGGTAGCACCCAACCCGGGGAAGGTTACCGGTGAGGAGCCTCTTGCTCGATGTCAGCCGGCGTGGACGGCGCGGATCCGCTCGACGAGGGCGTCGCGATCGAGCCCGACCGAGCGAAGGACGTCGTCGGCCGAACCGAACGGCAGGAAGTGGTCGGGCATCCCCAGGCAGCGGACCTTGTGGGCCTCGCCGGTCGGGGACAACGCCTCCAGGACGGCGGCGCCGAATCCACCCGCCAGCACGTTGTCCTCGATCGTGACCACCTTGCGGTAGCGGGCCACCCAGTCCGGCAGCCGGGGATCCAGCGGCTTCACCCAGCGGGCGTTCACCACCCCACATGAAATGCCATGGGATTCGAGATCGATCGCCACCTTCTGGGCCACCTCGACGAAGCGACCGTTGGCGAGCAACAGCACATCTTCTCCCTGGCGGAGTTCCGACCACTCACCGACCGGGACGGGAACCGCCGGGAGTTGGGGCAAGGACGAGGCGGCCGCTTTCGGATAGCGGATCGCCACCGGGCCGGGATGGTTGATGGCGGCCTCGAACATCCCACACAACTCGTCGGCATCGGCGGGAACGGCCACCGTCATGCCGGGGATCATGCGGAGAAAGCTCAGATCGAAGACGCCGTGATGGGACGGGCCGTCGGGGCCGGTCACCCCCGCCCTGTCGATCAGGAAGACCACCGGCAACTCGTGCAGGGCGACATCCATCAACAGTTGGTCGAAGGCGCGCTGCAAGAAACTCGAATAGAGAGCCACGATCGGTCGTTTTCCGGCCATCGCCAGCCCGGCGGCCAGTCCCACCGCGTGTTGCTCGGCGATCCCGGTGTCGATCACTCTGTCGGGGAACTCGTCGGCCATGTCCGCCAGACCGGTCGATGAGATCATCGCCGCCGAGATGCCGACCAGGTCGGGGCGACGACGGGCGGCGTCGGCCACCGCCCGGCTGACCACGTCGGTGAACTTGAGCTCGTTGCCCAGGGGTTGACCGGTGGCGACATCGAACTTGCCCACCCCGTGCAGCTTCTCGATCTCGTCGTCGATCGCCGGTTGATAACCGTTGCCCTTCTCGGTGACCACGTGAACCACAACCGGCTCGTCATAACTCTTGGCCCGGGACAGCGTCTCTTCGAGGTGGGCCAGATCGTGGCCGTCGATACGCCCGGAATACTTGAGACCAAGGGTGTCGAAGACCGTCGACGGCTCCAAGATGGCCTTCACCGCCTCCTTGAATCGCATCGCCAGTTCGTCGGCCACCTCCCCCACCACCGGGACCCCCCGCAGCACCCGGCCGGTGGTCTTCTTGGCCCACTCGTAACGTGGATCGGTCCGCAGGTGGGCGAGGTTGGCGAGGGTGGCGAGGCCACCCACGGTGGGGGCATAGGAACGACCGTTGTCGTTGACGACCACGATGAGCCGGCGGGGCCGGGCCACCGCGATGTGGTTGAGGGCTTCGTACGCCATGCCACCGGTAAGTGCCCCGTCTCCGATGATGGCCACGGTCCAGTAGTCGGGGTTGCTGAGGGCGTGGCCCAGCGCATAACTGAGCGATGTCGAGGCGTGGCTGTTCTCTACGAAGTCATGGGGGCTCTCGCTCCGGTTCGGATAACCGGAGAGACCGTCGAAGACCCGGAGCCGGTCGAAACCATCCTTGCGACCGGTGAGCAGCTTGTGGACATAGGCCTGATGACCGACATCCCAGATGAACCTGTCATGGGGGCTGTCGAAGACCCGATGGAGGGCGATGGTCAACTCCACCACTCCGAGGTTGGGCGAGAGGTGCCCACCGGTGCGCGAGATCTTGTCGATCAAGAACCCGCGAATCTCCTCACAGAGGAGGGCGAGCTGCTCCCCCGTGAGGTCGCGAAGGTCGGCCGGTTGCCGGATGTCGTCGAGAAGGGACATGACGAACGCCGACATTAGTGAGACAAGGCCACCAACCCGAAGACGGAGCGGTGTTCACAGGCCGTCCTGGGCTGCCGGGAGGTCGATGGTGAACGTGGATCCGACCGCCAGCTCGCTCGCCACCGAGACAGTGCCACCGCTTCGTTCGACGGCGTGTTTGACGATGGCAAGGCCCAGGCCGGTGCCGCCGGTGGCCCGGGAGCGGGCGGAATCGACCCGATAGAAACGTTCGAACACGTGTGGGAGGTCGCGTTTGGGGATGCCGGTCCCGGTGTCGGTCACCACCACCAGCGCCCGCTCTCCCCGCCGCTCGACGAGAACCCTGACGGCACCCCCCGGGTCGGTGTACCGGATGGCGTTCTCGCACAGGTTGCGAACCGCCAGGCCGAACTCGGCGGCGTCACCGATCACGGACACCGGCGGACTGTCGACTTCCAGGGTCACACCCGCCTCCGACGCTCGGGAGGCGAGACGGCCTACCTCCTCCGACACCACCTGGCCCAGGTCGACCAGCGTGGCGGTGGGTCCCGCCGCCTCCAGCCGGGAGAGATCGAGGAGATCCTCGACGATCCGGGCCAGGCGCCGGGCGGCCTCTTCGATCTGGTCGACGAAGCGGGGGACCTCTTCGGGTCGATGGGTGAGGGCCAGCCGGACGGTCTCGGCCGAGGCGAGGATCGAGGCAACCGGAGTCTTCAGCTCATGAGAGGCGTCGGCCACGAAGTTGCGACGCATCGATTCGAGCCGTCGGGATTCGGTGATGTCGGTCACGAGCAGGAGCACACCCCCGTCCCCGATCGGAGAGGCGTTCACCGCCAGCCGGCGGGGGGGCGAGCCATGCTCGAGCTGTTCGGCCAGCATCCCGCCCTCCTGACGCGCCTGGCGGGCCAACCGCTGGAGCGGGAGTGGCGTCAACTCCGTGAGCAATTGCGGCCGGCGGCCCGCCAGCCTCACCAATTCCGGGCTGGCGTAGACGATGGCATCGTCCGCACCGACCAGCGCCACCCCGTGGGGAAGCGCCTGGAGGACCGCCTCGAGATGGAAGTGATCGGCCTCGGCCGCCCGCCTGCGCTCCCCCAGATACGAAGCCAGTTCGTCGATCGCCAACCCCAGACGGTCGAGCTCGACCAGGGCCGAACGGGGTACCGGGGCGGTGTCTCCCGTCGCCACCCTGCGGGCGGCGCCGGTCAGGCCTTCGGCGTCTCGTGCCAACCGGCGACCGGCCACGGTGATAGGGATCAGGCCGAGCGCACCCAACCCGAGAGCCAGCAGCCCCAGGCGGGGACGCAAGGCTCCAACCGCCGAATCGATCTGGTCCGCGGTCAGGCCCCCGTCCGCCCCGGCAAGGGTCGCCCGCAGCATCGGCTCGCCCAGCACCGCCCCCACCGCCACCGCCAGAACGAACGCCAGGCCGTACCACCACCTGGCCCAAACCGGCAGCGAGACCCGGCCCGGCCCCCGGCGATCAGTCATCGACGAACTTGTAGCCGAGGCCGCGCATCGTGACGATCCTCACCGGACGGGAGGGGTCGGTCTCGAGTTTGTGTCGGAGCCGTTTGATGTGGACGTCGAGCGTCTTGGTGTCGCCGAAATAGGAAATACCCCAGACGTCGTCGAGCAGGCTCTCGCGGGTAGCCAGCTTCCCCTTGCGACGCATGAGCGCTTCCAGCAACTCGAACTCCTTGGGTCGCAGCTCGACCGTTCGACCGTCGACTCGGACCTGATGGGCGTCGAGGTCGAGCTCGACCCCGCCGGCTCGCAGCACCAACGACCCCTCCTCGATCCGACCCGACCGCTCCGACCGGCGGATCTGCGCCCTCACCCGTGCCACCAGTTCTCGCATCGAGAAGGGCTTGGTGATGTAGTCGTCCGCTCCCAGTTCGAGCCCGGCCACCTTGTCCGCCTCGCTGTCGCGGGCGGTCAGCATGACGATGGGTACATCGGATCCCTGGCGGATCTGTCGACAGACGTCCAGACCCGAGGACTCAGGCAACATGACGTCGAGCAGCACCAGGGAGGGGGAGGCCGAGCGGGCCAGTTCCACCCCGGCCCGGCCGGTGGTGGCGGTCAGGACCTTGAATCCTTCGATCTCGAGGGCAAACCGGATCGACTCGACCAGCGACGGCTCGTCTTCGACCACCAGCACGGAGAGCCGGCGTTCAGACCCGATCACCCTGATGGGCTCCATCGTCGCTGAATTCGAGGAACTCGCCGGTCACCAGGAACACCACCTGCTCGCCGACGTCGACCGCCTGATCCCCGATCCGCTCGAGAGCTCTCGCCACCATCATCATCCGGGTGGCCCATTCGAGCAGTGCCGGATCCGGGCCGCAGGCCACCACCTCGCGGTACATGTTGCGGTTGAGGCGATCGATCGGCTCATCCATGTCCGGCAGCAGACGGGCCTCGTCGACATCCCGACGCACGAAGGACTCGACCGCCGTCCTCAACATCGGCGTGACGAGATCGCCCATCTCCCGCAGCATCCCCAAGATTCGCTCCGAGCGGGGAAGGTCCTTGGTCACCTGGGCCATCTTGGCGATGTTGACGCACTGGTCTCCGGACCGTTCGAGGGTGGTGTTGAGGTGGAGGAGGACCGACATCAGTCGCAGATCCGAGCCCATCGGGCCCTGGCGGGCCATCGTGTGGATCCAGCGGTTGTGGGTGGAGAGGTAGAGCTCATCGACGAAGGCGTCCTCCGCCGCCACCCGCTCCGCCAGCGCCAGATCCGGTTTGAGAACTGCCTCCATCGCCATCGACGTCATGCTGACGCACCGCTCGGCGATGTCGAGGATGTTCTGCTCGAGCGCCTGAAGGTCCGAATGAAAATGTCCGCGTGTGTCGCTCATGACTCTCCGATCATCCGAAGCGGCCGGTGATGTATCGCTCGGTCTCCGGGTTGGACGGAGACGTGAACAGCCGGTCGGTGGTGTCGAACTCTACGAGCCGGCCGGTCCGCTGTCCCCCATCTGTGACATCGACGGAGAAGAAGGCGGTGCGGTCGGACACCCGTGCGGCCTGCTGCATGTTGTGGGTCACGATGATGATGCTGTAGTCCTTCTTGAGCTCGAGCATCAACTCCTCGATCCGCAACGTGGCGATCGGGTCGAGGGCCGAGCAGGGTTCGTCCATCAGCACCACGTCGGGACTGGTGGCGATGGCCCGGGCGATGCACAGTCGCTGTTGCTGACCACCCGACAGCGCAAGCGCCGACTCGTCCAGTTTGTCTTTCACCTCCGACCACAGGGCGGCCCGGGTGAGGGACTCCTCGACGAGGTCCTTGTAGTTGCCTTTCCACCCGGCCACCCGCGGGCCGAAGGCGACGTTCTCGAAGATCGATTTGGGAAATGGATTCGGTTTCTGGAAGACCATCCCGATCCGCCGTCGGACCTCGACCGGATCGACGTCGGGGCCGTAGAGGTCGACCCCGTGATACAACAGCCGGCCCGACACCGCAGCACCGGGAATCAGGTCGTTCATCCGGTTGAAGCAACGGAGCACCGTCGACTTCCCGCAACCGGAGGGCCCGATGAAGGCGGTGATCTCATGCCGGCGGACGGCCACATCCACCTCCTTCACCGCCAGGAAGGAGCCATACGACACGGAGAGACCGCCCAGGTCGAACACCACCGGCGTCGCCTCGCTCCCGGTTGTGTCGGCCCGAGCGGATGTAGTGGGCCGGAGGTCGGCGGACCGCCCGGTCTTCTGCACTTCGACGGTCGTTTCCATGTCCGGTTCTCCCTGTGTCACAGCTTCTTCTCGAATCGGTTGCGGATCCCGATGGCGGCGGAGTTCATGAGGAGCAAGACAACCAGCAGGACCACACTGGCGGCTGCCGCCAGCGGACGGAACTCGGTTCTCGCCTCGCTGATATAGCGGAATATCTGGAGTGGGAGGACCGTGTAGGGGCTCGTGAAACCTTCGGGGTTGAACGTGACGAAGGTGAGGGCCCCGGTCAGCAGCAGAGGGGCAGATTCTCCCAATGCCCGCGAGGTGGAGAGGATGCTCCCGGTGGCGATCCCGGGAACGGCGGCCGGGAGTACCTGCCGGTAGACGGTCTGCCATTCGGTCGCCCCCAGAGCCAGGCTGCCCTGTCGAAGGGAAGAAGGAACCGCCCGCAGAGCCTCGCGACTGGCGATGACCACCGTGGGAAGGACGACCAGCGTGAGAATCAAGGCGGCGGTGATGACCGTGAAGCCGAGATCGAGTGGCCCCCGGGCGATGAAAGCCAGTCCCAGGATGCCGTATACCACCGACGGCACCGAGGCCAGGTTCTGGATGTTCAGTTCGATCAGGCGGTTGTACCACCGGTCCCTGGCGGCGAATTCCTCGAGGTAGATGGCAGCGGCAATCCCCAGTGGAAGCGAGATGAGAGCCGTGGTCCCCACCACCCATAACGAGCCCAGGATGGCCGACTGGATCCCCGCCCGGCGCGGTCGGGCCGAGGGCATGTTCTTGATGAGATCCCAGTTGAGCCTCGACCACCCCTCTGTCCCGATGTCGATCAGGAGCGCCGCCAGGGTCCCCAACGCCACACCGAGCGAGATCCACAGAAACACCCGGAACACGGCCGAAACGACCCGGCGACGGAACGAGACGCCGGTACGCAGATCCGGGGGAACGACGTCGTTCATTCATACACCTGCCGGAACCTGCGCACCGCCCTGATCGATATCACGTTGAGGACCAGGGTGATCGCGAACAGGAAGAGCCCCACCGCGAAAATGGTCAGATACCCGGTGCTGCCGGTGGACTGGTCTCCGATCCCGGCGAACCCGATGAAGCTGGCCATCGACTGCATCTGCTCGGCCGGGTTCCAGGTGAGCGACGGTTTGCTCCCGGCGGCGATGAGCACGATGGTGGTTTCACCGATTGCACGCGACCCGGCCAGCACGATGGCGGCGACGATTCCCGACAGCGCCGCCGGGAACACGATCGACGTCGCCACCTCGCGCCGGGTGGCGCCGAGGGCATACCCGCCCTCGCGCAAACCCCGTGGCACCGAGGTCATGGCGTCCTCTGCCAGCGATGCGACCGTGGGAATGATCATCACCCCGACCACGATGCCGGCCGACAGACCCGAGAAGGTGCTCACGTTCCCCACCGGCCAGAAGCGGGCCACCAGCTCGGGTGTGACGAAGAACAACGCGAAAAACCCGAGCACCACTGTCGGGATCCCCGCCAGGATCTCCAGGATCGGCTTGATGATCGCCCGCACCCTCCGGTTGGCGTACTCACTCAGGTAGACGGCCACCCCCAATCCGAACGGGATCGAAACCAGCAGCGAGATGACCATCACCCAGACGGTGCCGGCCACGATCGGCCACACCCCGAAGCGAGCCGGCTTGAAGAGCGGCGCCCAGGTGGTCGAGCCGAAAAATTCGCCCAGGCTCACCTCCTGGAAGAACTGGATCGCCGGCAGGACTAGTGAGACGACGATCAGCACCGTGATCCCCACCGTCAGTGCGGCAGCCATCCCGAACAGGGCACGCACCAGCCGCTGGACCAGGAGACGCCGGCGGGTGGCGCCGGTGGCCCTCAGGCCGACCGGCGCCACCCCACCCACACTGGAGGTACTCACCACCGGCAGATCCTAACGATCTGCTCAGCCGGCCAGAATGGCGTCGAGTTCCGCCTGCTGGGCCGTCAGTTGCTCGTCGGAGAGCGGGATGAAGAGGGCTTCTTCGGTGATGGTGGCCTGGTTGTCGGCGTAGTACTGGGCGAAGGCGGCGACCTCCTCCCGGGCGAGGGCCTCCTCTTTGAAGTAGACGAACAAGGGGCGCCCGAGCGGGGTGTAGTCGCCGGCGATCACCGACTCGGCCGAGGGCGCCACACACCCGTTGCCGCCGTCGATCTCGAGCGCCTTGAGCCGGTCCTGGTTCTCGAGCACGTAGGACAGGCCGAGGAACCCGGCCGCCCCGGCATCGCCCTCGACCCCGACGATCGTCACGTTGTCGTCCTCGGAGGGGTTGTAATCGGTCCGGATCACACCGGTATCCCCGTTGATCTCCTCGGTGAAGTAGTCGAATGTGCCGGAGTCCGAACCGGCGCCGAACAGGGCGAGTGCTTGGTCGGGGAACGACGGGTCGATCTGATTCCAGTTGGACACCACCCCTTCGCTCTCGGGCGACCACATGGTGGCGAGTTGCTCGACCGTGAGGCAGGTCGCCCAGTCGTTCTCGACATTGACGATCACCGAAAGGGCGTCGTTGGCGACGATGAACTCCACCGGCACGATCCCGGCGGCGTCGCAGTTGGCGGCCTCCTCCTCCTTGATCGGGCGGGAGGCCATGGAGATGTCGGTCTCGCCGTTGCAGAACTTCTCGAAACCACCCCCGGTGCCGGAGGTGCTGACTGTCACCCGTACTCCGGGATTGGCGATCTGGAAGTCCTCGGCGGCAATCGTCATCAGGGGTGTCACGGTGCTGGATCCGTCGACGACGATGGTCCCGCTCAGATCGGATGGGCCTTCCGTCGTCACCGATCCTTCGCCCCCACAGGCCGTCACTGTCACGACCAGTGCCGCCATCACCATTCCCGATTTCACGAATCTCCGCATTTGATCTCCTTGGTCGCGGCCGCAGGCGCGGCCGTGGGGAAACCTAGGAGGCAGGGTTGACCGGGTAGACATCGCCCGGTGAACGGGAGATGAACGTTCAGCCGGTGGTGCGCACCCCGGCCCGGGCCTCGGCCAGCCCGCGCAGGGTCTGGTGGGCATCCACTCCGGTCGAGGGGGCGACCCGGCTCCAGACTCCGTCGGCGTCCAGTTCCCAGGCGAGTTGGTCGTCGGCCATGGCCACGTCGAGAATCTCGTCGAGCCGGAACTGGAGGTCGGGGTCGTCGACCGGAGTCAGGGCCTCCACCCGCCGATCGAGGTTGCGGGGCATCAGATCGGCCGAGCCCAGGTAATAGCGGCGCCGGCGCCCGCGGGCGCCGAATCGGAAGACACGGGAGTGCTCCAGATATCGACCCACGATGGAACGGACGGTGATCGTCTCGCTCATCCCGGGGACGCCCGGCACCAGACAGCAGACACCGCGCACGATCAGGTCGATCCGGCACCCGGCCTGGGAGGCCGAGTAGAGCGCCTCGATCATCCCCGGGTCCACCAGCGAGTTCATCTTCAGGGTGACGTGACCGTCGGGTCTGGCCGCCTCGTCCCCGATCATCTCCAGCAGGCTGGAGCGGGCGCTGAACGGGGCCACCAGCATCTTGCGGTATCTGCGCTGATGGCTGTACCCGGTCAGGTAGTTGAAGATGTCGGAGAGGTCGGCGCCGATCTCGGGGTCGGCGGTGAAGAGCCCCAGATCCTCGTAGATGCGGGCGGTGGAGTCGTTGTAGTTCCCCGTCCCGATGTGCGAATAACGACGCACCTGGTCTTCCTCGTCTCGCATCACCAGCGAGATCTTGGTGTGGGTCTTGAGACCGACCACGCCGTACACGACATGGACACCGGCGTCCTCCAGTCGCTGCGCCCACTCGATGTTGCGCTCCTCGTCGAACCGGGCCTTCAACTCGACCAACGCCACCACCTGTTTGCCCTCGGCGGCGGCCTCCATCAACGCCTCCATGATCGGGCTGTTCTTGGAGGTCCGGTACAGGGTCAACTTGATGGCGAGGACCTTGGGGTCGCGGGCGGCCTGCCGCAGGAATGCCTCCACCGAAGTCGTGAATGAGTCGTAGGGGTGATGGACCAGGAGGTCTCCGGAGCGGACCGCCGCGAACACGTCTGGATCGCTGCCGATGGGCGAGGTCAGTCTCGGCTGGGTGACCCACTGCCAGGGCTCCCACAGCAACTCGGAATGGCGGAGATCTGCCAGCACCCCCAGCCCGGCGAAGTCGAGCGGCCCCTCGACCTCGATCACTTCCTGCTGTGTGAGATCCATCTCCCGCATCAGGAGATCGAGCACCTGGGGTGACATCGAAGTCTGAACCTCGAGACGGACCACCCGGCCAAACCGGCGGCGGGTCAGTTCGGACTCGATGGTGGCGAGCAGATCCTCACCCTGGTCCTCTTCGATCTCGAGGTCGGCGTTGCGGGTGACCCGGAAGGCGTGGTGTTCGAGGATCTCCATCCCGGGGAACAGCGCCCCCAGATGGGTGGCGATCACCTGCTCCAATGGGACAAACCGTTCCCCATCGGGCATCAGGACGAACCGGGGAAGGATCGGCGGCACCTTGACACGAGCGAACCGGGTGACTCCCGACTCGGGGTTTCTGACGATGATCGCCAGGTTGAGCGAGAGGTTGGAGATATAGGGGAACGGATGGGCGGGGTCGACCGCCAGCGGAGTCACCACCGGGAACACCCTGGTCCGGAACTGGGCGTCGAGATACTCGCGGTCGTCGGAGTCGAGGGTGTCGTAGTCCGAGTAGTGGACACCGGCCTTGACGAGGAGAGGGTCGATGGACTGGAGAAACAGCTCCGAGGCCCTTCGGTATTGCAGCTTCACGGCATCCTGGATCGCCCCCAGTTGCTCGGAGACCGACATGCCGTCGGGACTGGCCGACCGTGCCCCGTGGGCCAGTTGCTCGCGCAGACCCGCCACCCGAACCATGTAGAACTCGTCGAGATTCGAAGCCCAGATCGACAGGAATCGGGCTCGCTCGAGAAGGGGGATCTCGTCTCGTTCGGCCAGAGCCAACACCCGACCGTTGAAATCGAGCCAGCTCAACTCCCGGTTGAGAAAACGCGGGTGGGCATCCATGCCCCAAGAGGGTAACTGGAGAGACGCCGGTGAACAGAGAACCCGGGCCAGATTCCGGCGAGGACTTCCACAACAACGAAGAAAAGGTAGCGTTGTCGACGTGCCACGTATCCGCGCCCAGAGCATCCAGGCCCACAAGGAACTGACCCGCCGCGAGATCCTCGACGCCGTGCACCATCTGCTCGGGGAGGTGGGTTCGGCCGACATCTCCCTGGCCGAGGTTGCCCATGCAGTCGGCATCGGGCGCACCACCCTCTACGAGTACTTCAAGGACAAGGACGACCTGATCGCCTCGCTGGTCGAGGATCGGCTGCCCGTCGACCAACAGCACGATCGCCCGCTCGTCTCAGTCCATCCGCCAGCCGTGAAAGGCGCTCGCCCAGTCCGGCCCGAAGCCCTCGATCGGACGGCGGACGGCCCCCCCATACCGGGTCGAACCGCTTCGCGCCGCC
>DAIOGO010000030.1:0-21943 GCA_036745195.1 Actinomycetota bacterium | reverse complement strand
CTGGTGGTATTGATCGCCATCGTCGGGTTCCTGGCAGTCGCCAACTTCGGCACCAATCTGTCGGGCGCCTTCAGTACCATCGCAGGTTCGCTCAGCAACTGAATCGCCACTGAATCGATCGCGATGAAGCCGCCCGCACGGGCGGCTTCATCGCGATGGGCGACCCAGCTCCCGGGCTCCCCTTCGTGCGCCCGCCGGCCTGTTCCCGAGCCCGAGGCAAATAGGTCTCGAGTCCCATGGGACGAATCCGGCAACCAGTTAGGTTGTTACGGGCAAGCCGCAAAATCGTAGGAGGTCACAATGCTTGCTCTTTGGACGAAAGTCGTCGCTTTCATCAACGATGATGAGCGGGGCGCCTCGATGGTGGAGTATGCCCTGCTGGTCGTGCTCATCGCCATCATCGCAATCGTGGCGATTTCCATCGCCGGTCAGAAGGTCTCGAGCGCCTTCAGCACCATCGCCGCTTCGCTCAGCAACTGAACGAGGTCAATTCGAGCGAAGGAGGGTGGGAGCGTCGCTCCCACCCTCCTTCTTGTTGTCCGGGGGAACGGCGTCGTCGGGCACTTCTCCCGACGTCCACTGCTGCAACGCGGATCGGACTCCTACCGGACCCTTCAGGCGGGTGGGATGAGCACGATCCAGTGGTCGTCGCTGAACGTCTCCCTCCACCCGACGAGTTGCAGAACGCCTGCGATCGGATCCTCGGTAGACACCAACGCCTCGTCGAAGCCTCGTCTTTCGAACACCTCCTGCCACTTGGGCCCTGCCCCCCGAACCCCCACCATCTCGGGGATCTCCTCGTAGAGCAGCTCCGCCCGGTCATCCACGTAGATCAAACGGTCGGGCCACTGGCTGTACACCAGGAAGCCCCCAGTGCCGTCATTCGAGAACAGCCGGGTTCCGGACAGGTGGAGGCTGGCCTCGACCGGGAATCGCTCAGGATCGAGCTCAGGGGTGCGAGCGGCCACGATGAGGCCTCCGATCAGGCCGGCGCCCAGCATCAGCGGGACCAGCCGAGGAATGCGGGAATGGCCCAGGTCGGGAATCACCGACATCGCCGCCGCGGTGGTCAAAGGCAACAACACCAACCAGGCGGCGGGGACGGTTCGATTGGCGTCGAGAGCCAGGAGCACGAACGGTGTGATCAGCCACAGATCCGCCTTCCGGATCGATCCTCTTATTCCCGCCGCGATCAACAACAGCAGCGCAATCGGGACGGAAATGAAGGGCAGACTGAGAAAGTCGGGGACCGCCCATTCCTGGATCAGTTTGAGCGCCTCTCCCCCCTTGGCGAAACTGAGGAGGATTCCGATCACTCCCAATCCGTGGGCAGAACTGAGCGAGGTAATGGCGGCTGCGGCGATCGTCGGTATTCGCAACCTGTCCCGATGCCGAATCGCCTGCAGCACCAAATAGGCCGCCCCGATGAAGAACGAACCGTGCATCGAGACCCAGATCCACATGATGAACGGAATCGTCCAGCGCAAGGGCCGGCTTCGATCGGCCAGGATCAACAGACAGAGCAGACCGAACGAGAACACCACCGGTCGGGGGTTGAAGAAGCCGATCGTGACCGTGGCGGTCATGGCGGTGACGATGGCGGTGTGAAAGGTGGATCGCGTCGACCCTCGCACGATCGCCAGCACCCCCGCCACGAAGACGAGCCAGCACAGAAAGACGATCCACGGAACCTGATAGAGCCCGATCCGCTCGTCGAGCCATGAGTAGATCAGATCCGCCAGCCACGATTGGGTGCGCCACGGCCGCCCCAGCGCCGTGAACGTGAAGGGGTCGGTGGTCAGGACCGCCCCGGCATCGATCTGGGCGTCACCGGCCCGGACGTGCCAGAGGAAGGAGTTGTCGTTGACCTTCTGCCTGAACGCCGTGGCCCCCATCCCCACCAGCCCGGCGATGGCGACGCTCCACAGGCTCCAGCGTTTGGCGGCGGCTTCCGCCATCTGGTCAGCCGAAGGCCGCGGAGATCTTGATCCCGGCCGGACCGAGCAACACGATGAAGAGCGAAGGGAAGATGCAGAACACCAGTGGGAACACGATCTTCACCGGCGCTGCGAACGCCTTCTCCTGGGCCCGCTGACGGCGCTTCACTCGCATCTCGTCCGCCTGGACCCGCAGAACCCTGGCTACGGCCACACCAAACGCCTCGGCTTGCATCATCGCCAGCAGGAAGGAGCGCAACTCATCGAGATCGGTTCGTTCAATCAGATGCCGCATGGCGTCGCGCCGTGCCACGCCAACCCTGGTCTCCTGCAACATCCGGAAGAACTCCTCGGAAAGAGGACCGGGAACGGTGGTCACCACCCGTTGCAGAGCCGAATCGAACCCGAGACCGGCCTCGACGCTGATGACCAGGAGATCGAGGGTGTCGGGCAATGCCCGCAACATGGCCAATGACCGATCGTCGATCTTGCGGCGCAGCCAGGCATCCGGCCCGAAGAAGCCGAGCAGCGGAAGACCGAACAGCACGAGCAATTGGAGGAGTGGCGACGCGCCGGTCGTGGTGTTACGGGCGACGATGCCGAGGCCGCCCATCACCACGAGCAGAATCACCTTCACCACCACGAACGCCGGAGCGTCGATCCCGGAGGGGGAGCCCGCCAGCAGCAGTTTCTTCTGGGTCTTCTCCAGATAGCCGGTGGGGGTGAACCGGTTCAGCGCCTTACCGAAGCGGAGCACCACCGGAGCCAGGGCCCTCTCGGCAAACGGCCTGGACAGCTCCTCGTCGCGCGAGATCGGAACCCTCCCGTACACCGCCAATCGGTCTTGGGCGGTCTTCTGCACCCGGATGACGGCCGAACCGATCCATGCCGCCAGCAGGAACACCGAGATGAAGATCATCACGACCGGGAACAGGATTGCGCTCATCTCATACCTCGATGTTGACGATCTTCCGCAGCCACAACCAACCCGCCACCATCAGGGCGAAACCCATCCCGACGGCGATTCGGCCGACGGTCTCTTCGAACAGCGGCTCGAGATAGGTGCGGTTCGACACCCACAGGAACCCGCCCAGGGCGAACGGGAGCGACCCCAGCACGTAGGCCGAGATCCGACCCTCGGCGGTCAGAGCCCTGATCTCCCCCTTGAGGCGGTTGCGAGCCAGCATGGTGTCGGCCACGGTCTGGAGCACCTCCGCCAGGTTTCCTCCCACCTCTCGCTGGATCTCGATGGCCAGCACCGCCCACTCGAAGTCTTTCGACTGGGTTCGGGTGGTGATCCCATTCAAGGCTTCGGTCACCGGCCGCCCCAGGCGGGCCTCGGCGATCGCCCGCTGGAACTCCCGGGCGGTGGGATGCGGGGCCTCCTGGGCGACGGCTTCGACGGCCTGGAGCAGGGAGTACCCGGCTCTGAGCGACGTCGAGGTGAGGGTCAAGGTGTCGGGGAGTTGCTTCTCGAACTTCTTCTTCTCTCTCCCGCCGACGAAGTTGATGACACCGAAGACGAGCAACACCATGAGAGCGGCGGCGATCACTCCGCCGAGCGGGTTGAGGGTGACGATGCCGACGACCAGGCCGACCACCCCGGCCAGACCGAATCCGGCAGCGATGGCCTCACCGGCCGAGAGCGGGATGTTCCCTTGCTCCAGAGTCGAGTTGACCGCTCCGAGCAGGCCCCGGCGGCGGACTTCCTCCTCGGCGGCAGCGGTGAAACGCCCGAGCAACGGAATCCGCTGGAGGAACGAACGCCTCTCCTCTCCCTGGCCGCGGCGGCCATACGCCGAGAGTCGCTTGGCGAACTTGTCGTCTTCGTTGTTGGCCACGGCCCCGAGCAGGATGAAGGCGAACAGGCCGATGGTGGCGGTGATGCCACCCACCGCCAGCCAGCGGAGGGTCGAGGCGGGCAGCGGCAGGTTGTTCTCGACCACCGATCCGGGTGGCCTCGGGAAGGTGGTGGTGGGAGCCGCGCCGGCAGTCGTCGTGGTCACGAAGCCGGGAACCGTGGCGCCCACCGTGGCGGCCAGCGCGCCGTAGGTGACTCCGAACTCGGCGTCCCCGGGGGAGAACAGCGGCGAGTTGAATCGCACCACCACCGTGTTGCCGAGTTCACGACGGATCTGGCCGTACAACCCGTCCAACTGAGTCGGATCGGGGGTGGAGAGGAACAACCCGTTGCCCGCCTCGGCCATCGCCTGGACGTCGGCCGGGTTGAACTCGGCCGACTCCAGAGCAACGCCGAACGTCCTCACCCGGGCCGCGGAGATGGCGTCCAGGGCGTTCTGGAGTGTCGTCGTGCTTCCCGCCAGGTCGTTGGCACCGTCGCTGAGAATGATCAGATTGCGCTGGATCTGGTCGCTGGAGCCGTACAACTCGGCTGCCTTGATCACGCCGTCGTAGAGTGCAGTGTCACCCTCGGCGACGATCCCGTCGATTCGTTGTTTGAGGTCGTCCGAACGATTCGAGAAGTTCGACACCACCGTCACCTGGGATGCGAAGGTGACCACGGCGATGAAATCCTCGGGACGCTTCGAGTCGACGAAGCCCTTGGCGGCAGCTTTGGCCGCCTCGATCGCTCCACCTTGCATCGAGCCGCTGGCGTCGATCAGCAACACCACACCGACCGGCACGGCCTCGTTGGCGATTCGCTCGACGGTGGCTCCCTGGACCGGTTGTCCGTTGACGGTCACACCGACCTGCGACAGGTCGATGGCAGCGGCGATGTTGCGGAACTCCACGACCATCGTCACCTTGCCGTCCTCGTCGTACCGAGTCGTGTTGACGTCGGTGATGGCGATCGTCTCGGCCGACTGGGCGAAAGCGCCGGCGGCCGGACCCAACACCGCCAACAGCGCCAGCGTCATCCCTGCGATTCGACGCATGATCACCGGACTGCCATGTCGGAGCCGCGCCGGGCGAACGGCTCGGGTTCGAACAGGTCGGCCGGGAGCCGGATGCCGACGTCGAGCAGCTTGTCGCTGAACGAGGGACGGATCCCGGTGGGCTTGAGGCGACCGCGGTACTTGCCGTTCTCGTCCATCCCCATCCCGTAGTCGAACAGGAAGATGTCCTGAAGGGTGATCATCTCCCCTTCCATGCCTTCCACCTCGGTGATGTGGGTGATGCGCCGGCTTCCGTCCTTGAGACGGGTCACCTGGACGATGAGGTCGATGGCGGAGGCCACCTGCTCCCTGATCGCCCGCACCGGAAGATCGAATCCGGCCATCAACACCAGGGTCTCGAGCCGGGCCAGGGTGTCACGCGGGGAGTTGGCGTGGATGGTGGTGAGCGAGCCGTCATGGCCGGTGTTCATGGCCTGGAGCATGTCCAGAGCCTCGCCGCCTCGACACTCACCGACCACGATCCGATCGGGGCGCATACGGAGGGTGTTCTTGACGAGGTCACGAATGGTGATGGCGCCCTTGCCCTCGATGTTGGGGGGACGGGTCTCCAGGCTGAGGACGTGGTCCTGATGGAGCTGCAGTTCGGCGGCGTCCTCGACGGTGATGATCCGCTCGTCGGTGGGCAGGTACCCGGACATGACGTTGAGGGTGGTGGTCTTGCCCGAACCGGTACCGCCCGAGATCACGATGTTGAGGCGGCCGACGACCGTTGCCCGCAAGAAGTCGGCCACCCGCTGGGTGAACGTCCCGAAGCGGATGAGGTCGGCCTCGGTGTAGGGATCGACCGAGAACTTACGAATCGTGAGGAATGGGCCGCCGATCGCCAGTGGCTGGACGATCGCATTGACCCGGGAGCCATCGGGGAGGCGGGCGTCCACCAGAGGGGTGGCCTCGTCGACGCGCCGGCCGACCTGGCCCACGATCTTGTCGATGATGCGACGGAGGTGAACCTGGTCGACAAAACGGACGTCGGTCTTGACCAGCTTCCCGCCCTGCTCGACGTAGACGTCGTACGGCCCGTTGACCATGACCTCGGACACGTCTGGATCGTTGAGGAGGGGGTCGATCGGCCCGTACCCGAGGACGTCGGAGGCGATCTCGTTGAGGAGTTGCTTGCGATCGGCGGCCGTGAGGGGGAGGCTCTGCTCCTGGTCGACGGCCCACTCGAGCATCTCCATGACCCGGAGACGGAGTTCGGCGTCACTCATCCCCCGGTCGTACAGGGTGGGCCCGAGCTCCTCGACCACCTTGAAGTGGAGACGACCGCGCAGCTCCTGCACCGCCTCGGAGCGCGCTCCGGAGAATGTCGATACTTCGGCGGCTTTGGCGGCTGCGACCCGTTCTGACAACGATGCCATCGTGCTTCCCTCTCTAGTTCGTTCCGCCTAGTTTCGGCGGAACACCCCACGGCCTGAAGGCGAACTCTTCACCTGTGCACCCTTGACCAATTCGAACACTTCCTCGAACCCCTTGGCAACCTTCGACTTGGGCGCCGACTCGACCACCGGTCGCCCTTCGTTCACCGATGCGGCCACGATGCCGTCGGACGGCACCCTGGCCGAGATCTGCGACTTGAGGGCTCCCTCGATCTCGCGGTCGTCCAACCGGGCCTTGGCGTTCGAGCGGTTCAGGACGAGCCTGATCTTACCGGTCGGGTATTTGAGCAGTCTCAGGGTCTCGAGAGCCAGTTTGGCGTTCTTGACGGACGGCAGATCCATGTCTACGACCATCAGCACCTGGTCGGAACGCTCCAGCAGCGAGAGCAACAGCTCGTCGAGCAGCGAGGCGGTGTCGACCACCACGTAGTCGAACATGCTGCGCAACATTTCGATGATCTGCAGGAGCCCGGCGGTGGTGATGTCGTCGGCGAAGGCCGGCTCGAGCGGGGCGGCGAGCACTCGTAGGCCGGAGGGGTGGGAGGCGAGGATCGAGTCGAGAAGGTGTTCGTCGAGGCGGTGGAGCTCGGCGGCCGCATTGACCACGGTGAATTTGGGTTCGAGTTGGAGAACCAGGCACACGTCGCCGAACTGGAGGTCGGCGTCGACCAGGCAAACCGTGGAGTGCGGGTCACGGGCCAGCAGCACCGCCAGGTTGGTGGCCGTGACTGTCTTGCCCGACCCCCCTTTGGCCGACATCACCGTCACCACCTGCCCGTCGGTTCGGGCCGGAGTGGGCGCCGTCGGCGCCCGGGGGGCGGTGAGCACGTCGCTCGAGAACTGGACGATGGCCGCCTCGATCTTCTCCTCGGTCAGCGGCGCCTCGATCACGTCGGAGACACCAACTCGCATCGCCGCCCGCAGCAGCCCGGCGGTGACCGAATCGGCCACGACCAGCGAGATCACCCCCGGATCCTGGTAGCGGAGAGTCTTGACGTTCTCCAGCGCCGCCTCGCTGGCATAGCTGGGTCCGAAGATCACCATTCGCAAGTTGCCGCCCTCGATCGCCTGGAGGGCGTCGCCGATGGTTCGGGCGGTGGGCAGCCCGCCATCGAACAACCGCTTCGCCTCGTCGATGAAGCGGTCGTCGTCATCAACGACGAGCAGGTTGTTCTCGCTCAGGGACACGATGCCTCGTTCAGTTTCCGAAGATGTCTTCGACCAGGTCGCCTGCAAACAACGTGTTGATGGTGACACCCTTGGTCTCGGTCAACACGTAGTCCTCAGGAATCAATGTGAAATAGAGAGAGCCGTTGGACTGGGCGAATACCAACCGCTCGATGTCCTCCGGCGGGAGGGCGAGTGTGTAGACGGATGAGACCGCCTCCTCGGGGGCAGCCTCGCCCTGGACGGTTCCCTGGTCGGCAGCCGGGGTGGTTTCGACGGTGACCGTCTCCGGTGCACCCTCTTCCGCGGTGACCTTGCGCCCGACTGCGATCACCGGCACCTGGTTGAGAACGTACCGGGTGTACTGGACGATCTCTTCCTGGGTGTCCTGGGCCTCACCTTCGGCGGCCGGCTCGGTGGGGATCCCGAACTCGGGAACGGCGGCGACATCGGTCAGGTTGAAGGCGATCTCGAGCGTCACCAGGATGTTGACCTTGTCTCCCGGGCGGACGAAACCGTTGACGCCGGCAATCACATCCGGCGACACGGTTACCGCCTCCAGACCCTCGTCGATCAGATCGACCAACGGCGTCAGTTCCACGGAAAGCGCAGCCCACTGGCTGGCCACCAGGATCTCATTGGCCGAGATGGGTCCGACCGCCACCCGGTCGGCGAGCAATGCGTCCAGTTCCTGCTGCGTGGCGATGTAGTCGGCGGGGAGGTCTTCGCGCTGTTCCTGGCTCTTCGCATAGCTGGCGGCGGCGCCTTGCAGCACCTGGGCACCGGGTGTGCCCTCCTGGATGGCCGCCACGGCCCGGAACACCTCGACCTGCTCTTGGGCCTCGCGGAACTCGGACTCGACTCCGTTGAGATAACGCCAAATGGCGAAGCCGGCCACCAGTCCGAGGACCAGGGCAATCGCCAGGACCAACGCTCTCCTACCCATCAATGCTCCTTAGATCATCTGATGTGTGGTGATTCAACGGAGCGGCTTCCCACCAGTCCATCTCACCCTTCACGCCATCTCACCCTTCGCGACCTGAACGACCGTGGTCGAACCGGCAGCTTCAGCCATTCGTTCGTGTGTCATGGTCGCCGGGCATACGCCCGATTACCTGTCCGTGTCGTTGCGGACCCCGGGAACGGTAGTGCCTGGGATGCGCACTCACGGTAATCGTCGCGCCTGTCGACCCACTTGAGCTATTCGATACACGCAGAGTCGCAGAGTTTGCCGGCCCGGTCAAGGATCAGCGGCGGCCGATTCCCCGCTCCTTCAGTTCCTGCAGGATCGCTTCCAGCGACGCATCGACTGCCACGGCCGGGCGTTCGGGCTCTTCTGCCCCGAACTCCCGCTCGAACTCCCGACGCGGGGGGCGCTTGCGGGCGGGTGCCGGAGCGGCGGCAGCGGTCTCGCGCTCCTTCCAATCCGGCAGGGCCTGCTTGATCGAAAGGCTGACCCGACGCTTCTCTTCGTCGAGTTCTGTGATCTTGGCGTTGACCCGCTGGCCGATCGACAGCTCCAACTCGGGCGATTCCACCCGGTGGACGGCGATCTCGGACACGTGCACCAGGCCCTCGACCCCCTCGCCCACCGAGACGAAGGCGCCAAAGGGGACGGTCTTGATGACCTGACCCTCGACTACGTCCCCGACCTGATGGTCACGGGCGAACACGAGCCACGGATCCTCCAGGGTCTGACGGATCGACAGCGAGATCCGCTCCCGGTTGCGCTCCACCTCCAGCACCTTGACTTTGACCTTGTCGCCCACCTTGACGACCTCGGACGGATGGTTGACGTGCTGCCACGAGAGCTCGGACACGTGCACCAGGCCGTCCATGCCACCGAGGTCGACGAATGCGCCGAAGTTGACCACCGAGGAAATGACGCCGTCACGAACCTCGCCTTCGGCCAGGTCGTCGAGGAAGGCCTGACGCTGCTCCTGCTGCTCCTCTTCGAGGTAGGCGCGACGGGAAAGCACGACGTTGTTCCGATTCCGATCGAGCTCGATCACCTTGGCGTCGATCTCCTGACCGATGAACGGATCGAGATCGCGAACCCGGCGCAGGTCGACCAGCGAGGCAGGAAGGAAGCCGCGCAGACCGATGTCCACGATGAGACCGCCCTTGACGACCTCGATGACCGTTCCCTTGACGGTTTCCCCGGAATCGGTGATCTGCTGGATCCGGCCCCAGGCCCGTTCGTACTGGGCCCGCTTCTTGGAGAGGATCAGCCGGCCTTCGTCGTCTTCCTTGTTGAGGACGAGAGCCTCGATGCGCTCACCGATGGAAACGATCTGGCTGGGATCGACGTTGTTGCGGATCGAAAGCTCTTCGGTCGGGATCAGCCCTTCCGACTTGTAGCCGATGTCCACCATCGCCCCGTCGGAGTCGACGCCGACGACCGTTCCCTCGACGATGTCGCCCTCCTTGAACTCGATCACCGTGGCGGCGATGGCCGCCTCGAAGTCATCGATGATGTCATCGGAGAGCCCGCTCAGATCCGGGGCGGAGATGGCGGTGGGCCCTGGCGGCCGCGGCCTCTCCGGCATCGGAGCCTCGGCCGGAGCCTCAACGGGTTCGGTCACCGCCTCGACGGGTTCGGTCACCGCCTCAACGGGTTCGGTCACCGCCTCAACGGATTCGGTCACCGGGACCTCCGGGGTCGACTCGACGACCTCCTCGGCGGCGGTCTCCGCCTCGGGAATCACGGCTTGTGGGGTCTCGGGCGCCGGCTCGTCGGCCTCGGGCGCGGTCTCTTGGTCTGACATGGGTGGGTTCTTTACCTCCGAAGGGAACTCCAACGACGACGCACCGCGTGTCGAAGGGCATCACGGAGGCTATCACATCGGCCAGAGGGCCGAAAGTTCGGCCGCATCGTCCTCACCCTGTCAGCAGAGACCGGGAGTCGGCCAGGAACTACTTGGCATCGGCCAGGGTGTCACACACCATGACGTCGGCGGCCAGCGGAACCGCCAGGTCGGCCACCCCCGCCATGACATCGACCACCAGCTTGGAGATGCTTTCGACCTCGTCGGGTGGCGCCTCCAGCACCAGTTCGTCGTGGATCTGGAGGAGCAGGCGGCTGCGCCGCCCGGCCAGAGCCGCATCCAGGTCGACCATCGCCTTCTTGATGATGTCGGCGGCGGTGCCCTGGATCGGGGCATTCAGCGCCATCCTCTCCCCCATCTGCCGCACCCTGAAGTTGTCCGACTTCAACTCGGGCAGGTACCTCCGGCGCCCGAACAGGGTGGACGTGTACCCGTCCCGGCGGGCCTGTCCGACCACTCCGTCGAGGTACTCCTTGACTCCCCGGAACTGCGAGAAGTAGGCGTCGATGTGGGTCCGCGCCTCGTCGCGTGAGATCCCGAGCCGGTCGGCGAGACCGAACGCCTCCATTCCGTACAACAGACCGAAGTTGATCATTTTGGCGAGACGGCGCATCTCGGAGCTGACGAGGTCGTCCGGCACCCCGAACACCCGCGCGGCGGTGGCCATGTGGATGTCGACCCCGCGGCGGAAGGCTTCGATGAGGGCCGGTTCCTGCGACATGTGGGCCAGCACCCTCAGCTCGATCTGCGAGTAGTCGGCGACCACGAACTTCCAGCCCGGCTCCGGGATGAAGGCCCGACGGACCGTGCGGCCCAGATCGGTGCGCACCGGGATGTTCTGGAGGTTGGGCTCCTCGGAGGAGAGACGACCGGTGGAGGCGGCCATCTGGTTGAAACGGGTGTGGATCCTCCCGTCGGCGGCGATCAGCGGGAGCAATCCGTCGACATAGGTCGATCGCAGCTTCTCCAGCTCCCGATAACGAAGCAGCTTCGCCACCAACGGGTGATCGAGCTTCTCCAGGACCGAGGCATCGGTGGAGGGCTTGCCGGTGCCGGTCTTCTTCAGAACGGGCAACGCCAGCTTGGTGTACAGCACGACCGCCAGTTGATCGGTCGAGTTGATGTTGAACGGCTCGCCCGCCAGTTGATGGATCTCGGCTTCGAGGCCGGCGAGCTCCGACCTCAGGTCGTCCCCCATCGCCTCGAGGTAGGGCCGATCGATGGCGATACCGAGCACCTCCATCTTGGCCAGCACTTCGATGAGTGGCATCTCGAACCGAGCGAAGAGGTCCAGCTCCGCCCGGTCGTCGAGCAACCCACGGAGCACCTCCACCAGGCGCTCGATCGCCACCACCCGCCGGGCAGCCGCATCGAAGTCCGGCCCATCCGAGAAGTCGAAGGCCCCCTGCGCGCCACCGGAGCCCGTATCCCGATCGACTGAGTCGAGCTCGCTCCCCAGCCAACGCTCGACCACTGTCGACAGGTCGTAGGCCCGGGAAGATGGATCGAGCACATAGGCGGCCAGGGCGGTGTCGAAGGTCACCCCCCGCAGTGCCACCCCGAGCTCGCCCAGGCGCCGGATGATCCGCTTGGCGTCGTGGGCGTACTTGGGACGACCAGGATCGGTGAGGACCGAGACGGCTTGCGGGTCGAGGCGATCGAGTGGAACCACCTCCACCGACTCTCCCCGATCGAGCACCGCCAGCCCGGCGAAGCCACCGTCCTCGACCAGATCGAGGACGATCGGGCCGGCCACGGTGGCGAGGGAGGCGCCGGCGCCTAGCCGGCCCTGTGCATCGATCACCTCCTGCGGCGGCCTGCTGCCGCCGGGGAGAACCTCGAGCAGGTCCTCCCACAACGAGTGGAACTCGAGGCTGACGAAAAGCTGGCGCAGCTTCTCCTGGTCCCACTCGCGCCGGGTGATGGTGTCGAGAGAGAGTTCGAGGTCGAGATCCCGGACCAGCTTCATCAGCTCACGGTTGAGGAACACCTGGGTCCGGGCCGCCGCCAGGTTCTCTCGCAGTTTGGGCGTCTGTTCGGAGAGGTGATCGAAGATGCCTTCCAGACCTCCATACCCGGCGATCAGTTTGGCCGCCGTCTTCTCCCCCACCCCACTCACGCCGGGCAGGTTGTCGGAGGTGTCTCCCCGCAGCGCGGCGTACTCGACGTACTGATCGGGGCGAATCCCGTAGCGCTCCTCCACATACCTGGCATCAGCGATGACCGTGTCGGTGATACCCCGGCGGGTGTAGAGCACCGTGCGGTGATCGTCGACCAATTGGAAGGCGTCCCGGTCGCCAGTCACCACCATGACATCCCAACCCTGTTCCACCGCCCGCTCCGAGAGGGTGGCGATCACGTCGTCGGCCTCGAAGCCCTCAACCTGCAACTGACTGATGTCGAGAGCCTCCAGCACCTCACGAATGAGCGGGAGTTGCGACTTGAAGTTGTCCGGTGCGGTGACCCGTTGCGCCTTGTACTCGGGAAACCGTTCCGTCCGGAAGGTCTGACGACCGACGTCCCATGCCACCGCCACCGCGTCGGGATGATGCTCGCCGATGAGTTTGATGAGCATCCGGGTGAACCCGTACACCGAGTTCGTGACCTGACCGGAGGTGGTTGCCAGATCCTCGGGCAGGGCAAAGAAGGCCCGGTAGGCGATCGAGTGGCCGTCGAGCAGCGCCAGGGTCGGCACGTCAGGTGATCCTCGAGGCCAGCTCGCGGCGGATGCCTTCGAGCTTGACCCGGCGGGCGGCGATCTCGGCCAACCGGCGCTCGAACCGGCGCACGTCGGCACTGGTCGCCCCGGCCTCGCGGCGGTCGGCATCCAAATCGGAAACGGCTGCGTCCCGCACCACGTCGTCGTTGATCAATCGATGGAAGGACAACTCGGCATCCACCTGCTCTTCCTCTCGCGCCAGGCGATCGAGTTCGTCCATGACTGCCAGGAGTTTTCGTTCCAACCGGCCCATCGCGACGACTCTACCGGCGGACGGTTCTCCCGGTTCGAGGCCTACACTGCCCTGACGTTCCAGCCGGAGTGGCGGAATTGGCAGACGCGATGGACTCAAAATCCATTGTCCTCTGGGCGTGCGGGTTCGAGTCCCGCCTCCGGCACTGGCGATGAACCGAAGCGGGAATACCGTTGCGCCTCCACTGTGGTCACTAGTGTTTTCGACTGGCAACGGTCTCGCCGTACAACTGTCGTCCTCGCCGCATCCCCACTCCCCCCACTCCCTGGCTGAGGACGAACCAACCAGTTGGCGAGACCGTTGCCTCGTTTTGGGTGTGGTCCGACCGATCAACCGGCCAGCGCGGCGGCCAGGGCGGCCACCGCGGTGGACACTGCTTCCTTGCCCTGATCGAAATCGGGCGCTTCGAGAATTCGTCTAACCAGCGCCGACCCGACGATCACACCATCGGCGCCGAGAGCGGCGGCGGCGGAGGCTTGCTCGGGAGTGGAGATGCCGACGCCACACACCACCGGAACCGAAGACACCGCCCGGATCCGTTCGATCAACGGACCGAGGCTGGTGCTGCCTTCCGAGCGTTCCCCGGTAACTCCCATCTCGGCCACTGCATAAACGAAGAGGGGTTCGGTGGCGACGGCAGCCGCCACTCGCTCCTCGTCGGAGGTGGGAGCCACGAACTGGACCACCCCGATGCCGTGCCGAGCGGCGGCCGCCCGCAGTGATCCCGATTCCTCGACAGGGAGGTCGGGGACGATGATCCCATCCGCCCCGGCCTCGGCCAGGCGAAGACAGAACCACTCCACCCCCCGCCGGAACACGGGGTTGGCATAGGTCATGGCGAGCACCGGTTTGCCGAGGGCGGCCACCGATGCGATCACCTCCAGTGCCACTTCGATGGTGGTACCGGCGGCCAGCGCCTTGTCGCTCCCCCGCTGGATGACGGGACCGTCCATCAAAGGATCGGCGTACGGGATCCCCACCTCGAACCCGTCGGCCCCGGCGGCGGCCATCGCCTCGAACACCGCCACCGACCGGGTGGGGTCGGGTAGGCCGGCGGTCATGAACGGGAGCAGCACCGACCCCGAACGTGCCCTGGAGGTCTGGAAGAGTTGCTCGACCCGGTTCATTGCAGGGCGCCTCGGGCCCGGCCGATGGTGTCGACGTCCTTGTCGCCGCGGCCCGAGACATTCACCAGGACGGTCTTCCCCTGGAGGCGGTCGGCCTCCCGTTCGAGCCAGGCGATGGCGTGGGCGCTCTCGAGGGCAGGGATGATCCCTTCCGCCCTGGCCAGGATCTCGACACCGTGCAGGGCTTCGGCGTCGGTGACACTCTCGTATCTGGCTAGGCCGCTCTGATAGAAGTAGGCATGTTCCGGTCCGACCCCCGGGTAGTCGAGCCCGGCCGAGATCGAATGGGCCTCCAGTACCTGCCCGTCGTCGTCCTGGAGCAGGTAGGTGCGGGTCCCGTGGAGGATGCCGGGGGATCCAGCACCGATGGAGGCGCCATGCCGGCCGGTCTCGATCCCGTCGCCGGCCGCCTCGATCCCAACCAATTCCATCCCCCGGTCGGCCAGGGGATAGAAGATGCCCATGGCGTTGGATCCACCACCGACGCACGCCACCACCACGTCGGGGAGATCATCTCCCAACTGGTCGAGCACCTCTTCGCCGATGACCTTCTGGAATTCCCGCACGATCCACGGAAACGGATGCGGCCCAACCACCGACCCGATGACGTAGTGGGTGTCGTCGACGGTCCTGACCCACTCCCGCATCGCTTCCGAGACCGCGTCCTTGAGGGTTCCGGCGCCACTCGTCACCGGGACCACGGTGGTACCGAGGATGTCCATCCTCAGCACGTTGAGGGCTTGCCGCTTGACGTCGACTTCCCCCATGTAGACGGTGCACTCGAGTCCCAGGGTGGCGGCGGCGGTGGCGGCGGCCACTCCATGCTGGCCGGCACCGGTCTCCGCAATGATCTTGCGCTTGCCCATCCGGACAGCGAGCAAACCCTGGCCGATGGCGTTGTTGATCTTGTGCGCTCCGGTGTGGGCGAGATCCTCCCGCTTGAGCAGGACCCGGAACCCCAGTCGCTTCGAGAGGTTGCGGGCCTCGTGCAGAGGGGTCGGGCGTCCGACGAAGTCCCGCAACAACCGGCGGTATTCGGCCACGAAACCGGGATCGGACCACGCCGCCTCGAACTCCACCTCCAGTTGCCGAAGGGCGGGCATCAGCGTCTCTGGAGCAAACGTCCCGCCGAACTCGCCAAAACGCCCATGGGCGTCCGGCCGGCTCAATCTCATTGCTGTCATGCGCGTTTTGCACTTTCCACGAAGGCACGAATCAGGTCGGGATCCTTGGTCCCGGGGCTCGACTCTAGGCGGCTCGAGGCGTCTACTCCCCAGGCGCCGGTCCGCCGGATCGCCTCGGACACGTTGGATCCGTCGAGTCCACCGGCCAGCACCCACCGCCGGTCGAGGGCAGGAAGCAAGCCGTGATCGAAGGCGATGCCGCTCCCGCCCCGCACGCCGGCAGAGCCGTTGTCGAAGAGCGGGATCTGGTCCGCCGGCACGTCGATCTCCTCCACCTGCTCCCCCACCGCCACCGGACGCAGGACCGTCAACCCCGCCCGCACCGCCACCGCCGCCACCTCGCCGGCGTTCCGTCCGTACGGCTGAATCCCGCTGGCTCCGACGAAGCCGGCGAGATCCAGCATCTCGGCGGGGACGGCGTCCACCATCAGCAGGAAGACCGGCACCGGGCTGGACCGGGCCAGTCGGGCCGCCACGTCCGCCTCCACCCGGCGAGGTGATTCGGCCAGCACCAACCCCACCGCATCGGCTCCGGCGGCGGCGGCCACCTCGATGTCGGTGGTGGTGCGCAACCCGCACACCTTGACCCAGGTCACGAATTCCCGCGCAGTTCGACGATGAGGGCGGAAGGATCGGGGGCGGTGACCAGTGCCTCTCCCACCAGCACCGCGTCGAACCCGGCGGCCCGCATCCTGGCCGCATCCCGAGGAAGGTGGATGCCGCTTTCGGCCACCTTGACCGGGACCCCCGCCAGCAGATCGGCCAATTGCTCCGACGTGGCGAGATCGACGACGAACGTGTCGAGGTTGCGGTTGTTGACGCCGACCAGCGTCGCCCCCAGGGCAAGCGCCCGCTCGGCCTCGGCCGCGGTGTGGACCTCGACCAGCGCCGCCACCCCCGCTTCGAGGCTCGTGTCGTGGAGGCGGCGAAGGGTGGAGTCGTCGAGAGCGGCGACGATCAGGAGGATTGCATCCGCCCCGATCGCCCTCGCCTCCCAGATCTGACGCGGATCGAGGGTGAAGTCTTTACGAAGGACGGGAAGCCGGCAGGCCGCCCGCACGGCGATCAGGTCGGAGTTCGATCCGGAGAAGAAGTCCGGTTCCGTGAGTACCGAGATGCAGGCCGCTCCGCCGGAGGCGTAGCGCGCCGCCTGGGCGGCAGGATCGAGGTCTTCCGCCAGCACACCCCGAGACGGTGAGCGCCGCTTGACCTCGGCGATGACGGCCAGATGCTCGCCCGTCAGGGCCGCCGGGAAGGCCCGCACCTCGCCCCCCTCCCCGGCCCGCTCCCGGTAGTGCGGCAACGGCTGCATCGCCTCCACCCGCAGTCTGGTGGCCGCCAGGATCGGTTCGAGCATCATGGCGACATGTTGCCACGGCCCGGAAGCTGCGATTCACTGGGGTCCGGCGAGGACGACCCCCTCGAACGGAGCCAGTCGGAGGATTCCCGGGAAGGGGGCGTCCCACCGGTGCGGGTCGGTTCCCACCACCACCGACCAGTTGTTCTTCCCCGACAGGACGAAGTTGACGGGATCGGCGGACAGGTTGAGGGCAACGATCACCTCGCCGCCATCACCGGCGCTCCGCCGGTACACCAGCGGATGGGGGCGATCCCAGCCGGAGAGAAACGAAATGGTGCCCTCCCGGAGGGCCAGATGGTTGCGACGCACCGAAAGCAGGCGGCGGTACAACTCGAGGTGGCTGCCGGGGTCACCGAGTTGGGCGGCAACACTCAACTGCGCCTGGTCGAGGGGGCCCAGCCAGGGGGTCCCGGTCGTGAACCCGGCCTGTTCGCCGCCATCCCACTGCATCGGGGTCCGGCACCCATCGCGACCAAAACCAGGCATCTGGCGTCCCCACGGGTCCTGTTGGGCCTCCGGCGGGACGTCGGCCTGCCGCATCCCCAACTCGTCGCCGTAGTAGAGCGTCGGTGTGCCCCGTAGGGTGAGCAAGAGAAGCGCCGCCGCCCGCGACTGGTCCCATCCCAACCGGTCGGCGATCCGTGGCTCGTCGTGGTTCCCGTACACCCAGTTGGGCCAGGCCCCAGCCGGCAGCGAGGCTTCGAGCCCTTCTATCGCCCGTCGAATCGCGAGCGGGTCGATTCCGGCGGGGAGCAGGGCGAAGTTGAACGGCATGTGCAGCTCGTCGAGGGCCCAGCCGTAGTAGCTGGCCCAGACCTTCCAGTCGTATTCGTGGATCTCGCCCACCAGGAAGCGGGGAGCACTTGCCTCGTATTCGTCCACCACCGATCTGATCCGGCGGAACAGCAGATGGATGTCCGGATGGGCGGCGTCGTACAGATGATCGAAGGCGAGGTACTCGGCGTTGGGCTTGTAGGCGTCGGCCTCCTGGCTGCGGGCGGGCGGGTTGTCACGGAGTTCCGGATCCTTGAGGCACCGTTGGGCGACATCGATGCGGAACCCGTCGACGCCCCGGTCGAGCCAGAACCTGAGGGTGTCCAGCATCGCCTCCACCACCAGCTCGTTGCGCCAGTTGAGATCCGGCTGCTCGGGCAGAAAGGAGTGGAGGTAGTACTGGCCGGTCGTTTCGTCCTTCGTCCAGGCCGGACCTCCGAAGATCGAGAGCCAGTTGTTGGGCGGTGATCCGTCCGGCCGGGGGTCACGCCACACGTACCAGTCACGACGAGGGTCGTCCACCGACCTGCGCGACTCCACGAACCACGGGTGGAGCGACGAGGTGTGGTTGGGGACCCAGTCGATGATGACCTTCAGTTGGCGCTCGTGGCAGGCGGCGAGGAACCGATCGAAGGACTCGAGATCGCCGAACATGGGATCCACGTCGCAGTAGTCGCTCACGTCGTACCCGAAGTCGGCTTGGGGCGATGGATAGAAGGGCGACACCCACACCGCATCCACCGCCAGGGTGTCCACCAGGTAGTCGAGGCGGGCGGTCATCCCTTCGAAGTCACCGATGCCATCGCCATTGCCGTCGGCCCACGAACGCGGATAGATCTGATAGATCACCCCCGTTTGCCACCACCGCGCCGCCGGTTGAGCCCGCATCGACGGGAATCTAGACGGACGAACCGGGGCGAAGTGGTCGCACGACTCCGGACCAGGTACTGCCGTCGGCGCGAACCTCAACCGTGTCGTCGTGCGCCACTTCCCGCCGAAGGAGACTCAGGCCGATCGAGCCGTGGCCGGCGGCCACCGGGCTGGTCAACACCCCGACTTCGGCATCACCCTGCCACACACCGGCACCGGAAGGGGGCGGAGGGCCTTTGTCCAGTTCGATCCGCTCGAGGTGCCGGTTGACGTGTCCCCGACTGTCGATGCGCGCCACCAGCTCCTGGCCGAGGTAGCACCCTTTGGTGAACGACACCGCCTCGGGCACCAGGCCGGTCTCCTGGGGAATGGTCGACTCGTCGACGTCGATGCCGAACACCGGCTCACCCGCCAGCACCCGGTCCCGGGCGAAGGTCTCGTCATCGACCTCGGTCCAATCCCCGGCCGGGACCGGCCCGATCGCCACCAGTCGATCGGTGGAGCCGAGCCGGACCACCACCTCCCTGGTGACCGACGGAGACAGGCCCTCCCCCGCTGCCCGGTCGCCACCACCCCACAACTCGTGTACCGCCAGCCGGTTCGGCTCGACCACCGCTTTGATCCGTATCCGGTAGTGGTCGAGATCGGAGGTGACCCGCTCACCCCAGCCATGATCGGCGATCAGCAGCAGGTCGTCCGAGAAACGAGCCAGCCACAGCAAGGCCCTCAGCTTGCCTTGGGGACCGAGCAGGAAGGAACGGCGCACCTCCCGATCCTGCATCGAGGCAACATCCTGGCTCACCAAACCGTCGACGAAGCGGACGGCATCGGGCCCGACCACCCACAAGGCGTCTCTGGTGGCCTGGCGGCGCCGGCCCGGATCACTCACCGGAGGCTCTCCGCCCTGGCGAGGGCATCGAGCACGGCCGCTGCCTTGTGCAGCGTCTCCTCGTACTCGAGACCGGGATCCGAGTCGGCCACGATCCCCGCCCCCGCCTGGATCCAGGCCTTGTCGCCGGCGGTCACCACCGTCCGTAGGCAGATACAGGTGTCGACGTTGCCCGAGAAGTCGAGATAACCGGCCGCACCGGCATAGGGACCGCGGGCCACCGGTTCGAATTCATCGATGATCTCGATCGCCCGCACCTTCGGTGCTCCAGAGACGGTTCCGTGCGGAAAGGTGGCCCTGATCACGTCGACCGGGCCCACCCCGGGACGCAGCTTGCCGGACACCCCCGACACGATGTGAAGCACGTGGCTATACCGCTCGATCACCATCAGGTCGTCGACATGTACGGTCCCGTATTCGCACACCCGGCCCAGATCGTTACGGGCGAGGTCGATGAGCATCGTGTGCTCGGCTCTCTCCTTCGGATCGGCCAGGAGTTCGGCCTCCAGCCGCAGATCCTCCTCCTCGTTCGCCCCCCGGGGCCGGGTCCCGGCGATCGGGCGCGAGTAGGCGATGCCATCCCGCACTCTGGTCATCAGTTCGGGGGAAGACCCGAACACCGTGAGTTCGGAATCGCGGATAAAGAACAAGAACGGTGACGGATTGATCATTCGCAGCGCCCGGTACACGGCGAAGGGGTCGCCGGAGAATTCGGACGTCAGCCTCTGCGACAGCACCACCTGGAAGGCATCCCCCTCAACGATGAACTTCTTGATGTCGACCACCGCCTTTTCGAACGCGGCCCGCTCGAAGGTGGACGTGAAGGAGGGTCGCGGCGCCGTCACCTCGATCGGAGTGACCGCATAAGGGTGGGGCCGGCCCAATGAGCCGATGTCCGCCGCCAGTCGTTCCACCGCCTGCTGGTGCTGGGCGGCCGGATCGTCGCCCACCAGGACGTTGCGCACAAGCACGATGGTCTGCCGCACCCGGTCGACCGCCGCCAGTGACCCGACTAACTGCCAGACCATCTCGGGCAGTCCCCGGTCGTCCACCGGCATGGCGGGAAGCTGCTCGATGTACCGGACGCAGTCATAACCGAGATACCCGACCACCCCCGAGTGGAGCGGCGGGAGACCGGGCAGATCCGGGGTGCGATACCGTTCGACCAGACGTTCGAGCACCGTCAGCGGATCCCCGGCCGGGAGGTCGATGGTTGGGTCGTCGATCACCGACACCCCGCCGTGGCTCCGCAGGGTGAAGATCGGATCCCAGCCGGCAAACGACCACCGCGCCCACCGCTCACCCCCTTCCACCGATTCGAGCAGGAAGCCGCGTCGATCCCCCACCAGTTTCTCGAACACCGAGACCGCCGTGTCGCGATCGGCCATCACCTCTACCGAAAGCGGGATCACCGAGTAACGGGAAGCGAGATCGAGGAACTCGTCGAGTCCGGGGGCAACGTGCATTGTCTGGGTGAGAGTAGGACCGCCTCAGATCTCGGCGAGGCGCTCCAGGAAGGGAACGGCGCCGAACACCTTCTGGAAGAAGACGGCCAGGCGAAAGACGTTGTTGGTCACGAGCAGGATCCCGAAGGCCGTCATCAGGACACCCCCGGTGATGTTGATGGGCCGCAGCCAGGGGCCGATCGCCTTGACGCTGCGCAGCGCCCGGCTGACGCCGAGACCGGAGAGGATGAAGGGCACCCCCATCCCCAGCGAGAAGGCCAGCAGCAGCAGCATTCCTTGCCCGACGGTGTCCTGGGTGGCCGCCACCGCCAGCACCCCGGTGAGGATCGTTCCGATGCAGGGCGACCAACCGAACCCGAACGCCACCCCCATCACGGGTGGGGCCCACATTCCCAGTCGGGAGGGGCGCACCTCCATCCGTCGTTCGCGGGACAGAAAACCGAAGACACCCTTGTTGGTGAACGACATGGCGATCATGACGATCCCGAAGACGATCACAAACGTGCCGGCCACCCGGTTGATCACCGACTGGTTCTGGAGGAGCAGCGTGCTGATCGAGGTGGCCAGGGCGCCGCTCGCCACGAAGACGGCGGTGAATCCGAGGACGAACAGGATCGTCGCTCGCAGCATGCGGCCCCGGGAGGCTTCGCCGGCCCGCAGGTCGGCGACGCTGTAGCCCGACATCAAGCCCAGATAGCCGGGCAGGAGGGGGAGAACACACGGCGAGAGGAACGCCAGCAACCCGCCGCCGAAGGCGACCGCCAGTTGCAGGGCAAGGCCCATGTCGACGAAGTCCATGTCCACCTCAACGAAGCTTTACCCCGGCATCTTCCCATCCCCCGGGAGTTTCTCGTTCGTTTCGAGATGAAGACTGCGGGGGGACCTTCTCGCGCCATGCGTCTTGCGCCATGCGTCATGCGTCCTGCGTCAGGCAGCTATCGGGCATCGGCTGTCGGGCATCGGCCAGCAGCTACCAACCATGCGCCATGAGTGGTGCAAAGTTCAAAGCTCAAAGGTCAAAGTCCGAGCCTTCAACCTTCAACCTTCAACCTTCAACCTTCTCGTTCATCGTTCA
>DAIOGO010000029.1:1266-22255 GCA_036745195.1 Actinomycetota bacterium | reverse complement strand
CCGCAGCAACTGGGCGTTGACGGCCACCACCACGGTGGAGGCACTCATCAGGATGGCGGCGGCGGCCGGGGCAAGCACCAGCCCGGCCCAGGCCATTGCCCCCGCCGCCAGCGGAAGGGCCACCACGTTGTATCCGGTGGCCCAGATCAGGTTCTGGATCATCTTGCGATAACCGGCCTGGGACAACCGGCGGATAGCGACCACCCCCCGCGGGTCGTCCGAGGCGAGGACGATGCCGGCCGACTCGATCGCCACGTCGGTACCGGCTCCGATGGCGATGCCCACGTCGGCCTGGGCAAGCGCCGGGGCGTCGTTCACCCCGTCCCCCACCATCGCCACCCGCAACCCCCGCTCCTGCAACCCCGCTACCTTCGAGTGTTTGTCGGCGGGAAGCACCTCGGCGAGGATCTCATCGATGTCGAGGTCGGCCCCGACCGCATCGGCCACCTGCCGGGCATCGCCGGTGATCATCGCCACCTTCACTCCCAGCCGGTGGAGTTGGTCCACCGCCGCCCGGGACTCGGGCCGAATCTCGTCCTCCAGTGACAGAGCGCCGAGAACCATGCCATCCCTGATCACGTAGAGGACGGAGGCACCGCGCCGTTTCCAACCATCGGCCGGCCCCTCGACCGATTCCGGCACCTCGAGGTTGCTCTCCCGGAGCATGACCGGTCCACCGACCGCCACCTCGGAACCGTCGACGGTCGCCACCACACCGCGGCCGCTCAAGGCTTTGAACCCGGAGGCAGCAGGAATCGCGCCCTGTTCCCTGGCGGCGGTGACAATCGCCCGGGCGAGGGGGTGTTCCGAGTCGGACTCGACGGCGGCGGTGAGGGCGAGCAGCCCGGCGTCGTTCCCGTCGGCGGCGGTGAGGGCGGTGAGCCGATGGCTGCCTTTGGTCAGAGTGCCGGTCTTGTCGAACAGGACGATGTCGATGTTGCGCATCCGCTCCAGGGCGAGGCGATCCTTGACCAGGATGCCGTGGCGGGCGGCCATCCCGGTCGAGATGGCGATGACCAGTGGTATCGCCAGCCCGAGGGCGTGGGGACAGGCGATCACCAACACCGCCACGGCTCGCACGACCGCCTGGTCGGGTTGACCGACGATCATCCAGGCCACCACCGTGATCACCGCCGCCGCCACCGCCACATAGAAGAGGATGGCGGCGGCCCGGTCGGCCAGCACCTGGGCGCGGGACTTCGAATCCTGCGCCTCGGCCACCAGTCGTTGGATGCCGGCGAGGGCAGTGTCGTCCCCTACCGCCTCGACTTCGATCCGGATCGCCGTGTCGGTCGCCACGGTTCCGGCTACCACCCGGTCACCCGGTCCCTTCGCCACCGGCTTCGACTCGCCGGTGACCATCGACTCGTCGACCTCCACCTCACCTTCGATGATCGACCCATCGGCGGGGATCCGGCCCCCGGGCCTCACCAGCACCGCGTCTCCCACCTTCAGCTCTGCGATCGAGACAGTCTCGGTTTGACCGTTGCTGATCCGCTCGGCCTCATCGGGCAGCAGTTCGGCCAGAGCGGCGAGCGCACCTCGGGCCTGGCCGATCGCTCGCATCTCCATCCAGTGGCCCAACAGCATGATCGTGATCAGCGCCGCCAGTTCCCACCAGAAGTCCAGATCGAACCAACCCAGGTTGGTGGCGACCGAGGCGACGAACGCAACCACGATCGCCATCCCGATCAGGAGCATCATCCCCGGCCGGCGGTCGCGGATCTCCCCCACCGCCCCCTTCAAGAAGGGCGAACCGCCGTATACGAAGACGGCCGTGCCCAGCACCGGCACGATCCAGTCCGACCCGGGGAAGGTGGGAGCCGTGTACCCGAACCACTCCTGGATCATCTCCGAGAAGAAGATGACAACGAGGCTCAATCCCAGCGAGTTCCAGAACCGGTCCCGGAACATGGCGACGCTGTGCCCGGCGTGTTTGTCGTGCCCGCCACGGCCGCCGTGCCCGCTCACGTGAGGCGGTTCATGGCTCATAGCCCCGGCGGGCGCGACGCCGGCCTGCTCGGCATGGCCGCGCTCATGGCCGTTGTGAGTCATCTGCGTTCCTCCGTCTCCACTCAGGAACGAACCAGTCACTCGATCAAGTGGTCTAGGGCTGCTGGCCCAATCTCGACCACGCTCATCCTAAGTCGACGGTCCGGAGGCAGGGTGCGCCCTCCGGGTGCTTGACTGCGACCCATGGGCCCGGAAGTCATGTGGAGCGACTACGTCACGGCCACAGGAGCGGTCGGTCCCTACACCGCCGAGGCCTTCGCCGAGGAGTTGCCCGAGGTGGCGACGGAACTGGCGCTCCTCGTGCGTGACGGCCCCAAGCGGGCTACCGCCTCGGTGCTGGCCGATTGGGAGGTGGCGGGGGAATCCCCGCCGATGCCTGGGGCGCACTCGATTGTGCTCGACGGGGTAGGCAAGGCGGTGTGCATCATTCGAACCACCTCGGTCGAGACCCGACCCTTTGGCGCCGTCGACGAAGCCTTCGCGTTCGAAGAGGGCGAAGGTGACCGCACACTCGCCTGGTGGCGGCAGGCCCACATCTCCTACTTCGCCGCCATCGGGACCACCGTGACGGACGACACGATCATGGTGCTGGAGCGGTTCGAATTGGTGTGGCCGCTCTGACATCGACCAGCAGTCACGGATCTCTGACGTCGCCCACCGGATTGTCGCCGAAGTCCGCCCGGTTCAGGTAGGCGATCACCCTGGCCGCGGCCTGGGCCGGGCCGGCGAGCTGCCCTTCTCTCTTCATCTGCTCGAACTGACCGATGTCGGGAAAGGCGGCTGGGTCGGCGCTGCGCAACCGGACCTGCATGTCGGTGTCGATCACCCCTGGCGCCAGCGAGCAGACCCTGGCCCCATTGGGTTGCAGCGCCTCCTCCAGGGCCTGGGCCCGAGCGAGGTTGTCGAGGCCTGCCTTCACCGCGCAATAGGGGCCGGCGGAGGCCATCCCCCGACGCCCCAGACCCGAGGAGATGTGCAGCACCCGCCGGACGACGCCGGCCCACCCCCGAGTTTCACTCAGAAAGGCGGCAGTCAGCAGCAGCGGTGCTTCCAGCCCCACCCGCACCGCCGCCGACAACTCGGCCAGATCCACCTCGGGGAGCGGCCGCGGCTCGGTGACCAGAGCGGCGTTGTTGATCAATGCGGCGCTCGCAAAACGGGTGGGCCCGAAGCCGGCCAGCCAGTTCCGCAGGCGCTCGGCCACCGGCCGGGGTTCGCCGAGGTCACAGGCCCACTGCTCGAACGAGGCCGGTGGGGTCTGGCGCGAAAGACCGAGCACGAGCGCCGATGGCTCCGCCGCAAGTTGCTCGGCGATGGCGCGACCCAGGCCGCGGGAAGCGCCGGTCACGATGAACAGATGAGAGCTTGGGGCTTCGCTCATGCCGCGAGCATACGGGCGGTCGCTACTTCCGGGACCGTCGACCGCCGACCGGCCGCCGGACCGCATGACCTTCGCCTCTGTCGGAGCATGACCACCCGATTGAGAATGGGGCGTCCGACCCGTCGTGGACGGACCGCTTCTCATCGACTCGAGACGAAAGGGAGAGGATCATGCCGGCAGTCAAGGAGGCAGCGGCCGCCTTCCTGGCCAACAAACGAATCGCGGTCACCGGTGTGTCTCGCACACCACAGGGGCATGGCGGCAACATCGTGTATCAGCGACTTCGTGACCGCGGATACGTAGTGTTCGCAGTCAACCCCAACGCCGACGAGGTCGAAGGTGGCCCCTGCTACCACAGCCTGGGTGAGATTCCCGGTGGGGTCGAGGCGGTTGTGATCGCCACCCGCCCGGAGTTGGCCGAAGAGACGATGCAGGAGTGTGCTTCACTCGGGATTCGGCACGTGTGGATGCACCGGGGCTTTGGTGGCGGGAGCGTGTGCGACGAGGCCACGATCTACGGACGAGCCAACGGCATCACCGTCATCGACGGGGGATGCCCGCTGATGTTCGACCCAACTGCCGACTTCGGACACAAGCTGATGCGTCTGTGGCTCAGCCGATCGGGAGCCGTTCCCGCCAAGGTGTAGGGACCGTCGGCCGTTCAGATCGTGTCGCTGAGTTCTTCTTCGTCGATGTCGTCGGGAACCACCGGGTGGGCCCGCACGAACTCGAACACCTCGTCCCGGAAGAACTTGAAGGTGCGGCCCCCGGGCAGCTTGTAGGCCGGAATCCGGCCCTCCCGGGCATACCGGCGCACCATCTGCACGTTCATCCCGAGCAGGTCGGCCACCTGGGCGGCATCGAGGATCGGGGGAAGATCGTCCTGGTTCATAACTCACCCCTCGCTATCACAAGCTCACCTTACGCCATTGGGCGGAATCCGTGAAGTGACCCCGGTCGGCAGAGGTTTGCCTTTCACCGACCGGCGCCGGGCAACAGCCTGCGGACCGTTAGGCTTCGCCCCCATATGACCGAACCAATGCGACCCGACCAGGTCGAACCGCCCATCCCGGAACGGGAGGACGAACCGGTCGTCCTCCAACCCACCAAGTTGATCCGGATCGCCTCCATGACCCGGGCAATGCTGGAAGAGGCCCGCCAGGCCCCGGTCGACGAGGCAGGGCGCGCCCAGCTGAGGACCATCCACCAGCGCTCGCTCGAGGAGTTGCGCGAGGTCCTCGCCAGCGACCTGCTGGACGAGTTCAACGAGATCATCCTTCCTCTTGCCGGCGACGAGATCCCCTCCGAGAGCGTCCTCCGGATCGCCCAGGCCCAGTTGATTGGCTGGTTGGAGGGCCTCTTCCACGGCATCCAGGCCTCGTTGTTCAGCCAGCAGATGGCCGCTCAGGCCCAACTGGCCGAGATGCAGCGCCGCCAGCAACTCGGTGCAGGCAAGGAAGGCTCCGGCGACTCGACCGGCCTCTACCTGTGACCCGCCTGTCGGGAGATCCTCAGTCTCCCGGTTCCCGCAGATAGTCGGCGTCCACCACCATCTCCGGTGTCCATTCGGTGGCTCCCCCGGTGGTGAGCGAGAGGTGCATCATGAAGCTGGACGGGGTCGAGCCATGCCAGTGCAACTCGCCGGGAGGTGAGTACACGACGTCTCCCGGTCCGACGACCACCGTCTCCCCGGCCCGGGTCTGGACCTTCCCCGCCCCCGACACGACGTAGAGCACCTGGCCGTCGGGGTGGCTGTGCCAGGCGGTCCTGGCGCCGGGAGCAAACAGCACCCCGAGGGCGTTGAGAGCGCCGGGGACGGCGCTGAGCGGACCGAACCACACCTGGCCCGTGAAGTTGTCCGCCGGGGCGGCGTTCCAGGTCAGACTCTCACTCGGTCGATGCTCCACAGCGGGTCCTCTCGTCGGTGGGCCGACACTAGGGGACCCGGCGACGCTCAGCTACCCGGCGGCCGGTAGCCGACGGTCTTGCCGACGGCGGCGTCGACTTCGGCCGGGGTGAGGAGCACGACGGTGTTGGCGGTGGCCCCGCCACCGGCGGCGACCGCCAGCGACAATGCCGCCGCGGCGACGTTGTCCGGCAGGTCGGCGATGACGTAGACATCGGTCCCGCCAAACGCAAAGTAGAAGTGCTCCACCTTGCCTCCGACGCTGGCGGCTGCTGCCTCGGCGGCGGCCACCCGGGCGGTGCCGCCCTCCAGCCTCACCCCTCTGACGCCATCCAGGGTGTAGTTCACCTCGAGGAGATACTTCGGCATGACCAGCCTCCTTGGCTCGACGCTGCAGACGATCTGCACTCCCGAACCTAGGCGATCGCCGTCGCCGATGCGGCGCCGCTCAGGATGTGAGTAACGACCGGCGCAGCATCACCATGACGAGGGTGCCACCACCAAACACCATCGCCGCCACCAGACCGACGACGATCCAGCCCATCCCTGGACTGGCCGGGTCGGCGCTCACCGCCGCCACCGGCTCACCGCCGGCGCCGATGCCGGCGACCTCCACCGTCTCTCCTCCCGCCTGAGCGTTCGCCACCACACCCTCGACGATCACGGTCCCGATCATGTCGGGATGAAGCGTGCAGAAGTACTCGAAACTTCCCGCCTGATCGAAGACCCGCCGGTACTGGCCCCCGGTCTGGAGCAATTCTGAGGTGAACGACCCGTCCCGGGCAGTCACCGTGTGCGGGGCGACCCCGATGTTGGTCCACAGCACCTCGGTGCCGGCGGCGACGGTGACGGTCCTCGGCTGGTAGTCGAGATCGATGATTTCGACCGGCACCGATGCCGCCGTGCCCGCACCCTGGCCGGCGACGGTGCCGGCGCCGGTCCCGGCAGTGGTGGTCGATGGGGCATTGCCGGCGGCGTCGAGAACGGTGATCGTCCCGATCATGGCGGGGTGGAGCGTGCAGACGTACTGGATGACCCCCGGCTGGGCGAACCGGCGGGTGTAGACCCCGCCCGGTTGCACCAGACCGGAGTCGAAGGACCGATCGGCGGCGGTCACCGTGTGCGGGGCGGCCCCGGTGTTGACGAACGTGAGACTCGAACCGGCCCTGACCGATATGGAGGCGGGTGCGAACGAGAAGTCACGCATCTGAACATTGCCTCGCGGAGCAGAGCCTGGAGGGAGGGTGGTGGGCGTGGTCGGAGGCGGGGGGGCTGGAGCCGTCCCGCTCGAATCCGTGACCGACAACCTCGCCGTCATCTCGGGGTGGAGGGTGCAGAAGATGTCGTAGGTCCCGGCCACGTCGAAGCGGCGGGAAAAGGCCGCACCACCGGCGATCAGACCCGAGTCGAACCGCCCGGCCCGATCGGTGACGGTGTGCAGTGCGATCCCGGTGTTGACGAAGCGGACAGTGGTGCCGACCGGAACCGTCTTCGAAGCCGGGCTGTATCCGAAGTCGAACACGCTCACATCCGAGGAACCAACCGCGGTGGGAATCGTGGTCGTCGACACCGCTGGTGGAGCGGTCCCACCGGATCCGGTGACCGTCACGGTCCCGGTCATGTCGGGATGCAGCAGGCAGATGTAGGGGTACGTGCCGGCGGTGTTGAACGTCTTGGTCGAGCGCTGGCCAGGAGCAAGCAGGCCGGTGTCGAAGCTGTTTCCCGATCCGGTGGCGGTGTGGTCGCGGCTGTCGTCGTTGATGAACAAGACCGACCCACCGGCGGCAATCGTCACCGACGCCGGAGCGAAGCGCCTTCCCGCCATCCGCACCTCGACCGGTCCTCCCCCGCCTCCACCTCCCCCGGCCACGGTGGTCGTGGTGGTCGGAGATGGCGCCGAGGACGAGACCACGATCGTCCCGTGATAAGCGGAGTTGGCGGCATCGCGCTCGTCGACGTAGTTGTAGGTCCCCTCCGTGTTGAGGGTGACCGACCCGGACTGACCTGCGTCGATGTTGCCGGTGTCGAACCCGGTCGGACCGGAGACCGAACGGAAACGATGCCGCTCCCCATCCTGGTTCTGCCAGATGACCCTGGATCCGGGAGGAACGGTGAGCGAGGGCTGGCTGAGGGTGGTGGTGACGGCGATCGTGTAATCGGCGGCGAAGGCGGCCGGGGCGAGCGGGATCGCCAAGGCCAATCCGAGGGCGAGGACGACGTTGACCGTCGCCAGCAGCAGTCTGGTCGGCTTCCTGGTGGTCCGCCTCCGTCGCCTGGAAGTGATCGAGCCTGCTGGTGTCGATGTGTGCATGTCCTGTCCCTGTCCCTACCTGTTGCTACGAGTCCAGGATTCGATAGGGGCGCTCATCGACGCTTCACGGAATCCTCAACAAAACCTCAAGCGAGGCGGGAAGCCGGGCCGGGATCAGGCCGGGCCGGGCTGGTGGGCGGCCGGATCGAGGTCGGCGAGCAGGATCTCGGCTGTGGCCTGGTCGGCCCCGGCGTTCATTCGTTCGATCATCGTCGCCCGGGAGGCGTCGGTTCCGAAGGCGGTGATCACATCGTCTCGTTGCAGGATCGTGGCCCCCTGGGGCACGATCACCGAGGTGCCGCGCCGGACCGACACGATGGTCGCCCCCTCCGGCCACGCCACGTCCCGCACCAGCTTGCCATCGGCGATCGACCCCGGTGGCACCCGGAACTCGAAATAGTGCGCCTCGGAGGCGGTGCGCTGGCGGAGCCGTTCCCGCGCCAGCGACTGATCGGTGCTCGTGCCCAACGCCATGTGATAGGCCTTCACCGCCTCCTCCCGTCGGAACATCCCGACCAGACGGGTGGGTTCGGCGTCGTCCACCACCGGTAACCGGCCCACTCCGAGCGAGGCCATCCGGGCGAGGGCGTCGGAAACCCGGGTCGACCGGGTGACGGTGACCGGGCGGCCGGTCATGGCATCGGCCACCGTCCCGCTCGGGCCGGCCTTGATCAGATCGGTGATGGTGATGATTCCCACCAGCCGGCCCTGCTCGACGACGGGTATGCCATGGAAGCGTCGTTCTGTCATGACCCGGCCGGCATCGGCGATAGGGGTGGAAGGGGAAAGCTCGACATTCATCGAGAACATCACATCGCCCACCGTCACGGTGTCGAGGATGTCGACTTCGCCGGCCCGGACCAGCTTGATCCCGCGCCGGGCCAGCGCCATCGTGTAGACGCTCTCCGGATGGACCCGGTCGGCCACGAAACTGGCGAAGGTGGCGGAAAGCATAAGAGGGAGCACCAGGCCGTAGTCGTTGGCCCCGGTCACCTCGAACACGATGAGGATCGAAGTCAACGGGGCGCGGGCCACCGCCGCAAACACCGTGGCCATCCCCACCACCGCGAAGGCGCCGGGACGGATGTCGCTCACGGTCCACACCCGCGCCGCCATTTGGGCGTACCCGGTCCCGAGCGTCGCCCCGATGAACAACGACGGCAGGAAGGCACCTCCCGAGCCACCGGCGGCGATGGTGAGCGAGGTCGCCACGATCTTGCCCAGCGCCAAGAGCAAGAGCACCTGGACGGCGAACAGGTCCACCGAGAACTGCTCTCCGATCTCCTGGATCGTGAGCAACTCGCCGAGGAACTGCTGGCCAGTGCCGAGGAGGCGCGGCTCCCACATCGCAAGCCCGGCTACCGCCAGCCCGAAGGTGATCGGCCGCAACCAGGCCCGGCGCAACCGGTCGCGGGCGAACCCTTCCGACAAGTCGAGCAATCGGAGGAAAAGGTAGGCGGCCCCCACCGCCACCACCGACAACCCGGCGTAGAGGATCAACTCACGGGGATCGTTCAACTCGTAGAGGGCTGCTCCGAGGATCTCGTCCTTGGGGACGATCGAGCGAAGGGTGACCGCCGCCGAAACCGAGGCCAGCACCACCGCCGACATGTGCTTGACGGCAAAACTACCGAGGATGACCTCGAGGGCGAACAGCATCCCGGCGATGGGTGCATTGAACGAGGCGCCGATCCCCGCCGCCGCGCCTGCCGCCAGCAGGCTGCGGACCTTGTCCTCCCCCAACCCGGTGTGACGGGCGATCGACGACCCGATGGCTCCCCCGATGTGGACGATCGGACCCTCCCGCCCGGCCGACCCACCCCCACCCAGGGTGAGAGCGGTGGCGATGATCTTGAGTGGGATGGACCGGGTCGAGAGATAGCCGCCCCGCATCACCAGGGCGGCCGAAACTTCGGGAACCCCGTCCCCTGCCACCTCCGGCGCCCACTGCCGGGCGATGCCCCACGCCAGCAGGATCCCGAGCGGCACGGTGATGAGCAGACCCCAGCGGGCACCGCCCAGGCCCTCGTCGATGAGCAGATCCCGCAGGTATTCGACACCGTCGAGCGCGTAGACGAGGGCGGCGGCACCCAGGCCGACCGCCACCCCGATCAGCAAAGCGATCGCCAGGAAACCCCCGGTTTCGGGTGATCGCATGAACTGCAGGGTCTTGCCGGGCAGCCGCGCCCACCGGGTAAACATCCGATGGAGGGTAGGCCGTCCCCGGCTGGATCAGGATGACCGTCCGGCGCCGCCCGAGCCTCCCCGGCCGGGAATAGGCTCAGGGTATGAAGCACCATCCCGACCTCGACGACCTGGCTTTTCTGATCGGAACGTGGAGCGGGACCGGGCACGGTCACTATCCGACGATCGAACCCTTCGACTACCACGAGGAGGCGACCTACCTGCCCATGGGGCCAAAGCCGGTGATGTTGTACAGCCAGCACACCCGTGACGCCGTCACCGGTGAACCCCTTCACAGCGAGACCGGGTATCTGCGCCCGGCTGGAGCCGGCCGGGTGGAGCTCGCCCTGGCCCAGCCCACCGGGATCGTCGAGATCGACACCGGTTCGGTCGGCGAAGGACACCTCCATCTGAGATCGATGGAGGTATCCCTGACCCCCAACGCCGTGTTCGTCTCTGACGTGGAGCGGCACATCGAAGTGGACGGCGACACGATGCGCTACACGCTGGCGCTGGCCGGTGTCGGCCACCCCCTCCAGTCACATCTCGAGGCCACCCTGGTTCGTATCAGTCATGGCCCTGCCTGAGGATCGGGTCGACCCCTCCCGCTCCAGGCTCGACCCCTCCCATCCGGCCTTCGAGGTGATCGTCGCCGCCCATCGGGCGGCGCTGGAAGCCGGGCTCCCCGAGTATCGCGACCCGCTGACCGGCCTGTCGGTGATGACCGCCGGCTTCCTGTGGGACCGGGGCCACTGCTGCGAGATCGGATGCCGCCACTGCCCCTTCATCGCCAGATGACGAGCGGCTGAACCACCCCGACGATTCCCGTTTAACGGTGGTCTGGAGCAGCCGCTACGGTCCCGACTCGTGACCCGCATCACCAACCTGGGCAGGACGTTCGACCTGCGACTCAACTCGAACCGATGGCTGTTTGTCGCCTCGGGCATGGCTGGTTTGATCGCGTTGATCGCCTCCGGCGACCTCGGTTTGGCGGTGGGCGTCGGCGGCAGCGGGTTCCTCGCCTGGGTGGCGGCACGTGAGCTCGACCCCGATCATCCGGCCACTGCCAACCTGGCCGTCGTAGCCGCTCCGCTCGCCGTCTGGCAGCTCGGACGCCCCAGCCTCCTCGCCGTGTACCTGCTGGCCGTCACCGCCCGGGTGCTGTTGCGCTCTACCGGTCTTCCCCCCAAGCGGGGGGACGTGGTGGTTCATTTAGTTGCCGGCGTCATCGCCGCCGCCTCCGGCCTCCCCGCCGTCGCCGCCATCGGGCTGGGGGTCGGATTCCTGCTCGACACCCGCCTTCCCCCGTCCGCCCCGCTCGCCCAGCGACGGTTCGCCCTGGCGCTGATCGGGCTGGCGGCCGTCGTCGGGTTGATCCGGTTCCCGGACCTGGCCTGGACCGCCCCCGGTGTGCTCGGCGGGGCTTTGGTTCTCGGAACGGCCCTGCTCCTATTCCGGGGTGGGGCTCCCATGACCAGTGTTTGCGACTTCACCAATGAACCAATGCTCCCGGCCCGTTTGGCGGTCGGTCGCCGGTTGGCAGCGGCGGTGGCGCTCGTGATGGTTGCGGCGGGTGGGTCGAGCGGGGTCGCCGCCATCTCCCCCTTCCTGGTGGCGGCCACCTTCAGCGGCTGGCGTGACCGGCGAGCACCATCGTGACATGCGGCCCGATGCCGGGCTCCTCGTAGACCTCTCCCACCACGACAAAGCCTGCTCCTCGGTAGAAGTCAAGGGCCGGGACCCGGGCGCTGCACCACACCGTCCGCTCCTGTCGGCCGGCGGCATGGTCGAGACAACCCGCCAGGAGTTCGGCTCCGACCCCCCGCCCCCGCAGGCTCTCCTCGACCGCCATCGCCCGCACCCGCCAGCCCGGGCTGCCGTCGGGAGCCGGTTCGGCAACGATCCCGGCCGTGCCCACTACCCCGCCGGCATCGAAAGCCGCCAACCAGGCGGACTCACCGTCGTCTTCTCCAGACACTTGCAGGGCGTCGAGGCCCTGAAGAGGTCGCAGGAGTCGCTGCCGTAGGGGGCGGGTGACCTCGGCCTCGACCCGCTCGACGGTGACGAGGGAGCGACCGAGCCGAGTGCCGGGTTCGATCATCACCGACACCGGGCAGGTGCGGTCGGTGACATCGAGGGCCCGCTCGACCCGGCTCCGCTCGAGTGAGGACCTGATCACGAAGCACAGGTCGATCCCGGACCACACCCGCGGGACCTTCTCGGCCCGAACGGCGTCGACGGTGATCCGGATCCCGGCCACCTCACCCCGCATCTTCTCGATCAGCGTCTCTACCGTGGCGCCGGCACACGATGCCAGTGACAGCAGGAGCATCTCCATCGGGGTGGGACCGCCCCCCGCCTCGCCATCGACCGAGACCGAGTGACCGGAGCGGGTCACCGAGTCGAACAACGAGGGCCCGGTGCGCACCAGATAGGCGAGACGTTCCATGTCCCGGCATTATGGAACGCCACGGGTCCTGCGCCATGCGTCCTGCGCCATACGTCCTGGCCTAGCCCGAGAGATCGGCGATGATCGGGGCGAACCGCTCCACAGAGGCCGCCGACTCCAGATCGGGTATGACCACGAATACCGCCCGTGCTCCCGCTTCTTGGATCCGGCGGTACCGCTCGATCTGTTCATCGAGCGTCCCGGCGTGCACTCGGCGGGCGTAGTCGACGGCGTCGAGCCTGCCTCGCAACCGTTCGACCAGCTCGGCCAGGTGGGCGCGGTCGTGACCCACCAACGCCTGGTCCAGCACCGAGACTTCGATCTCCGAGGGGTCCCGCCCCACCTCGGCGCATCGATCCGCCAAGCTGGCCCGAGCCTCGGCCAGCCCGCCGGAGCCGCCCGGCAGGTTCCAACGGTCGGCATGGCGGGCGACGATGGCGGGCATTCGTCGCCGGCCGGCACCCCCGATCAGAATCGGCAACCGCTCCTGCCGCGGCCGTGGGTAGGAGGTGGTGTCCTCGAGGGTGATGAGGGAACCGTGATACGGCTTCGAGCCGGGCCCAAGAAGGGCCCGCAGGGCGCCGATCGAGTCCTCCAGTAGATCGAGCCGTGTCCCGGGTGGGGGAAACGGCAACCCGGCTGCCTGATGCTCGGCCGCATACCACCCTGCCCCCAGACCACAGAACGACCGTCCTCCCGAGAGGATGTCGAGGGACGCAACCGCCTTGGCGAGGACGACGACGTTGCGGTAGGTGACCGGGGTGACGAGCACCCCCATCTCGAGCGAGGGAGCAACCGCGCTGAGATGGGCGAGGGTGGTGAACGGATCGAGGATCGGATCCCAAGCCCGGCCCACCTGCGGGATCTGACGAAGGTGGTCCATGAGACTCAGCCCCCGGAAACCTGCCGATTCGGCGGCCACCGCGATCTCACGCAACATCGGGCCCATCGTCTCCGCGTTACCGACGAACCTGGACACGTGGAGGTAGAACGCCAGACCCGTTGGCGAACCAACCGGTACCGGCCCGGGTGACATCGCTACCGGCCCGGCCTCGCCGGAGGACGCGCCGATTCTGATCAGCTCGGCGTCTTCGAACGAGTCGAGAACGGTGCGGGCGGTCTTGAACTGGGAGCGGATCACCGAGGCAGACAGCGGCTGTGACCTGGTGGCGTTGCGCGCCAGACAGGTCTCCAGCCCGGCTTCGAAGACCACCACGATCGGCCGTACCCCGGCGGCCGCGGCGACCGCCTCCAGCCGCGCCCGCAGGTCCAGGTCGAAACCGAGGGTGTCGACCACCACCGTGAAGCCTCGCCGTAGGCGGGCGGCGGCCACCATCTCCAGCACCGCAAAGGCATCGGCGCTGGCCCGTAGGTCTCCCCGACCTGACCCGACCCGCCCCCGCAACTCGTCGGACGACACGATCTCCTCGGGCCGGTAACGAGCGGTTGCCCAGGTCGACTTGCCGGACCCGGAGGGGCCGAGCAGCCACACGAACGCCGGATCGGGCAGTGCCATCGGGCGGATGATGGCACGGCACCACCCGGCCCCGCACGGTGGCGCACGGCCCGTCTGCGAGACTGGCGGTGTGTCTCGCTCCGCCCTGCTCGTCACACTCGCCCGCTTCATCTCCCGCACCGGGGGGGAAGCGGCGTTCTTCGTGGGGATCTGGGGCAAAGCCGCCTACGAGTTGGAGGCAGAAGCCGGCCAGATCGCATTGGTGATCGGTGTCATGGGCGTCGCCGGACTGGTCGGCTCCGGGATCGCAGGCCCGTTGATCGATCGCTTCGGGCCACGCCGGGTGCTGATGGCAAGCGAAGTCTTCTTCGTGCCCGCCACCCTTTCGGCCATCGTCGCCGCCGATCTCGGTTCGTTGATTTGGGCGGCCGCCGCCATTGCCTTGTTCGGGGCCCCCGCCTACACCGCTATCGCCTCGTTCCCCCCATTCCTGGCCACCGACGAAGCCGGTCTCGCCAAGATCAACGCCTGGGTCGAGATGGCCGGAATGGCGGCGCTCATCTCGGGCGCCTCGCTGGGGGCGGTGATGGCGGCCACCGTCGGGATCGACGCCATCTTCTGGTTCGACGCCGCCACCTCGCTGGTGGCGGTGGCGCTGGTGGCGCGGGTGGTGACACGCCGCCCCGAGCGGCACGCCGACGCCGCCACCGGCTGGAAAGGCGCAGTCGAGGGGTTCTCCACCGTGTACCGGAGCCCGCGCCTGCGGTTCTTCGTACTGGCGGGGACCGCCGTCTGGTCCGCCTTCGGGTTCTTCGGCGCCCTCGAACCGCTTTTCTACCGCGACATCCTGGGGGCGGGACCGGCGATGCTCGGCATCGTCAACACGATCTTCGGGATCGGGTTGCTGGCGGGAAGCATCGGTGCCGGCCGGCTGCCCGCCCACCGCAGGTCGGCCCGCACCGTCGCCGCCCTGGTGGCCCTGAACGGGGTGGGGGCGCTGATCTACGTCGGCACCACCAGACTGCCGGTGGTCTTCGTCGGGGCCCTCACCTGGGGTGTGATCATCGGTGTGATGGCTCCCCTCGCCCGCACCATGATCCACGTCAACTCGCCGGAAGGCCAGGTCGGGCGGGTCATGGGGGTGTCACAGGTCCACTCCGAGATCGCCAAACTGGGTCCCCTGGTCCTGGCGCCACCGCTGGCGGCGGCTCTCGGCGTCCAGCAGGCCTTGATCCTCTCCGGAGTCTTCATCGCCCTGCTGGCGTTGCTCATGAGTCCGACCGCCCGCCGGTTGGATCGGGAGCTCCCCCTGGTCCGTACCATCGAGGGACTCAAGACATCCGACGAACCGATTTCACCCAACCGATGAGGACTCCATCATGTGTCGCAGCATCAAACCCTTGAGGGAATCAGTCGAGATCGGGCCGCCCGAGGACATCGAGGCAGCCGCTCGCCAGTTCGTCCGCAAGGTGTCGGGGTTCTCGAAGCCGTCACCGGCCAATCAGGCCGCCTTCGACCAGGCCGTGGCCGAGATCTCGGCCACCACCGACCGCCTGCTCCGGGGCCTGACCATCGCCGGGAAACCCACGGTCGCCCGGTGATTCGGCGAACCCAGGGTTCCCAGCTACCCGTGGTGTCGTCCCCGGCCCAGAGTTCGGTCGACTACGGCCGCAAGTGGTACGCGATGGCGGCGGTGGGAGTGGGAGTGCTCCTCGCCACCATCGACGGTTCGATCGTCAACATCGCCCTCCCCACCATCCGCGCCGACTTTGGAACATCGCTCCCCGTCGTCCAGTGGGTCTCGGTGGCCTATCTCCTCACCCTGGCCAGTCTCACCCTCGGAGTCGGGAGGTGGGGCGACATCGTCGGCAAGAAGCGGATCTACCTGGCCGGGTTCGTGCTGTTCACTCTCGCCTCGGTGCTGTGTGGTGCGGCCCCGAGCATCGGATTCCTGATCGCCTTCCGGGTGATCCAGGCGCTGGGGGCGGTGATGATCCTGGCGCTGGGAGCCGCCATCCTCACCGAGGCGTTCCCGCCACAGGAGCGGGGCAAGGCGCTGGGATTGATCGGAACGTTCGTGTCGGTGGGAGTCGTCACCGGTCCGGTGGTGGGCGGACTGATCCTCGCCACGTTCGACTGGCGGGCGATCTTCCTCGTCAACCTCCCGGTCGGGATCATCGGAACCTGGATGGTGATCCGTTTCGTCCCCCGCACCCCACCGGCCGGGGGCCAACGCTTCGATCTCCCCGGAGCACTCCTCCTCGCCCTGGCCCTCCTCCTCATCTCCCTCGGAGTCACCTTCGGCCAGGATCTGGGCTACGGGGCGCCACCGGTGGTGGCGGCCATCCTCGGCGGCCTGGTTCTCGGGGTGGCCTTCGTCGTCGTGGAAAAGCACACCCCGACGCCGATGCTGCCACTCGGGATGTTCCGCAACCCGCTCCTCAGCGTCAGTGTGGCGACCGGGTTCCTCGCATTCTCGGCGCTGTCCGCCACTTTCTTCCTGCTCCCCTTCTACCTTCAGGGAGTCCTCGGATTCGACCTCCCCAAGACCGGGTTGGCGCTGAGCGCAGCCCCCCTCGTCATCGGGGTGGTGGCGCCGCTGGCAGGAATCCTGTCGGATCGGATGGGTGTCCGCCGCCTGACACTGGCCGGATTGACGATCATGGGTCTCGCCTACCTCGGCTTCCAGACGCTCGGCACCGACACCACCTTCCTCGGTTTTGCGCTGGTGGCCATCCCGATCGGCCTCGGTATCGGCACCTTCCAGTCACCCAACAACAGCGCCATCATGGGCTCGGTTTCACGCGAATACGCCGGGGTGGCGGGCGGGATGCTGACCTTGACCCGGCTGCTCGGTCAGATCGCCGGGGTGGCGGCGATCGCCTCGCTGTGGGCCACACGGGTGCTGGCTTCGGCCGGTCCCGATTTCACCGGTGATGCGGTCAGTGCCCCCCATACCGACCAGGTGAGAGCCCTCCACGAGACGGCGGTGGTGATGGCAGGGATCATCGGGGTGGCGATGCTGATCGGGTGGTACGGGTTGAGGCGGGAACGGGCGACCCGGGAGACGGGGATCACCGGAGGCTGATCACCAGGAACGTGTCGATCTTCCGCCCGAGCAGCTTCCACTGCCAGCCGTATTTGCCGGCCAGCGCCGTCTGGGCGTCGGTGGCATCGCCGCCCGTCAAGAGACGCGCCACACCGTTGCTGGCGGGGCCCTTCTCCCGACCACGGAAGGTGGATGGCGCCACCACCACCTCCGGGGTGTGCCGGATCCGCTTCACCTTCCCGGTCGATGCGTACGTCCCCACCACGACCTCGCCCCCCACCAGCGCAAACCAGACCGGGGTCGTCACCGTTTCGCCGGAGCGACGCCGAGAAGCCAGGTTGAGGTAGCGGTGCGGGGCAAGAGTCTCGAAAGACACCGGGGTAGATTACGCGCTCGGACAGGCTCAGCCGCCGAGGGCGGCGACCCCGGCGGCGACATCCTGACTGGCGATGCCGACCGACTTGAACACGGTGACATCCTCCCCGATCGCCGGGTGTCGCCCGGCCAGCACATCGCCCAGGGTGGCGTTGGCAGGGAACCGATCCGCCTGGATAAGATCGCCTGCCTCCTGGCGGGCGGCCTCGTCGTCGTCGATGACGACATAGGCGCGGTCCAGGGTCGCAGGCGGCACCTCGGCCATCTCCGGTCGAAACGCCCCCACTGCATTGATGTGGGTGCCGGGGCGGACCGAGGAGTCCGAGAACAGTGGTGCGGTGGCGGGCGTGGCGCAACACACGACGTCGGCCTCGGCCACCGCCTGATCGGCGTCGTCGGTCCATTCGGCCCCGATCCGCTCCGCCAGCGCCCGGGCGTGGGCGGCCGACCTGCTCCAGACGATCACCCTCCGGATCGACCGAACCGCCTTCACCGCCTCGATCTGGTCGGGGGCCATCGCCCCCGCCCCCAGCATCGCCAGCACCCCGGCGTCGGGACGGGCGAGGAGACGGGTGGCCAGGCCGGAAGCGGCCCCGGTCCGGATGGCGGTCAGGGTCGGGCCGTCGAGGACACCGATCGGCGATCCGTCCGGACCGAACACCACCACGATCCCGGCCGGGTTGCCGGGCACCGTTGACACCACCTTGATCCCGGAATAGGCGCCTGCTCGTCCCGGCATGAAGAGCGACCCGCCCAGGCTGGTGCGCACCGGAACCTCACGATCGTCCCCGAAGGCGAGTTCCATGGCGGTGATGGCGGACGACATCGGCAGGGCTTCCCGGGTGGCGGCGGCGTCGAGGACTCTCATCCTCAGAGCATACGGTCGGGTCGAGGGCCACCCCGCAAAGGCAGCCTCGCCCGTCCGGAGACGGGCGAGGCGTGAGCCCCTCTCCCACGTGGTGTCAGAAGATCCAGACCACCAGGCACCAGATGGCGAACACCACCGAGGCGAACGCCATCGTGTACATCAGGGTCGAACCCTCCTCCACCCTCACGTTGGTGGAGTCGAAGGCCCGACGGAAGGCGTGGCGGGCATAGTCCCACAGCGCCACACTCATCAGTGCGCCGGCTGCGGTCCACGGTCCCAGCCACCATCCCTCGCCGAACTCTCCCAACCACCAGGCGTCGGGAGCGAAGCGAACGTAGACCCCGAAGGCGCCCACCACCAGCGCCAACCCAGCCATCAGCCAGTCAACTGCGTGGGTGACAGGAGCCGGGGCTTCCGTCCTGGTGCGTTCCAAGAGATCTGTCATGTCGACGACCTCCTTTCGACCCCAGCCTTGGCCTTGCGACCCGGCCGGTCAAGGGTCCTTGGTCCCTGTCAGCGGGGTTTCTTGACCCGGTAGTCGTTGGCGGAATCGTCCCAGTCGAGTTCGAGCAGACCACGGGTCTGGGCGGCCTTGACGAACTGGAGGAAACCGCTGAAGCCGAAACGCTTCTCGGAGAAGTCCGGCTGACGTTTGCGGACCGCGTTCTTCAGCCCGGAGAGCAACGGCTCCCCATTGCGACCGGTCATGCTCCCCACCACGTCGACCAGCAGCCCGAAGGCATCGTCCTCCACCGGGTTGGTCGCCAGCTCCACCACCGGGTCTCCCTTGGCGGGCCCATCGGTGAGGGCGATGGCCTTGCGGCTCTCCAGATGGCGGAGCAACTCGCCAAAGGCCCGGAACCCGTAGTTGGCCTCACTGAAGGTCGGGTCCTTGCGAAGGAGGGCCCGTTTGAGGGTGGAGGCCAGGACGACGTCGCCGGACGAGCGTTGGATGCCGGCGATGGTGGTGGTGACCAACTGGTCGAGATGCTCGAGATCGGGTGGCCCGGCATCGACTTTCTCCTCCGGGACCGAATCCGGCCGGCCGGTCGGCTCCGGAGCCCGCACCTCGACACCTTCCAGGTTCTCGTAGAACAGGAACTCGTCGCAGGCAGGTGGGAGAAGGTTGGAGGTGGAGGCCTTCACCCCGACGCCGATCACCCGCTTGTTGAGCTCGCGCAACTTGTGGACGAGAGGAGTGAAGTCGGAGTCCCCCGAGCAGATGACGAAGGTCGTGATGTAGTCGCGTTCCAGCGCCAGCTCGATGGCGTCGACGGCCATCTTGATGTCGGCGGCGTTCTTGCGGACCACCCCCATTCGCTGGGGGATCTCGATCAACTCGACGTGGTTGCGGGTCAGCATCCGGCGGTCCTCGTCGAAGCTCGACCAGTCCGCATACGCCCGCCTCGTCACCACCCTGCCCCGCTCGGCCAGGGCGTCGGCCACCGGCTTGAGATCGAACATCGTTCCACCCAGCGCCTCGCGGGCGCCGATGGCGAGGTTCTCGTAGTCCAGGAACACTGCGATTCGTTGATCGTCGAAGGTCACCGACCCAGGCTACCCCTACCACCGCCCAACCACCGCCTTCTCGCCGGATAGGTCTCCCGTCCCTTATCTTCTCGGGCCGATTTGCCGATTTGATACGAGAGATGAAACGCTCGACGGCCCTGGCAATCGCACTTCCCGGCCTCGCCGGAGCGGCGGCGGTGCGCCACTACCGGGGCGCCCTGCGCGAGTTCGACTCGGCGGCCTGCCAGTCACCAGTTATTCCCGGCATTCTCCGCTCGGTCGAAACCGACTGGGGCCGTATCTCGTACCGCCGGGTGGATGGAAACCCGGCGCTTGCCCCGGTAGTGCTGGTCCACGGCTGGGGACGGACGGCCGACTCCGCCTGGTGGCCGATCCTCAGCCAGACCCAACGCACCGTGATCGCCGTCGATCTTCCCGGCCATGGACGCTCCCTCTCCGACCGGCGCTTCACCTTCGGGTTGGCCGCCGAGGCCGTTCTGACCGCCACCGACCACGCCGGTTTCGAGGCCCCGTTGCTGGTGGGCCATTCCATGGGCGGCGCCGTCGGCCTCACCACCTTCCTGTGGAGCGGTCCGGAGCGGTATCGGGGATTCCTCGCCCTCGCCACCTCCGCCTACTGGGTTCAGCCCCGGCAGAGCTTCATGTTGACCGCCGCCCCCTGGGTGCTCGGTCCGCGCTCGCCGTGGACGATCCGCCGCGAGCTGAGGGAGATCGATCGGGTACCGGACGAGGGAAGCCGAATCGCCTGGGAGTATGCGGTCCGACCCGGGCGGCAGGTGCTGATCGACAGTGCCATCGAGTTGCGCCGCTTCGACGCCCGCCGCTGGAGCGAACTCCGTCTCCCCCCCACCACCTGGGTCGTCACCACCCGTGACAGCGTCATCCCGGCCGCCCACCAGCGGATCTCGGCGGTCGCCCTCGGCGCCCGCCGGGTCGAGCTGGCGTGCGAACACTCCGCCGTGATCGAGGACCCCGAGCGGGTGTGCCGGATCATCGACGCCGCCGCCGACCGCCCGGAAGGCGCCATCCTGGTCGCGGTCTGAAGAGCTTCTGAACGTGCAGCGAGGGGGAGGCGCCCAGGCGCCTCCCCCTCACCATGGTTCTGACTCGGTTCTACTCGACTACTGGTTCATGGTCGTCGTCGTGGAGACCACCCTGTGACCCGCCGGGGTATCCCTGACCAAGGGTCGCGGTACCCCAGGACGGTGCCGAAGGCACATTGCCCTTGCCGCCGTTGACGTCCTTGGTCGAATAGGCGTAGGTCAGGGTGGCAAACGCCACCGCGTCGATGTTCACGTCGAAGGCATCGAGGTTGATGTTGTCGTAGGTGTCGCAGGCCAGGTGATAGCAGGGGTCGTATTGCTGACCTGCCGTCCCACCCCAGATGCTTGCCTCCTGGGCCGTCTTGATCCCTTCGGCCCCGGTGAACAGGCCACCCGACGGGATGTCGACGCCGGCTGCGATGAA
>DAIOGO010000029.1:0-1166 GCA_036745195.1 Actinomycetota bacterium | reverse complement strand
CGCGAGCCGACGAGGCCGGATTCCTCCGCCCCCCACCAGGCGAACCGCACCTTGTTGCGGACCGGAACCTTGGCCATCGCCTCGGCCACCTCGAGGATGGCAGCCGACCCGGATCCGTTGTCCTGGATGCCCGGCCCGGCGTTGACCGAGTCGAGGTGGGCGCCGACCATCACGACGTTGTTGGGATCGCCGCCCGGGGTCTCGGCAAACACGTTGGTGGTGGTTGCATTCCCCCGGAAGGTGTCGGTCTTCAAACGCAGCACCAGACTCGGGGTGGCCGCCAATTGTTCACCAATGGCCGCGGTCACGGAGGTGACGCCGATGTTCAGGGTGAAGTCGGCCCCGAGGGTGCCGTTGATGACTCCAGGTTGGTTGTTGTAGATGACCACCCCGCTGGCCCCGGCGTTGTAGGCGTTGGTCGCCTTGATGGCAAACGTGCAGACACCGCGACGGATCAGGGCGATATTCCCGGCCGGGAACCCGGCGAAGTCGCCGGCTTCACACCCCGGAGTGGCGTCTGCAGGTGGTGCGGCCAGCGCCGTCACCGGCGCCGTCACATCGCCGCTGCCCGAGTAGGACATGATGTTGTTGACGATCGGTCCGGCAGGTGGAGGCGATACTTGCTCGAGGATCGTCGGCGACAGCACGATGAAGGTCTGGAAGGTGAACTCCTGGACCGTCACGTCGTAGCCGGCCGCCTCCATGGTCTCGACCACATAGTCGGCAGAGGCGTCGTACCCGGGCGTGCCGGACGTGCGGATCCCGTTGTTGTCATCGGCGTGCTCCTGGAAAGCGGCCTGATGCGCCCGCGCTCCGTCGAGGGTCACACACTCGAGCAGGGCCTGGTAGGTGTTGTTGACACGGGTGTCGCAGCCTGGAACGGCGGCGCCGGTGGCGGGCGCGGCCGCAAACACCATCAGCAGCGCCGCCATCAAGAACAGGGGTCTCTTCATTGGGGTCTCCTTCTCATCTCCACTCCCGGACCCAACCGGTTGCGATCAAAACTAGCCGAAAGCCACCTGCAGCGTCGGCTGGAGAGAGGTTCCCTTTTCCGGAGCGACGGTGCGTCGGTCAATCGGCACCCACCCCCAACCGACGGGCAGAAGAGCTGGAGTCCGACCCCAGTCTCGACCTCCTGGAGTCAGTCGTCGGGCACTCCGCCGGCG
>DAIOGO010000028.1:0-22280 GCA_036745195.1 Actinomycetota bacterium | reverse complement strand
GCGGTGATCTTCGCCACCCGGCGCAGGTGGCGGTCCTCGCGGGTGAAACGGGCGGCGAGGAAGGCGTCGACCAGTTCCTGGGCGAGGGCCGATCCGATCACCCGACTGCCCAGGCACAAGACGTTGATGTCGTCGTGCTCGACCGCCTGGTGGGCGGTGTAGGTGTCGTGGGCCACGGCCGCCCGGATGCCCTTGATCTTGTTGGCGGCGACACAGGCGCCGGCCCCGGAGCCGCACACCACCAGCCCTCTGTCGGCCCGGCCGTCCACGACCGCTCTCCCCACCGCGGCGGCAAAGTCGGGATAGTCGACAGGCGTATCGTCGTGGGTGCCGAGGTCGAACACCGTGTAGCCGGCTTCGGCCAGATGCCGTCCAAGCTGCTGTTTGAGTTCGAATCCGGCGTGGTCGGCGCCGAGGGCGATTCGCATGCGGGCAGCGTAGTCGGCGGGTGGCGGCCGCCCTGCGAAGTAGAATCCGCCCGGATGTCAGACTTCGTCGTGATCGGGGGAGAACGGCTCCACGGGACGGTCGGCGTCTTCGGGGCAAAAAACGCGGTGCTCAAGGAGATGGCGGCAATGATCCTCGCCCCCGGCCGCTACCGGCTCTCCAACGTACCCCGCATCCTCGACGTCGAGTTGATGGCGGAGGTACTCAGGCACATGGGCGCCCACTGCAGCTTCGACGGGCGGGACCTGGCGGTGACGATGCCCACCCAGATCCTGCCCGAGGCCCCGCTCGAACTGGTTCGCGCCATGCGCGCCTCGATCGTGGTGCTCGGGCCGCTGCTGGCCCGGTGTGGGGAGGCGAGGGTGGCGCTGCCTGGCGGCGACGATCTGGGGGCACGACCGATCGACATGCACATGGATGGTCTCGAGGCGATGGGGGTCGATTTCGAGCTGGTCCACGGGGTCCTGGTGGCGACCGCCCCCAACGGTCTCAAGGGCACCGAGGTCGAGCTTCCCTTCCCGAGCGTCGGTGCCACCGAGAACATCCTGCTCGCCGGGGTGCGGGCCGAAGGGGAGACGGTCATCGTCAATGCCGCCCGTGAGCCCGAGATCGAGGATCTGGCCAAGATGCTGGTGGCGATGGGGGCCAAGATCACCGGAGCGGGGACGGCCTTGATCCACGTCGTCGGTGTCAAGGAGCTGACGGCCACCGATCATCGGGTGGTGGCCGACCGTCTCGAGGCCGGGACATTCGCAGTGGCGGCGGCCATCACCGGTGGCGACGTCACCGTCACCAGTTGTGTGCCCCAGCATCTGCGGGTGGAGCTCAACAAGCTGGAGGAGGCCGGCTGCGAGGTGGAACGGGGAGACGGTTGGATGCGGATCGCCGGTCCCACCCGCCCCCGTCCGGTCGACTTCGCCACCCTGCCCTATCCCGGTTTTCACACCGACATGCAGCCGCAGATGGTGGCGCTGCTCTCCCTCTCCGACGGGACATCGGTCATCACCGAGAACCTGTACGACGCCCGCTTCCGGTACATCGGCGAGCTGGCCCGAATGGGGGCGGACATCTCTACCGAGTGGCAACACGCGGTGATTCGCGGCGTGGAGTCTCTCAGCGGATGCCCGGTCCTCGCCCACGACATCCGGGCGGGGGCGGCGCTGGTCATCGCCGGGCTCGCCGCCGAAGGCACCACGGTGGTGGGCGACGGGCACCATCTCGATCGCGGGTACGAAGACCTGGCGGGGAAGCTGTCGCGGCTGGGGGCCAGCATCAAGCGGACATGAGGTCCCGCCGATCGACCGCCTGGTTGGCCGGGGCTTTGATAGCCGTCCTCGTCGTCGGGCCGGTGGGGTCGTCTGCCGTCGCCCAGGAATCGGAGTCGACCGTGTTCGGCCGATCGGTGGAGCTGGTCCCGGCCGAGGGCACCACCCTCACCATCCTCGACCGGCGCTACCGGGGTGTCATCACTGTGGCCGGTCATGCCGACGGCCTCGCCCTCACGGAGCAGACGAGCGTCGACGCCTACCTCGAGGGAATCGCCGAGGTTCCCTTCGAATGGGAGCCGGCCGCCCTCGAAGCGCAGGTGGTGGCGGCTCGCACGTATCTGGCCTGGACCCTGGGGCGGGGGAGGACCGCCTCCGGCCGCCGGTACGGCTACGACATCTGTGCGACCACCGCCTGTCAGGTCTACGCCGGGGCGGGGTTGGTGGAAGGGCCGCTCGGCCGCCGCTGGCAGCGGGCGATCGAAGCGACCGCCAATGAGGTGCTGGTGGACGGATCCGAGGCGGCCCAGACCCTGTATTCGTCCACCTCGGCCGGGCGCACCAGCAACGTGGAGGACGTGTTTCCGGGCGCAACCCCCCAGCCCTATCTGGTGGCGGTGGATTCACCCGGCGAGGAGTCCCCCTTCGTCGAATGGGAGTTCACCCTCAGTGGGTCGCAGACCCAGGCTCTTCTCGCCGCCGCCGGGGTGGCGAACGGGGTGATCGAGCGAATCGATACGACCGTTCCGGCCGACGGGGCGGGGTCGCGCACGATCCGGGTGGTGTCGGAGGATGCGGACACCACCACCGGAACCTGGGAACTCCGCACTCTCCTCAACCGGGCCGCCGGCGAGGTGCTGGCCGATGTCCTGCCTGCCGAGCGTCCCGACGGGCGCCGGTATCCCCAGACCATTCTCTCGCCGGTGTTCGAGGTGGTGGCCGTGCCTGGGTGGATCTTCACCTACGTCGGCCCGCCGATCTACAACCCGGCCTACACCTTTCGGGGCCGGGGGTGGGGTCACAACGTGGGGATGAGCCAGTACGGCGCCCAGGCGATGGCAACCGCCGGGGCCGGGTATCGGGAGATCCTGGCCCACTACTACGGGGGCCTGGAGCCCCAGCCGGCGGGAGGGCTCCTCCCCGGCAGGGTCGAGGTTGGTCTGGCTACCGAACTGGCCGAACTGGTGGTGGAGGCCGACGGTCCGGTCACCGTCAGTGCCGACGGGGCGATCATCGGCGACCTGGCGCTGGGCTCCTGGAAGTTCGCGTCGTCCGAGGGTGGCGTGCTGGTGGAGCCGCCGACCGGTCTCGGGCTCGCCCCGTCGGTGGGGCGGATCCGGTTTGCCGGTGGCAAGGTGGTGTTCGATTTGAACACCACCGCGGTCGTGCGGATCGACCGTGGCCCGGGGCAGATCCACCCTCCGGGTGTGGTCGAGGAGACCGTGCGGCAAGGATCGTCGGTGGTGACGATCTCGGTCGAGAACCCGCAGGGAAGCATGCGGGTGACGGTCAGGGTCCCGAGGGAATAGGAGACCCCGGGTTCGGGTTGCCCTGGAAGACCCGATAACGTGGTCGTCACACCATGCAAGAAGTCACCATCCGTTCCGCCGCCGAGGAGTCCGAAGAGCCGGTCGAGATCGATCTCGAGAAGCTCGAAGAGACCCTCGAGTACATCCGGCCTGCCATCCAGATGGATGGCGGTGACCTGATCCTGCTCGGGACGGAAGGCGGGACGGTCAACCTGCAGATGGTGGGCGCCTGCGGCGGATGCCCGATGTCGACCATGACGCTGAAGGCGGGAATCGAGCGGATCCTGCGGGATCGGGTCCCCGGAGTGATCGAGGTCAACGCCGAGGCCTGACGCACCGTCTCATCGTCCTCTCATCGGCCTCTGCGATGATGCGTGGTCATGAGATCGAAGGTCCTGGTTGTCGAAGACGACAAGCGCCTCGCCGCCTCGGTTAGACGTTGCCTCGCCTACGACGGCCACGACGTCGAAATCGCCCATGACGGCATCGAGGCTCTGCGCGCCGTTCGCGATCGGAGACCGGACGTGATCGTCCTCGACCTGATGCTGCCGGGCCTCGACGGATTCGAGATCTGCCGGCGGGTGCGAGCGGGCGGCGACCTGCTGCCCATCTTGATGCTCACCGCCCGCGACGAGGTCGTCGACCGGGTGGCCGGCCTCGACGCCGGCGCAGACGACTATCTCATCAAACCGTTCGCCCCCGACGAGTTGCAGGCGAGGGTCCGGGCCCTGTTACGGCGGGCACCGAGTGCGGCGAGGGACACCCTGGTACAGGGTGGTCTGAGGATGGATGTCGAGGCGATGGAGGCCGAGTACGAGGGGCGCCGGCTGGACCTCACCGCCCTCGAGTTCCGGCTACTCGAGTACTTTCTCCGCAATCCCCGCACGGTGCTGACCAGGTCGCGAATCCTGGCGGAGGTGTGGGGCCTCGATGCCGACACCACCTCGAACGTGGTGGATGTCTACGTCCGCTACCTGAGGCTCAAGCTCGGTCCCGGAGCGCGTCTCATCCAAACGGTCCGCGGGGTCGGCTACGCCCTCAAGGATCGGGCATGAGGGCGAGGTTGACCTTCTCCGGTCTGGCGGTGGCCACCCTGACGCTGATCGTCTTCTGGGTGCTGATCGTGACACTGGCCAGGGGTGGCACCGCCGAGGAGCAGCGCACCGCCCTCGAAGCCCTCGCTCGCGAGGCGGGAAGGTCCGGTCCGGTGGTGGGTGGGCCGTTCGCCCAGGTGCTGACGGATCCGACGACCGACCTGTCGCCGTTCGTGGTCCTGGTCGACTCGGGCGGAGTCCCGGTGTATTCGACCGCTCGGGTGGAAGGTGCCATCCCGGAGGTTCCGGTGGCGCTGGTGCTGGACGCGCTCGAAAACGGGTCGTCGCAGGCGAGCTTCGAGTTGGTGGCGGGGACGCAGGTGGAAGCCGTGGCGGTTCCCTGGGAGGCGGGCGGCGGGGTGGCGGTGGCAGCCCAGTCGGTGGCGTTCGCCGCCGAACAGATGGAGGGGGTGGAAGGCGCGCTGGCGGTGGCCACCGTGCTCACCCTGATCGTGGCGGCGGTGGTGGCGTGGGCCATCTCGAAGCGGGCGCTGCGGCCCCTCAACACCCTGGTGGCGACCGCCGACGAGATCGGGCTGACCGGAGACCTGAAACGCAGGCTGAAACCAGCCCGGCGTAAAGACGAGGTGCAGAAGTTGACCCGCAGTTTCAACGGGATGCTCGACCGCCTGGAGCAGGCGGCCGCCGCCCAGGAGGTGAGCCTCGAACGGCAACGACGTTTCGTGGCCGACGCCTCGCACGAATTGCGGACCCCCCTCGCCACCATCCGATCCAACGCCGGTTTTCTGCTCGAGCATCCCGAGGCGCAGCCCGCCGACCTCCGTGAGGCGGCGGGCGACATCGTCGCCGAGTCCGCCCGGATGGGCCGGATCGTCACCGATCTCCTGACTCTGGCCCGCTTCGATTCCGGGATCGCGCCTGTCCTGGTGTCGGTCGACCTGGCGGAACTGGCCGCCGATGTCGCCCGTCGGGCCGGGATCGAGGCGAGCGCGCTCATGACGGCCCCCGTGACCGGCAATCCGGCCGCCCTGGAGCAACTCATCTGGATCCTGATCGATAACGCTCGTAACCACGGCGCTCCGCCCATCTCCATCGAGGTCGGGGTCGGCCCCGGGGCGGTCACGCTCATGGTCGACGATGGAGGCCCGGGAGTTCCACCGGAACATCGCAACTCGATCTTCGAACGGTTCCACCGGGTGGACGGGGTTCGTACCGACGGCGGCGCCGGGCTCGGTCTGGCGATTGCCCGCGAGATCGCCCTGATTCATCGAGCCGAGATCTCCATCGGAGATCGACCCGGGGGTGGCGCCCGTTTCCAGGTGGTGTTCCCGACCCCGACCTGACGGTCTCATCGTCGGCTAATCGTCGGCCAATCGAGCTCCAACCGAGCGGGTTCATCCTGGGGGAATGACCACAGTTGCACTCGAATCCCCGCCAGGCTCGTTGCTGGCTCCACTCCTGGTTCTCCAGGGATCGCTCGTCATCGTGTCGACCGTGGAGGCGGTCGTCTTCGGCACCCTCGGGTTCGGCTCACTGGGCTTGCCGGTCGTCCTCGGGGTGGGGGCGGCCCTGCTCATCCTGAGGGACCCGGCGACTCTGGGGCATGGGCGCCGGCGGTGGTTGCGCCGGCTCGAGTGGTTCCTGATTGCGTCCGCAATCCTCGACCTGGCGCTTTCGGTCGCTATGGCCCGCCGTGGGTTGGATCCGGTGGGGTGGGTGACTCGGTTCGCTGTCCCGGTGGCCGTGCTGGCCGCCACCCGGGAGACTGGGGCATGAGATACCAGTCCTCACCCATGTACAACCTGGCAGAAGATCATCGAATCGGCCTGCTGGCGCTCCTGCTGGTGCCATTCGTCTTCTGGCTGCTGCGCCGGGACAAGAGCCAGAGTGCGTTCTCCCGGGCGTACGACGCCCTCCCCGGTGACGAGCGGGCCTTGATGTGGGCCCTGTCGGTCGACGGTGCGCTCCACATCCTCCTCGCCGGTCACCGGCCCGAGTTTGCGGTGTACGGCCTGGCCGAGATCTTCCTGGTCTGGCGGGCCGTGAAAGGAGCCACGATCCGGGTCAGGTCGGGACTGCTGGCCGGGGTGGGGCTGGTGGTCTTTGCCCTACAGTCGATGGGGGGCACGGCTCCGGATCAGCTCGCCCTCATCAGCAAGCTGCTCGAAGTATCGATCCTGGTGCTGGCGCTGGCCGCCTGGGCCTCGACCACGCCCCGCCGGTGGGTGCAGTCGGGTCTGACCACGGGTTTGGCGCTGGTGGTGGCCACCGCCGGATGGGCAGGGGCGATGCAGGCAGGTGGTCACGGACATGAGCCCGGCGAGGTGCCCGGTCCCGGGGTGTCGTTGCAGGTGGGCTCCGGTGGCGAGGTGACCTCCGAATTGACCGAAGCCGCCCGCGAGCTCCACCTCCGGGTCTCGGAAGCGATCGCGCCTTATGCCGACATCGAGCTGGCGGCGGCGGCGGGCTACAGCGTTGCCGGCCTGGCGGGAACCTCGTTTCATGCCGACAACCCGGCGTTCAAGAAGGACGGTCGATTCCTCGACCCAGATGCTCCCGAGACCCTCGTGTATGCCGCCGGACCGAACGGTCCGGTCCTGCTCGGAGCGATGTTCGAGATGGACCGAATCGGTGAACCGGGCCCGGCGGTGGGAGGTCCGCTCACCCCCTGGCATGCCCATGACCATGTGTGCTTCTCGTTGCTGCCCCCGGGTCTGGCCGGGTTGACAGGCCCGTTCGGGTCGTGCCCGATAGCCACGATCACCATCCCGGTGACAACCGAGATGATCCACGTCTGGACGGTCCCGGGGGCGCCCGACCCGTTTGGTGATCTCGATGAAGCGTGGCTTGACGCCTATCTGACCCGATGACGCCGGGGCGGGGTGTACTCGACGGCCTAGCCTACGGGTCGCCATGCCGCCACCGTCCGATACCAGCGAGTTGATCGAGCGGGCCAGGGAGGGGGATCGCCGCTCCCTGGCCAGGCTGATCTCTCTGGTCGAGACCGGGCGGGAGCAGGGCCGGCAGGCACTCGCTTCCCTGTTCCCGCACACCGGGCGGGCGTGGACGGTTGGAGTCACCGGGTCGCCCGGCGCCGGCAAGTCGACTTTGCTGGATCTCCTCATCGGCCATTACCGGGCCGCCGGCCTCTCGGTCGGGGTGGTGGTGGTCGATCCCTCCAGTCCGTTCAGCGGTGGGGCGTTGCTGGGTGATCGGGTCCGCATGCAGGGACATGTCTCCGATCAGGGGGTGTTCGTGCGTTCGATGTCCACCCGGGGCCACCTGGGCGGGGTGGCCGACGCCACCGCCAAGGTCCTCATGGTGCTCGACTCGGTTGGCTTCGATGTCGTACTCATCGAGACGGTGGGAGTCGGTCAGACCGAGGTCGAGGTGACCGAAATGGCGGACACCACCCTGGTGGTGGTGACCCCCGCCTCGGGCGACGACATCCAGGCCGCCAAGGCCGGGTTGCTCGAGGTAGGTGATGTCTTTTGCGTCAACAAGGCCGATCTCCCCGGCGCCGACGACATCGTCGGTCATCTCACGCAGATGCTGGAGATGGGCGGCTCGCAGCCGTGGGCACCGCCCATCGCCACCGTCTCGGCCAGACGCGGGGAGGGCATCGAGACACTCACTTCCCTTCTCGACGATCACCGCCGTTACCTCGGACCGCACCTCGATCAGGACCGGGCATCGAGGCTTGCCCTGATCCTGCGGCGGGCATTGATCGCCGAGATCACCCACCACGTGGTGGGTGCCTCGTTCCCTCCGGAGGCGCTCCTCCAGGTGACCGACCGTCAGATCGACCCGTGGACGATCGCCCGGCGACTCACCGGGTGAGCGGTCACACGTCTCGGGCGACGGTCGCCAGTTCCGCCTGGGCTGCCGCCAGCCGGGCTACCAGCACCCGCGGTGGGGAACAGGAGACGTAGTCGAGGCCCGCCCGACGGCAGAAGGCGATCGAAGCCGGATCTCCGCCGTGCTCACCACACACCCCCAGCGTGAGATTGGGGTTGGCGGCCTTGCCTTCCTTGACGGCCAGTTCGATCAGTCGCCCGACTCCGTCGACATCGATCGTCTGGAAGGGATTGGAGGCCAGGATCCCCTCGTCGAGGTAGTGCCCGAGGAACAGCCGCTCGGCATCGTCGCGCGACAGGCCGTAGGTCATCTGGGTCAGATCGTTGGTGCCGAACGAGAAGAACTCGGCGATGCCCGCCAGATCGCCCGCCACGAGCGCCGCTCGGGGCAGTTCGATCATGGTTCCCACCGGGATCGGGATGGTGATCCCGGACTCGAGGATCTGGGCCTCGATCATCTCTCGCATCCTGCGCAACTCTTCGGTCGTAGCGACCAGCGGGATCATCAGTTCCAAACGCGGGTCGCCGCCGGCGTCGAGTCGGCGCTTGACGGCGGAGAGGGCGGCCTGGACCTGCATCGAGTAGAGGTGCTCGACGACCAGTCCCAGCCGGACACCACGCAGTCCGAGCATCGGGTTGTCCTCGGCCCACCGGCTGACCTTCTTCTCCAGTGCTTCCAGGTCTTCGGTCGATTCACCATCCCGGGCGCGCTGGACCATCTGGTGCTCGAGTTCGAACATCGAGGGCAAGAACTCGTGGAGCGGCGGGTCGAGAAGGCGCACCACTACCGGTAGCCCGTCCATCTCCCGCAGCAACCCTTCGAAGTCATCCGCCTGCATCGCCTCGAGGCGCAGCAGTCCCGCCTCGCGGGCTTCGTCGTCGTCGGCGAGGATGATCGACTGCACGATCTCGAGCCGCTTGCCCATGAACATGTGCTCGGTACGCGCCAGTCCGATCCCTTCCGCCCCGTGGGCACGCGCCCGACGCGCGTCATCCGGGGTGTCGGCGTTCGCCCTGACACCCATCGTCCGTATCTCGTCGGCCCAATCCATCAGGTGGATGAGTTCGGGGGTGGGGCGAGGCTCGACCAGCGGCACCAGTCCGGCGAACACGTTCCCGCTGGTGCCATCGATGGTGATCGGGTCACCCTCCTTGATCTCGAGGGTCCCGAAGACGGCGCGTCGCCCCTGTCCGTCGACCCGCATCGTCCCGACGCCGGTGACGGCCGGCTTGCCCATGCCCCGGGCCACCACCGCGGCGTGACTGGTCTTTCCACCCTGGGCGGTGAGGATCCCATCGGCGGCGTCCATGCCGTGGATGTCGTCGGGGGTGGTCTCCGGCCGGATGAGGATCACGGTCCTCCCCTCCCGGCGGGCGTCCACCGCTCGATCGCAGTCGAAGATGGCCTCACCCTGGGCGGCGCCCGGCGAGGCCGCCACCCCGGAGGCGAGGGCCTTGTGGTGATCCCGGTCGATGCGGGGTCGCTCCAGTTGTTCCAACTGGCCGGGTTCCACCCGCTGGACGGCGGTGCTCTTGTCGATCAGGCCCTCCTCGACCATATCGACGGCAATCTTCACCGCGGCGGCGGCGGTGCGTTTCCCGGCCCGGGTCTGGAGGATCCATAGCTTGCCGCGTTCGATGGTGAACTCGATGTCGGCCATGTCCGTGGTGTGGTGCTCGAGGCGGTCCATCACTGCGATCAGTTCGTCGTGGGCCGCCCGGTTGATGCCGGCGAGGTCGTCGAGGGTGAGCGTGTTGCGGATACCGGCCACCACATCTTCGCCCTGCGCCCGGGGGAGGTAGTCGCCAAAGGGGACCTTCTCGCCGGTGGAGGGGTCGCGAGTGAAACAGACGCCCGTCCCCGAGTCCTCACCCAGGTCCCCGAACACCATCATCTGGATGTTGGCGGCAGTTCCGAGCGAGTCGGGTATCCGATTGATCCGCCGGTAACGCATGGCCCGGGGGTTGTTCCACGACCGGAACACGGCCTCGATGGCGTCGCGCAGTTGCTGGCGGGGATCGTCGGGGATGATGGTTCCCCGCTCTGCGATGACTCTCCCGAAGCGTTCCGATGCTTCGGCCAGGTCGGCGGCGGTCAACTCGGAATCGTCCGTGACCTGGCGTTTGGCCCGGAGATCCGTCAGTACCTCTTCGAACGGAGCCTCGTCGGCTCCCAACACCACATGGGCGAACATCTGTTGGAAGCGCCGTTGACAGTCCCGGGCAAACGCCTCGTCTCCGCTCCAGTCGATCAGCGCCTCGAGCACGGTGTCGTTCATGCCCAGGTTGAGCACGGTGTCCATCATCCCGGGCATCGAGAACTTGGCGCCGGACCGAACCGACAGCAGCAGGGGCTCAGGTCCCGAGCCGAAACTGCGTCCCGTCATCTGCTCGAGACGGCCGAGAGCGGCGTCGACCTCTTCCCACATCCCGTCGGGCACCTCGCCGTGTTCCATGACATGACGACAGGCATCGGTCGTCACCGTGAATCCCGGGGGGACGGTGAGACCCATCCTGGTCATCTCGGCCAGGAAGGCGCCCTTGCCGCCGAGCAATTCTCGCTGGCTGCCCGATCCTTGGGCGAAGTCGGATACCCATGTCATTGTCGCTTCCTCCACGTTTCACGGAACATACGAGGTCGTTGCCGGGTTTCGGGCCGGCAACCGTCGGAACATCAGACGATCTTTCGGCCGGTGATCTCGTCCGGTCTTATTCGCACCCACCGGCGCTTGTCGACTGCACCCGACCAGGGACGGAGGTGAGTGAGTGCCAGGGCGGAGAGGGCGCCGTCGTCGAGCACCTCCATCGAGGTGCCCTTGACGAGTACCGACCAACCCGTGTGGGTGGCGGCATCCCAGCCGTCGATTTCGAAGGCAAATGGTTCGAGGCGGGCCGCCGCCTCCAGCTTGGCGCCTGCCGCCGTGCGGAACACGATCGTCCCGTCGACCCAGGCGAAATTGACTGGAAGTACCTGGATCTCTCCGTCGGACCGGAAGGCAACCCTGCCGACCGGAGTGGTTGCCAACATGTGGTCACACTCGGCCCGGGTCATCACTTCCATTCCGGCGTGGTCGGTTGGCATTGCTGGCACCGGAGTCACCTGTATCCTTCCGTCGCTTGCCCGATTCTCGCCTGTGCCGGACCGGCACTCGCAGGGCCAGAGGTCCCTTTGGATCGCTGAAGACCGGTTCGGGTGATCGAGAATAGGGACCTTGGTCCCGACGGTCGGGACCCGCCCGGGACCAAGGGAGGGGCGTCGACCGTCCAACCTGCCGCAACTGCCACAAAGGAGATTGGTACATGAAAGGCCAAGGCCGATTGTTCGACGGGTTTCTCGCCCTGCTCGCCCTGATGGGCGTCCTGATCGCCGCCCTCGCGGTGGTGGCGATGGCCACCCGACCCGATACGGTGGTGGCTGCGGGCGAGGATGACGGTGGTGAGACGCCCGGCGGTGAAACCGCTGATGTGACGGCCACCATCACGTTGTCCGAGTTCAAGATCGAGGGCGACCTCGCGATCAAGCCGGGCAATGTGACCTTCGAACTGATGAATGAGGGAGCAGTGGTCCACAACCTGGCCATCACCGGGGACGGGCAGTCCGAGGACATCAACGGTGGAGCCTCGGGCACCTGGGAAGCGGGGGAACTCGCCGCCGGAACCTATGAGCTGATCTGTGCCATTCCCGGCCACAAGGAGGCGGGGATGGTGGCCACGCTGGTGGTCGCCGAGGATGGTGCCACCGAGACGACCATGGCCCATGGTGGTGAGGAGGTCGACTACGCCGCCCTTGATCAGGCGATGACCGATTCGATCCTGGCGTTCCCGGCCGAAACCGAAGGCAGGGGAAACGTGCCGCTCGAGCCGACCATCGAGGCCGATGGGACCAAGGTGTTCGAACTGACCGCGTCGATCGTCGACTGGGAAGTGGCGCCCGGTCAGATCGTGAAGGCGTGGGCCTACAACGGTATGGTGCCTGGGCCCATGATCAAGGTGGGAGTCGGCGAGAGCGTCAAGGTGCGCTTGACCAACGACCTCCCGATGGGGACCGACCTCCACATGCACGGGGTCCCCGGCCTGTCGAACGCCATGGACGGAGTGGCCCCCCTCACGCAACCCTTGATCAAGCCGGGCGAGACATTCGAATACTCGTTCGTCACGGACGCGGTGGCTGTCGCCATGTACCACGCCCACCACCACGCCCAGATGCAGGTGCCCAACGGATTGTTCGGGACCTTCATGGTCGGCGACGTTCCCCTTCCGCTCGGCCGGACGATCAGCGGGGTGGCGATTCCGGAAACCCTCGACATCGCCGCCGAGATCCCGATGGTCCTCAACGACGCCGGGGTGATCGGGTTCTCGTTGAACGGCAAGTCGTTCCCCGCCACCGAGCCGTATGTGCTCAATGAGGGTGACTGGTTCCTCGTCCACTACTTCAACGAGGGTCTCCAGATCCACCCGATGCATCAACACCAGTTCAACGGCCTGGTGATCGCCAAGGACGGGATCCCACTCGAATCGCCCTATTGGATCGACACGCTCAACGTGGCGCCCGGCGAGCGCTATACGGTGCTGACCCATGCCGATGATCCCGGCGCCTGGGTGTGGCACTGCCACGTCCTCAACCACGTCGAGCGGGAGGAAGGCATGTTCGGGATGGTGACGGCCATCATCGTCAACGAAGCTGCGTGATTTCCTGAGTGGCAGGAAAAGGCTGAGGGGCGGTCCCGATGGGACCGCCCCTCAGTGCTGGTGGCGTGGAGACGGTCAGGCGTGCGACGGTTTGACCACCAGCACATCACAGGGAGCGAGGTGGATCGCCCGGTGGCTGGTCGAACCGAGGATCAGGGCCGCCAATTCGCCCCTGCCCCTGGATCCGACCACCAGGAGATCTGCTCCGATGTTCTTCACGTAGTCGACCAGGGTGTCGGGGGGATACCCTTCGAGGTCGACCTTCACCACCCGTTCCCCCAGTCGGGACAGCATCGGCTCGAGCGAGTCCCAGATCGCCTTACGTTGGGCGTTGGCGATCGAGCCCATGTCGACCGGTGCTCCCAGATAGGGGAGGACGGGAGGGTGGAACACATGTACGACGTGGAGTTCGGTGTGCCGGTCGGTGGCGATGGCCGCGGCTCGCGCCACAGCTTGCATCGACAGTTCCGAGCCGTCCACTCCGACGACGACCGCCATACCAGTGCTCCTTTCCCATCTGCGACTCTGACCATCGGCCCGCCGGTCGGCAAGAGTCGAAAGACCCTTGATCGAGGTTGTACCGTCTGCTCGTCACCCGAGGGAGTACTGGATGAAGGTCGCCGTCTTCAGCGCCAAACGACACGACATCACCTATCTGACGCCGGCCGTCGGAACCCGGCATGAGCTGGTCTTCCTGGATACCCACCTGGATCGGAGATCAGCCGGGCTGGCGAATGGTTGCGAGGTGGCGTCCCTCTTCGTCAGCGACGATGGGTCGCAGGCCACGCTGGAGGCGCTGAGCGCCGTGGGGGTCCGTTTCCTGGCCCTTCGCTCCACCGGGTACAACCATGTCGATCTCGACGCCGCCCGGCGGTTGGGGCTGCGGGTTGCCCGGGTTCCCGGGTACTCGCCCTACGCAGTCGCCGAGCACACGATCGGCCTGATCCTGGCGCTGGATCGCAAGATCCATCGCGCTTATGCCCGGGTCCGGGAGGGCAACTTCTCCCTCGACGGTCTCCTCGGCTTCGACCTGCACGGGCGCACGGTCGGCGTGGTCGGGACCGGCACCATCGGGGCGGTGGTGTGCCGGATCCTCGCCGGCTTCGGTTGCAGGGTGGTGGCACACGATCGGGTCGAGAACCCGGTCTGCCTGGAACTGGGGGTGGAGTACGTCGATCTCGATCGATTGCTCACCGAGTCCGACATCATCACGCTGCACTGCCCGCTGACGGCGGACACCCACCACCTGATCGACGTGGCCGCCTTGAGCCGGGTCAAGAAGGGGGTGATGCTCGTGAACACCAGCCGGGGCGGCCTGGTGGACACTGCGGCGGTGGTCGAGGCGCTCAAGGATGGAACGGTGGGTCACCTCGGGCTCGACGTGTACGAGGAGGAGGCAGAGCTCTTCTTCGAGGATCAGTCCGAGGCAGTGATCCAGGATGACGTCTTCTCCCGGCTGCTCACCTTCCCGAATGTGCTCGTCACCGGTCATCAGGCGTTCTTCACCGTCGACGCTCTGGAACAGATCGCCCGGGTCACCGCCGCCAACCTCGACGGTTGGGCGGCCGGGGAGGCCGTCCCCACGGAGCTGTGATCACGGGACAATGTGACAAAAGTCCCGCCTGAGTGGTCTAACACCACCTGACCAACTTCCCGGCCTTGCGCCATGATGCCAATGAGACGGCACAGGAGAGCGCAATGGACGAGGACATCATGATCGGGGCAGTGGAGATCCGTGATCTGTTGTCGGGGGAGGCGAGGGTTTGCGGTCCAGAATTGGACCTTGCGACGGCGGCCCGAACCCTCCACCAGCAGGGGATCGGAGCTCTGGGCGTGGTCGAGAACGGCAGGCTGGTGGGGATCTTCACCGAGCGTGATCTGGTGAGAGCGGTCGCCGAAGGGGCCGAGCTCGCACGGGAGCCGGTCTCGACCTTCATGACTCCGGATCCCGATGACCTGGCGCCAGACGTCGATCCGCTCGAGGCCGCCCGTTGGATGCTTGCCACCGGGTACCGCCATCTGCCGGTCGTCGAAGACGGTGTTCTCCTGGGCATGGTGTCGATCAAGGACCTGATGTGGGCGATCATGGGAGATTGAACATGGTGAGGGTTCAGCGGGCACGCATCGTCAAGGGGTGGTCGTTCGACGCCCTGTTGGGGGTCCTGACCACCGACCTGGAACGGGTGTTCTGCACGGATCACATTCGGGCTGAGATCGGTGGCGTCGAGGTCGGTCATACCGTTCGATGCATCTTGGGCAAACCGGCCGGGGTGATGAGGGTTCTGACCATTCCCCTCGAGATCCATTCCGATCCGGATTCCCGGTGGTTTCCCAGACTCGATGCAGAGATAGAGATCCGGCCGGTGGCAAACGGCGTGGAGATCGCGGTGGACGGGGAGTACACGGTGCCCGCCGGGCCGCTCGGATGGATCGCCGACCACACCCTTCTTCACGGTGTTGCCGCCTCCTCCCTCGATCGGTACCTCGAGGACGTCGATAGGCGTCTGGACCAGATCGCCCTCAGCCTCGAGCCATTGACAGGTGTGCCGATCTGATGTTGATCCAGGACTTCGTCGAGGTGGATGTGCCCTTCGAGCAGGTGATCGGCCTGCTCGACCAGGAACCTGGCGAGATGGGTGTGTGGGCGGCTGCCGCCTATCGCAGGGGGGAGCGACTGGCGGTGGGGCCGGGGCCGTCGATGGCCACCACCGTCGAGATGAGGATCGGCCCAACATTGCGGGGGATGGAAACCGCCACCATCCCCATCGAGTGGGAGGCGTCGAATGCCGCTGCGTTCTTCCCCCACATGATGGCCGAGTTGGTGGTGGCCCCCCTTCCCACCGGCGGGAGCCAGGTGCGGTTCCGTGGTTCGTACGACGCCCCCCTCGATGGGTTCGGGAGGGTGCTGGATCGCCTCGCACTCCACCGGATCGCCGAGTCCACCGTCCGATCGTTCCTGCAGAGACTGGCCGAGGCGGTGCGGTCGGACACGACAGTCGATAGCTTCGTGGCCGAGGACGGTTGAGGCTCAGGCCGGCAGGAACGCCGACACCGAGGTCCCATTCCGGGCGTCGATCTCGATGTTGCCACCTCTGACCCGGACCCGGGCCGTGAGGTTGTCGAGCCCCAAACCCCGTTTCACGGTGAGCGGGTCGAACCCGCGGCCATCATCGGTGACCTCGACGGTGATGCCATCGACCGATCCGAGAACCGAGACCGTGAGCCGCTTTGCTCCGGCATGCCGCACGGCATTGCTGACCGATTCGCGTACGACCTGAAGGGCGTCGTCGAAGACGTCGGCCTGGGCCGGGTCCACCCCGGCCACCACCACCTCGGTATCGACCGGTCGATTCGCCACCAGGCGCGCCACCAGGCGCCTCACCGCCCGTTCGGGGTCGATCACCGTGACCCCCACAGAGCGGAGGTCGAAAATGAACCCGCGCAGGGCGTCGATCGCATCATCGATGCCGCCGATGGCCTGCTCAAGCCGTTCCGTGGTGGGTCCCTCCCCGAGGGAGACGGCCAGGGATTGCAGACCGAGGCCGACCGCGAACAGTTCCTGGATGACTGCGTCGTGGAGATCGCGGGCGATGCGCTCTCGATCCTCGACCAGTGCCATTCGTCGAATCCGGAGGTTGAGCTGCGCCGCCGACACGGCCGATCCCACCACGGCGGCGAGTGCCTCCACCATCATCTCGTCGGCTTCGGTGAAACCACCCGGCTTCTCCGTCAGGTAGAAGTTGCCGAAGATCGTCGACCCGGCCGCGATCGGGACGCCGAGGAAGTTCTCCATCGGCGGGTGGTCGGGCGGGAAGCCGGCAAAGTCCTCGTGGGCAGGGAGGTCGTCGACCCGCAGTGGTTCAGGGTGGGTCAACAGCCGGCCGAGCAATCCGCGACCGATGGGAAGCTGTCCGACCTTCTCGGCCAGGTCGGGTGTCATGCCGACGTGGATGAATTCCCCAAGGGTGCCGTGCTCGTTGCGCACGCCGAGGGCGGCGTATCTCGCTCCGGTGCTCTGCCGGGCCATCTCCACGGCGGTCTTCAGCACCTGATGGAGGTCGACGGCCTCCGCCACGGCGGCGGCCGCCTTGACCAGGGCTCGCAATTGGTGGGCGTCGAGTTCCATCGAGGCAAGAGGCTACCCGAGGTTGATCGGTGGCTCGATCGGGCCACCGCCGCCGCCGGTATCACAAGTGCGTCAAGTCCCGGTACCCTCTGTCTGATGCGGGTGTTGCTGGTCGACGATCACGAAGTGGTGCGCAAAGGCGTGAAGGCGCTCATCGAGTCGTCCGGTGAGATCCAGGTGGTGGGAGAGGCCGCCACCGTCGCCGAGGCGGTGCGCCGGGTTGGATTCGACGACCCCGAGGTGGTCGTGCTCGATGTCAGGCTCCCGGATGGATCGGGAGTGGAGGCCTGCCGGGAGATCAGGGCCCGCTTCCCGGCGGTCCGGGTGCTCATGTTGACTTCCTTTGCCGACGAGGAGGCACTGCTGGCTTCGATCGTTGCCGGGGCGTCGGGGTACGTCCTCAAGCGAATCCAGGGTTCCGAACTCGTTGCGAACATCCTCAAGGTCGGGCGGGGCGAATCGCTGCTCGACCCGACCATGACCGAGAAGTTGTTCCGAAAACTGCGGGGGGAAGAACCGGACGACCCGCTGCTCGCCAATCTGTCGCCCCAAGAACGCGCCATCCTCGGTCACATCGCCGATGGTCTGACCAATCGTCAGATCGCCGAGGAGATGTTCCTGGCCGAGAAGACCGTGAAGAACTACGTGTCCAACCTCCTCGCCAAACTGGGGATGCAGAACCGTTCCCAGGCGGCCGCCTACATGGCCCGCCTCGATGAACGAGCCCACGAGGAATACCCGCCGGAGGAGTGGGAAGGCGGCTCCCCCGTCTGACCGCCCGCTGCCTCGACCTCTGGTCCGACCGGCGCGAGCGAGATTGTTGGGGATGCGCGGCGAATCCGGGAAAGGGCACGGCCCCCTCCAATCGCCCAGTTGAACGTCTTCAAACCTAAGAACTCCGAACTTCCCACCTGCACCCTGCACCCTGCACCTTTTCCTTTTTCGTTCTTCGTTCTTCGTTGTTCGTTCTTCGTTGTTCGTTCTTCCTTCTTCCTCTCCCGCTCCACTAATCTGCTTTGCTCCCGAGAAAAACGAGAGACCTTCATATGGCACGTACCGGAGCACCCACCACCAAGACCAGATCAGAGCCCGAACAGCCCGGTCCTCCCGGCTGGCGCAAGGCGCTGGTCCCCGGATTGATCGGCCTGGCGGTGGTGGCGGGAGGAACCGCCCTGGTGATGTTGGATCCTCCCCTTCCCGGTGAAGAGTATGTGTCGATGGGCAATGCCCACCTCACCTCGATCGACGAACCTCACGAGCCGTACAACTCGAAGCCCGGCTCGAGCGGGCCCCACTTCGGGAGCCTGGCGGGGTGGGAGGTCCACGAGACACCGGTTCCCAATGAGTTGTTCATTCACAACCTGGAAGATCGGGGTGTGGTCCTGGCCTACAACTGCCCGGATGGCTGTCCGGACCTGGCACAAGGCCTTGCCGACATCTACGCCGAGGAACGAGGCAACCTGCTGGTGACTCCGTTCGAGGGGGAGATCGCCGACAAGAGCGGAACCCGGTATCGGGCGGCGGCCGTGGCCTGGACGAGGGTCTTCTACTTCGACGAGTTGAACGACGGGACGATCGGCGAGATCAAGGCGTTCATCCGCGCCTTCGAGGGCATCGATCATCACGCCGGGAACTGAGAGTCGGGTCACCCGAACCGTTTGGAGCGCCGACGGCGTCCGGTTGGCTATCACCGATCACCGCCTGACCGGCAGAGGGCGGCATCTGTTCCTGGCGCATGCCACCGGGTTCTGCGCCGGAACCTGGGACGCGGTGATCGGCGAGGTGGCGGAAGTCGTCGGGTCCGCCACCTCCTGGGACTTCCGCGGCCACGGCGCCTCGGGCGGGGGATCGATCCCCGTTTCCTGGTGGGACATGGCAGGCGACGCCGGGGCGGTGCGTGACAGCGTTTCCGTCGAGGGCGCCATCGGGGTCGGCCACTCGATGGGTGGGGCGGCACTGGTGATGGCCCACATCCTCGATCCCGGCCGGTTTGCCGGGTTGGTGCTCGTTGAGCCCATCATTCCGCCCCCGCCGCACCGGAGGGCGGTACACCGACTGGCCGAACTCGCTCGCAAGCGTCGCCGGACCTTTGCCGATCGGTCCGAGGTGCGAGCGAACTTTCGAGGCAGGCCCCCGTTCGATCATTGGCAGCAGGCAGCCTTCGAGGGATACGTCGACGGTGGCTTCCGGGAGCGGGATGACGGAACGCTCGAACTCGCCTGTTCCCCGGAATTCGAGGCCGAGGTGTTCACCGCCGCCGGTGGGGCGGCGCTGCTCGATCGGCTCGGCGAGGTCGAGATTCCGGTCACGCTGCTGTTTGGCGAGGCGATGGACACCTTCCCGGGCGAATGGGCCGAACATCTCACCGGGTGTTTTCCCAACGCGTCGCTGCAAATCGTGCCCGGAGGTGACCACTTCCTCCCGATGTCGACCCCGGGGGTCGTCGCCGAGGCTATCGAGCGATACGCCGTCTAGGTGTACCTGTTGACTGCAGGGGGCTGACCCCCCGGCACCCCCCAATGCCGCGTCGGAGCCCCGTCGCCCATTGCCCCCTCCGTCTCCGGCCTGGCGGCCGGATCCACCTCCCCCAACACTCGGCCCTGGCGGGCCTCCCGAGGGGAGGAAACAAGACGGCCGGCTCAGGCGACTGGTCGGTTTTGTCTCTCCCCCCGCAGGGGGGAGTACCCCGAAGGGGGGAGGGGGGCACGGTCCGACTGTGCTGATTGCAGGGGGATGACCCCCCGGCATCCCCCAACAGTCGGGCTTGGCGCCACCTCCCCCAACACTCGGCCCTGGCGGGCCTCCCGAGGGGAGGAAACAGAACCCCGGCCCACCCAACGAGGGTCGTCCCGAGGAGAAGCTCGCGACTCGCGACACGGTGGATTGCAGGGGGATGACCCCCGGCAACCCCCAACGCGGGGCCTCCCGAGAGGAGAGAACAGAAGCGACCCCCGACCACGAAGTCCATCCGAGGGCAAGGACTGAAGCTCGCAACCCGGTCTCGGTGGACACCCACCATCAGCAGGTGTCACCACGACCCCTGGCCAGGAAGAACTAGACCCGGCGGTGCTACTGGGCAGAGACCGCCGCAGACACCGCAACGACCACCGCCACCAGGAACTGCAGTCGGGCGGTGCCGGCCAGTACCCCGATCAGGCCGGGACCGTCGGTTCGGGTGCGAACGGCCCCGATCAGCGGACCGGTGAGAAAGAACAGGGTGATCGCCAATCCGGTCAAGGGAGGCGTGACGGATGTGACAGCCCCCACCAGCAGGACGGCGAAACTCCCGATCAGAAGGCTTGCGTAGAGCGCTCGGGTTCGCTCCCGCCCCAGCATCACCGCCAGGGTTCGTTTCCCGGCGGCGGCATCGGTTTCGATGTCGCGGAGGTTGTTCGCCACCAGGATCGCCGCCGCCAGCGCCCCCATCGTCGTTCCCAACCACCACGCTGCCGCCGGGGCCGACTGTCCGTGGACATATCGTGTTCCCACCGTCGCCACCAGACCGAAGAAGACGAACACGAACGCCTCACCCAGACCTCGATACCCATACGGGACGGGTCCGCCGACGTAGGTGAGCATCGCCAGCACCGAGGCGGCGCCGATCGCCGCCACCACCCACCCGGCGATCACGATCAGGTAAACGCCGGCCGCCAGCGCCACGGCCAGGGTGATCACAACTGCGGTCCACATCGCCCGGGCCCCGACGTCTCCGCTCGCCACCATCCTTCGCGGCCCGATCCTGGCACTGGTGTCGGCCCCCCGGGCGGCGTCGGAGGCGTCGTTGGCGAAGTTGGCCGCCACCTGGATCGCCACCGCACCAATCATGGCCGCCAGCGCCGCATCGGTACGAAAGACCCCGTCGTGGGAGGCCAGTCCGCTTCCGACCAGTACCGGCGCGATGGCGGCAGGAAGGGTTCGGGGCCGGGCCGCCAGCCACCACAGACGAATCCGGCTCATGGTGGAGAGCGTAAACCAAGCGCGACCCTGGTGATCGGCGCCCGGCGACTCGCACCTATCCTGCCGCTCGATGCCAGTCGAACTCTCGATCTCCCCGGCCGTGCTGCTGGCGATGTGGGCGGGTGGCCTGGCCCTGGCCACGGCGGCCGTCGCCGTGTGGAAGGTGGCTCGTCCCGGGTTTCTGTGGATCGCGGCCGGCACCTCCTTCCTGGCGGGTGCCTTCACCTCGGTGTTGGGCCCCGCCGCGGTGGTGGCACTGATCCTGTTGGTGGTAGCCGCCCTGGTTGCCAGAGGGCGGCCGGCGGGGTCGGCGGTCTTGTTCGGGCTGTCCGGGGTCGGGTTCCTGGTGGCGGCCGGTCTCGACGCCAACCCGCTGTTGGTGGTCACCGGGGCGGTGGTGCTGGGGGGAACCACCGGCGAGATGCTGCTTGGTCACTGGTATCTCATCGACCCGCAACTTCCTCGTTGGGCCTTGCGCCGGTTGGACGCGGCCGGCATCGCCGGTCTCGCCACCGACGCGTTGCTGGTCATTGCTCTCGGAGGACTCGCCCAGGGCGGGTTCGTGGTGGTGGCCTACGGCTTGCTGGCGGCCATGAGCATCCTCATGATGGTCGGCGTCTGGTTCTCGCTCGGTGAGAAGGGGTACGAGGGGGTCATGGCGGCCACCGGGTTGTCGTACCTTTCGGTGCTCACCTCGCTCGGATCGGTGGCCCTCGGGCGCTTCCTGGTCGGCTGACGGCGTGTTGCTGCGAACCCAGGGTTCAGGGATACACGCCCGTCAGTACGCCCACGGGAAGTCGTCGAAGTCCGGGTCGCGCTTCTCCAGGAAGGCGTCGCGTCCTTCCGCCGCCTCGTCGGTCATGTAGCCGAGACGAGTCGCCTCCCCGGCGAAGAGTTGCTGGCCGACCAGGCCGTCATCCACCAGGTTGAAGGCGAACTTGAGCATCCGCTGGGACATCGGCGACTTGGCGGTGATCGTGTCCGCCCATTCCAGGGCTGTGCGCTCCAACTCCTCGTGAGGCACCGCCGCATTGCACATGCCCATCTCGACGGCCTGTTCGGCCGAGTAGTCGCGCCCCAGGAAGAAGATCTCCCTGGCCCGCTTCTGTCCCACCATCCTCGTCAGATAGGCCGACCCGTACCCGGCGTCGAAACTGGCGACGTCGGCGTCGGTCTGTTTGAAGACGGCGTGTTCGGCACAGGCCAGGGTGAGATCACACACCACGTGAAGCGAGTGACCCCCACCCACCGCCCAACCAGGCACCACGGCCATCACCACCTTGGGCATGAACCGGATCAGACGCTGCACCTCGAGGATGTGCAGACGCCCGAGGCGCCCATGGTCGATGGAGGCG
>DAIOGO010000027.1:20659-22515 GCA_036745195.1 Actinomycetota bacterium | reverse complement strand
GCCGCCGAAGACCTGCAGGCCGTCGTCACAGCTGCCTGGATGGCGGACGAGTGGCTGGTGCAGTTTCCGGTCGACCTCGAGGTGTGGGGCGGCCGCTTCGACTCGTCATCGGTGGCCGCTGATCACCCGCTGCCATCCTCTCTGGGCGCGGCCCATCACCGGAGGGTGGGGAGCGGGCCGGAACTGGTCGGGGTTCCCTACGGAGCCGACATGCGTCTGCTGATCAACCAGGGGGGTATCCCCACCGTCATGTACGGTCCCGGGGACATCCGGGTCGCCCATTCGGCCGACGAACATGTCCGGATCGATGAAGTCGCCCTCTGTGCCGAGGTCCTGGCGGGCTGGCTGATCGGTGGCTGATCCCGGTGCTTCGGTCCCGACGGTTCTGATCGGTTCAGGCGGTCCAGCCGAGGACGAGTTCGCCGGCGGTGATGAAGGCCCACCAGAAGGCAAGGGCCAGCGGGATCGCCACCAGTGACAGCACTGGCCGCCTCCGGGCCAGCCTCCAGGTGATCACGAACCCGATGCCCCAGCACACCAGGAGGATGATCACTCCGTAGAGCGGGGCGAGCAGGCCCGATGAGAGGTAGGGGAAGATCCCGATCAGGAGATAGAGGCCGATCGTGACCCAGCCCACCCAGCGATGTGATGCCTGTCCCGTCATCCGTCCAGGCTATCTCCCGCCGGCCACCTCGGGGGCGATCCGGTCGAGGACGAATGCCAGCACGAAGGCCTCGTCTTTCCACACCCCGTAGCGTCCGGAAGGCCCGGCGTGGCCGGCCCCCATCTCGGTCTTGAGGAGCAGGGGCCCGCGGTGTCTGCCCGTCACGCGCATCTTTGCCACCCACTTGGCCGGCTCCCAGAACGCCACCCGGGGGTCGTTGAGCCCGGCCGTCACCAGCATCGCCGGGTAGTCGATCGGACCGGCGTTGTCGTAAGGCGAGTAGGCCCGCATCCAACCGAAGTCCTCCGGTTGTCGGGGGTTCCCCCACTCCTCCCACTCGATGACCGTCAGCGGCAGCGTCTCGTCGAGCATGGTGGTGACGACGTCGACGAAGGGGACCTCCGCCACGATGGCGGCGAATCGATCGGGCGCCTGGTTGGCGACGGCCCCCATCAGCAGGCCTCCCGCCGACCCGCCCCGGGCGGCGAGATGGTCGGGGGTGGTGTAGCCGGCGGCGATGAGGTGGTCGGCGCAGGAGATGAAGTCGGAGAAGGTGTTCTGTTTGCGAGAGAGCTTGCCCGCTTCGTACCAGGGTTTGCCCAGCTCTCCTCCCCCCCGAACGTGGGCGAGCGCCACGAGGACCCCGCGATCGAGCAGCGACAACCGGGCGATCGAGAACCAGGGGTCGACCGGGATCTCGTACGAGCCGTAGCCGTAGAGCAGCGCAGGCCCGGCGCCGGCAACGCCCTTGCGACGTACCAGCGACAGCGGAATAAGGGCCCCGTCGCCCCCAGTCGCCCACTCCCGCCACGACTCGTAGTCCTGCGGATCGAAACCTCCGAGAACCGGGGTTTCCTTCACGACCGTTCTCGTCCCCGACTCCAGGTCGATGTCGATCACCCGGGCGGGGGTGACGAGGGACTGGTAGGTGATCCGGAGGATGCCGGTGTCGTATTCCAGGTTGCGACCCGGCCCCACCGAGTAGACGGTCTCGTCGAAGGCCAGGTCGCGCAGGTCCCCGTCATCGGCGACGATGCTGATCGAGGTGAGGGCGTTCTTGCGCCCGAACACGACCAGGTGATCCGTGAGCGGGAGGACACTCGAGACCTTGGTGGACTCGTCGTGGGCGATCAACTCCACCACGTCCTCGGGGTCGTCGACGGCGATCGACAGCAACTTGCCGTTGACGGCC
>DAIOGO010000027.1:14494-20559 GCA_036745195.1 Actinomycetota bacterium | reverse complement strand
TCGGATCCGTCGGTGTCGGTGGAATAGGCGAGCAGCCGGTGATCGGGGGAGATGGCGAACACGCCGAGTTGCAGGTACTCGTGGCCTTCGGCCAGGAGGTTGAGGTCGAGTAGGACCTGCTCGGGCCCGTCGGGAGTCCCGGCCATCCTCACCATGATCGGATACTGCTTGCCCTCCTCGGTCCGGGCTGCGTACCACCAGTCCCCCTTGCGGGAGGGGGCGGACAGATCGGTCTCCTGGGTTCGAGTCTTGATCTCGTCGAAGATCGTCTGGCGGAGGGCCTCGAGGTGGGCCGTCTCGTGGGTCGTGAAGTCATTCTCCGCCTCCAGATAGGGGATCGTCTCGGGGTCGGCGCGGTCACGCAGCCAGGCGAAGTCGTCGACCGACGTCTCCCCGTGAAGGAGGCGTTCGGTTGGGAGGCGGCGGGCGCGGGGCGGTTGCATCAACGCTTTCTAGCCGGGAAGCGGCCGTTTGTGTGACCGGCGGCTCCCGGCCCCGGCCGGCGAGGCGGGTAGCGTGAGGCGATGTCCGAGCGCAGACGACCTCCGGAATGGCTGATCGGGCTTCTCATCGCCATCGTCCTGGCCGTGCTGGCCTTCATCTACGCCGACGAACTCGGCATCGGAGACGAGCCGGGGTTGGAGGGCCTCGACGGGACGGTCGCTTCCTGGCAGATCTGATCAGAACACGATGATGTTTCGGATCGCCTCTCCGCGCCGCACCGGATCGATCGCCTCGTTGATGCGTTCGAGCGGATAGCGGCCGGTGATCAACTCGTCGAGCCGGAGTCGACCTGTCAGATACAGGTCGACGAGCTCGGGCACATCGACCTGCGGCCGGCCCGAGCCCATCTTCGAGCCGATGATCCGTTGGCCGGCCCCGGCCAGGTAGCCGAGCTCCAGGGTGGTGGCCACCCCGTTCGGTGGCATCCCCACCACCACCAGCGCCCCGCCCCTGCGCATCAGCTCCATTCCCAGGTCGATCGCCTTGCCGCTCCCGGCGGTCACGAACACGAAGTCGACCCCGCGTCCCTCGGTCACCTCGGCCACCACCCGGCCGGCGTCGTGCGGGAGGGCGCCCGCATCGGCCCCGAACATCTTGGCGACCTCCAGCTTGGCGGGCGACAGATCGACGGCCACCACCACCTCCGCGTTCGAGAGTGCCGCTCCCTGGATGGTGTTGAGTCCGACACCGCCGATCCCGATGACCGCCACCGACGACCCGGGAGGGACCACCGCGCTGCGGGTCACCGCCCCCCACCCGGTCAACACGCCGCAGGCGAGCAGCGCCGCCTGCTCGAACCCGATCTCGGTCGGCACCTTGACCACCTGCGACTGATGGACGACGACCTGCTCGGCGAAGCCGGCGGTGTCGAGACCCTGGGCGACGGGCTCCCCGGAGGATGTGTGGAGCCGTGAAGTCTCGTCGATCGGGAAGTGGGTCGGGCAGATGGCCGGCTGCCCCGCCAGGCAGAAGTGGCAGGTGCCACAGGCCCGGATCAGCGTGACGATGGCGTGATCCCCCGGAGCGACCGAGTCGACTCCATCGCCCGTCTCCACCACCCTGCCCGCTACCTCGTGTCCGTACACGGTGGCCGGTTGTTCTCCCCAGGCGCCATCGATGAAGAACACGTCGCTGTGGCAGATGGCGGCCGCCGCCACCTCCAGCCGCACCTCACCCGCCTGGGGTGGGTCGAGGGTCAGGGTCTCGATCGACAGCGGCCGTTCCACCGCCGGCGAGACGGCGGCCCGGATCTGACGGGGCGAGCTCATGTGAGCACTTCGGGGAACCCGGGGGCGCGCAACTCGGTGTCGAGGGCGTCCTCCAGCAGTTTGACCACCATCGGCGACCAGGCCGATCCCCCGTAACGGGCCCTTGCCTGCTCGAATGTCCGCTCCACCAGGCCCGCCAGTTCGAGAGGAACACCGAACTCCTCCCCGAGTTGATGGGCAAAGCCCAGGTCCTTGCAGGCCAGGTCCATGGTGAAGCCGATGTTGTAGCTTCCGTTGAGGATGACCTGGCTCTCCGTCTCGTGGACGAAACTGTTTCCGGAGCTCGCCTTGATCACTTCGAAGGCGGTGGTGAGGTCGATCCCACCTCGTTTGGCGAGCATCAACGCCTCTCCGGCGGCGACCAGGTGGATGAAGGCGAGCATGTTCGTGATCACCTTGATGATCGAAGCCTGGCCCAGCTCACCCAGGTAGAACACCGGCTCACCCATCGCTTCGAAGGCGGGGAGGTGGCGGTTGAAGACCTCCTCGTCGCCGCCCACGATCACGGTGATCTCGCCGGCAGCCGCCTTGTGGACTCCGCCCGTGACCGGCGCCTCCAGACAGGACACCCCTCTGGTGGCCGCCACCGCCGCCAGTCGCTGGAGCACATGGAGATCGTTGGTGCTCATGTCGATCCAGGTGGAGCCTGGTTGCATCCCCGCCAGCAGACCGTTGTCGCCCGTGACCACCGCCTCCACTGCCCGCGGGGAGGGCAGACAGGTGAACACGGCGTCGCTCGCCAAGGCAGTCTCCATCGGCGAATCCGCCCAGCGGGCGCCCCGGGCGAGGAGAGGAGTGGCAGCGTCGGGGGCGAGGTCGTGAACGGTCACCTCGAAGCCGTGATCGACGAGGCTGGAGGCGAGGTGGAGCCCCAGGTTCCCGAGTCCGATGAATCCGTACCGTTGCATGAGCCGCCTTGTCAGTCGAGGATCGGTTGGTTGGTCATTTCGAGATGAAGCCGGGTCCCGGTGTACGGGTGGGCTGCCGCCACCGCCTCGTCGAGTTCGATACCCAGGCCGGGGGCGGTGGGAGGGATGATGAAGCCGTCGTGCCATTCGATCGGTCGTTTGACCACTTCGGCGTGGAAGCCCCCCCAGGTCTGGATGCTCTCCTGGATCAGGAAGTTGGGTGTGCAGGTGCTGAGCTGGATGTCGGCGGCGGCGGCGATCGGCCCGCAGTAGAGATGGGGGGCGATCTGTACGTAGAACGCTTCGGCCATGCCGGCGATCTTCTTGCCTTCCAGCAGTCCGCCCACCCGTCCCAGCGCCATCTGCAGGATGGCGGCGGCTCGTGTCTCCAGGATCCGGGAGAACTCGTACTTGGTGGTGAGGCGCTCCCCGGTGGCGATGGGGATGCTGGTGCTCCGGGCCACCAGCGCCATCTCCTCGGGTTTCTCCGGCGGCACCGGCTCCTCCAACCACAGCGGGTCATATGGCTCGAGTCGCTGCGCCAGGCGGATGGCGCCGGCCGGCGTCATCTGACCGTGGGTGCCGAAGAGCAGGTCACAACGTGGCCCGACCGCCGCCCGGATCTGGCGGACGAAGTCCTCGGCCCGATCGAGCGCCTCCAGCGAGAGCTGGCGGGGATCGAACGCCGAGTAGGGGGCGACCGGGTCGAACTTGACCGCGCTGAAGCCCATCTCGGCGTATTCCACCGCCCGCCGGGCGGCCAGCTCCGCGTCCATGTAGACGTCGGTGGTGTCGTCCGGCTCCGGGTAGAGATAGGTGTACGAACGCAGTTTCTCGTGCACCCGTCCCCCCAGCAGCTCGTAGACGGGCTTGCCGGTCTCTTTGCCGACGATGTCCCAGCAGGCCATCTCGATGCCGCTGAGGATGCCCATCATCGACGTGTCCGGTCGCTGGGTGTATCCGCTCGAGTACACGATGCGCCACAGCCGTTCGATGTGGAACGGGTCGGATCCGATCACGTGCCGGGCGCAGACGTCCTCGATCATCCGGGCGACCAGGTGCGGTTCGAACGGGACCGAATAGACCTCGCCGTAGCCGACCACCCCACCGTCGGTCACCAGCTTCACGAAGACCCAGTACTGCCCACCAAAGTGGGGCGGGGGAACGCCGACCACAAAGGTCTCGACGTCTGTGATCTGGGTCATCGTCCGGACCTCCGGTCATGGGTGAATCGATGCGGGCGAGACGATACCGGCTTCCATTCCGAAGGGAGGGGAGGTCCTGGTTGGTTCGCGCTGGCTATCTTGGCCGGTGTCCGGAAAGGACCCTCCATGCCCCCCGCGGTGCCAACGTCGTTCAACCTGCCGCCGACCCCTGGCCGGCGGTCATGACGTCCTCGGCCGACACGATGCGGGCGATTCTGCTCACAGGGCACGGCGGGTTCGACCGGCTCAGTGTCGAGCCCGCCTGGCCCCGGCCGGTTCCGGCCCATTCCGAGGTGCTGGTGGCGGTGGGGGCGTGTGCCATCAATGCGACCGACATCAACACCCGGGTCGGCTGGTACGCCCGGGAGGGTGAGGACAGCGGCGCCTGGGACACTCCGATCTCGTTTCCCCGGGTCCAGGGAGCCGATGTGTGCGGGACCGTTGCGGCGGTGGGGCCGGGCGGGGACCAGGCTCTGGTCGGCCGGAGGGTTCTGGTCGACCCATGGATCCGTGATCCGGAGGCGCCCGGCGATCTCGACCGCTGCGGGTACCTCGGCTCGGAACGGGACGGGGGATATGCCGAGTTCGTGGCCGTCCCCGCCGCGAACATCCACCCGATCGACTCCGCCCTGACCGACGCCGAACTGGCCTCGTTCGCCACCTCCTCGGGCACCGCCCTCAACATGGTGCGGCGCTCCGGGCTGCAACCGGGGGACTCCGCCTTGATCACCGGCGCTTCCGGCGGGGTGGGGTCTGCCCTCGTCCAGCTGGTCCGTCTGACCGGGGCCGTTCCGCTGGGAGTGGCCGACCCGACCAAAGCCGCCGCGCTGACGGCCCTGGGGGCGGCGGCGGTGATCGGCCGCGATGCCGACCTCGCCATTGCGATGCGGGAGGCAACCGGCCGGTCGACCGTCGATGTGGTCTTCGATCTGGTCGGTGGAGAAGGATGGCCGGGGCTGATCGCCCTGCTCCGGCGGGGGGGATCATACGTGGTGGCGGGTGCCGTGGCGGGGGCACAGGTGTCGCTCGACCTGCGGACCATCTACCTGGCCGACCTCACCATCCGGGGTGTGGCGGTCACCCCGGTCGGGCTCTTCGCCGATCTTGTCGACCTCATCCGGCGCGGCGAGATCGTGCCGCTGGTGTCGGAGACGTACCCGTTCGATCAAGTGGTTGCCGCCCAGGGCGCCTTTCTGGAGCGGCGGCACACCGGCAAGATCGTCCTCGCCGGTTGGTCGGGGTGATCAGTATTCGTCGACCAGCAACCCGGGGGCGGCAGACGCCTCGGGGGCGAGAGGGCGGAAGTGGGGAGCCTGAGCGAGGAAGCGCCGTTTGAAGAGGCGGTAGACCAGATAGGGGACGAGGACGAAGTTGGAGACGGCGATCGCCGTCCAGAAGGAAGCCGGCCCGAAGCGGTCCATCACCAGCGCCCCCAGGTACGGCCCGGCGATCGAGCCCAACCCGTACGCCATGATCAGGACCCCGGAGGCGGCCACCGTCATGCCCGCCGGGATCACGTCGTTGAGGTGGCTGATGGCCATCGAGTAGAGGGGGAAGCTGAAGGCGGTGTACACACCCATGACCAGGAACAGAGCGATCGAACCGGAGGAGGTGGCCAGTCCCAGCAGCGCCGCCACACCGGCGGTGATGGTGGTGGCCAGGATGACGAGCCGGCGGGGGTAACGGTCGGAGAGCGCCCCCAGCGGCCATTGGAGGACGATTCCTCCCAGCATGGCGGTCGCCATCAGCCATCCCACCTCTTCAACGGTGAGGCCGATCGCCGCCCCATAGGCCGCCCCCAGGCCGATGATGATGCTGACGCCGATCCCGCTGACCGCCGAGGTGGCCGGCGCCAGCGGCGCAGATTGAACTACTTGGCGAATCGGCAGCCCTCGGACCTGGGTGGCATGGGCGGGAGCGGGAGTGGTCGACAGGGTGAGCGGCACTACCGACAGGGAGTAGATGGCGGCCACCACCAGGAAGGGCGTGACGGAGGCCGGATCGGTCACGGCCAGCAACAGCTGGCCCAACCCGAAGCCGAGGTTGGCCAGCACCAGGTAGAGCGAGAGGATCCGACCCCGGGTCTCGTTGGTGGTCACGGCGTTCAGCCAGCTCTCGGTCACCACGTACATGCCCGAGATCGAGAACCCGGTGATCACCCTGATCACCGACCAGGCGGT
>DAIOGO010000027.1:0-14394 GCA_036745195.1 Actinomycetota bacterium | reverse complement strand
TCACATCTTGACCCGGAGATTGGAGGGGTCGTAGAAGGAGCGAATCGAGGCCCGGGCGGTGATCCGCCGGGCGGCCACCTCGATCTCCCACACCGAACCGTCGACCAGTTGCTGGTCGATCTGCTCCGGGGCGGTCACATATCCCATTCCGAGGGGCGCTCCCACGGTGTGCCCGTACATGCCCGACGTCGTCCGTCCGACCATCACCCCGTCGCGGTAGATGGGCTCGTCGTGATAGAGCATCAGGTTCTGGTCCTCCAGCTGGAACTGGAGCAGTCTCTTGGTGCGGGGCCGATCCCGCACCTGCTCGAGAGCCTGGCGGCCGATGAACCCGCCCGGCTTGTCGAAGTCGACCGCAAACGAGAGCCCAGCCTCGAGCGGGGTGTCGTGGGGACCGACGTCGTGCCCGAAGTGGCGGTAGCCGCATTCGGTCCGGCAGGAGAAGAGGGCGTGGTAGCCGGCATGGGCCAGCCCGAAGGCAGAGCCGGCGGTGGTGATGGTGTCGTAGACCGCCACCGCTTCAGCCACCGGGATGTAGAGCTCCCAGCCGAGTTCGCCGACGTAGGTGACCCGCTGCGCCCTGACCGCGCTCCCGGCTATCTCGATCGTCCGGGCGGTCCCGAACGGAAAGCCCTCGTTGGAGAGATCGGCGCCGGTGATCGTCTGGAGGAGGCGTCGCGAGTCGGGTCCCATCACACTCAGCACTGCGTGCTGGGCGCTGACGTCCGTGATCTTGACCCGGCGATCGGCGGCGTGGCGCCGCAACCAGGCGAGGTCGCGGGTGGTGGAGGCCACCGCCGTGACCACGATGAACGACTCGTCGCCGGTCCGGGTGATGGTGAGGTCGGCTTCGATCCCCCCTTGCGGGTTGAGCCACTGGGTGTAGACGACCTTTCCGACCGGCTCGTCCACCCGGTTGGCGCTGATCCAGTCCAGGAAGGCGGCCGCATCCGGTCCCTCGACCAGTACCTTGGTGAACGAGCTCTGGTCGTAGATGGCGACCCGCTGCCGGGTCGCCCGGTGTTCCCCGGCCGAAGCCTCGAACCAGTTCTGACGACCGTAGGAGTAGCGGTACTCCCGCTCCATTCCCGGTGGGGCATACCAGTTGGCCCGCTCCCACCCGCCCAACTCGCCGAACACCGCACCCGCCGCCTCGACCCGCTGGTGGAGAGGAGAGCGGAAACGATCCCGGGCACTCTCGTACTGCCGGAAAGGCCAGTGCATGGCATACAGCAGCCCCAGGCTCTCCGAGATCCGCTCTTCCAGGAACGAATCCTCCGCCTGGAAGGGAAAGGTGCGGCGAATGTCGACATCCGTCAGGTCGACGGGAGGGTGCCCGTCGAGAATCCAGTCCGCCAGCACCCAACCGACTCCTCCCGCCGACTGGATTCCGACCGAATTGAAGCCTGCCGCCACGTAACACCCGTCGACCTCCGGGGTCTCCCCCAGGTAGTAGACGCCGTCGGGGGTGAACGCCTCCGGGCCGTTGAAGAACAACTGGACCCCGGCATCCGCCAGGGCCGGAACCCGGTGGATGGCCCGCTCGTACACCGGGCCGATGTGCTCCCAGTCCTCGGGAAGGGTGCCGAAGGTGAAGTCGCGGGGGATCCCGCCCAGCTTCCAGACCTTGCCCCGCGGCTCGAAGAAACCCACCATCAGCTTGGAGGTCTCCTCCTTGACATAGGTGTGGCTGGACGGGTCGCGGAGGATCGGGGTCTCGGGGGAGAGGCCCTCGATGGGAGACGTCACCACGTAGAAGTGCTCGCAGGCCTGGAGCGGGACGTTGATGCCGGCGGTGGCCGCCAGATGACGGGTCCAGATCCCTCCCGCCAGGACGACCGTGTCGGCCTGGATCGGGCCCTGCTCGGTCTCCACGCCGATGACGCGTCCCCCTTCGGTGAGGATCGATGTGACCGCCACCCCTTCGACGATGCGGGCGCCATCCGCCCGGGCCCCTCTCGCCAGCGCCATGGTGATATCGACCGGGCTGGCCTGGGCATCGCGCGGGATCCAGATCGCCCCGACCAGATCGGAGGTGTTGAGCAGCGGCCATTTCTCGCCCGCCTCGCCCGGGGTGATCACTTCGATGTCGACGCCGACGGTCTTGGCCATCGAGACGCCGCGCAGCAACTCCTCCATCCGGTCGGGGTCGGAGGCGACCGACAGCGAGCCGCGCAGGCTCATCCCGGTGGCCTGGCCGGTCTCGGCTTCGAGGCGCTGGTACAGATCGTGCGAGTACTTGGCCAGTTTCGTCAGGTTGTGGGTGGCTCGAAGCTGGGCGACCAGGCCGGCGGCGTGCCAGGTGGTTCCTCCCGACAGCGTGTTCTGTTCGAGGAGGAGGACGTCGTCGGCGCCCCGCTTGGCCAGGTGGTAGGCGATCGAACATCCAACGATTCCGCCGCCGACGACGATGATCCCCACCCGGTCGGGCAGGGGGTTGGACGCTGTCATACATGCTCCTCGAGTGGAAGGACCTGGCGGCGTGAGGGCCGTGCGGCCGATTCTGCCCGCTCTGCCCGGTGCCGTCCATTGGGGTCCGCCGCGAGCCATCGCAGGTCAACCGGAGCGGATATAGAGTCGTCCGCCATGAGAACGCGAGATGAGTAGCCGGGCCAGGGTCGTGATCATCGGTGGTGGCATGTTGGGGATCGGGACCCTCTACCACCTGGTCGAAAACGGTTGGACCGATGTCATCCTGGTCGAGAAGGGCGAGCTCACCTCCGGTTCCACCTGGCACGCCGCCGGATTGGTCCCCAACTACATCGGCAATCTCACCTACGCCCGGATCCACCAGGAGGGGGTGCAGCGGTTCAAGACCCTCGAGGCCGAGACCGGTCAGCCGAGCGGCTGGCACGGTTGCGGCTCGGTCCGGCTGGCGCTCAAGCCCGAGGACGTCGACTGGTTTCATCATGTCCGCAACGTGCTGGAGCAGGCCGGTGTGGAGTGCAACATCATCCCGCCCGAAGAGATCGCCCGGCTCCACCCGCTTCTCGACCTCGAGGGGGTACTCATGGGTGCCCACACCCCCGGCGACGGATGGGTCGACCCCACCACCGCTGCCAACGCGTTGGCCTCGCTCGCCCGGTCCAAGGGCGGGACGATCCAGCGGCACAACCGGGTTCTGTCCATCGAGCGCCGGGGGGACGAGTGGCTGGTGCGCACCGAGCAGGGCGACATCGAGACCGAACACGTCGTCAACGCGGCCGGTTCGTTCGCCGCCCAGGTGGGCGAGATGGTGGGTCTTCGCCTCCCGATCGTGAACATGGTCCATCAGTACATCGTCACCGAGGCGCTGGATGCGGTCCGGGCTCTCGACTTCGAGCCGCCGGTGGTGCGTGACCCGAACGCCTCCTGTTATTACCGGCGGGAGCTCGACGGCCTCATCATCGGACCCTACGAGACCTCCGGTTCGCAGGCCTGGGCGCTCGATGGTGTGCCCTGGAGCTTCGATTTCGAGCTGTTGCCGCCGGACATCGAGCGGCTCGAGCCGTCGCTGGAGCGGGTGATGAAGCGGATTCCGGCCTTTGCCGAGGCCGGTATCAAGAAGGTGGTGAACGGGCCGATCACCCACACTCCGGACGGCGGTCTGATGGTGGGTCCGGCCCCCGGCCTGCGCAATTTCTGGTTGTGCACGGGCGCCTCGATCGGGATCACCCAGGGCCCGGGAGCGGGCAAGTATCTGGCCGAGTGGATGACCAGCGGGCAGCCCGAATACACCGGGTGGCCGATCGACCCCCGCCGGTTCGGACCGTTCGCTCCCGGCCAGTACGCAGTCGACAAGGCCAGGGACGAGTACCACCACATGTACGCCACCCCGTTCCCCCACGAGCAGAGAATGCCCGGTCGCCCGGTGAGGACGTCGACCACCTACCCGCGGCTGGCCGCCAAAGGGGCCCAGTTCGAGGAGGCGTTCGGGCTGGAGCGGGCCCAATGGTTCTCGCCCGACAAAGGGACGGAGGTCCTCGGGTTCCGTCGTACCAACGCCCATGACAGGGTGGGAGTCGAGTGCCGGGCGGTGGCGAGCGCGGCCGGGGTGATGGATGTGTCGGCATTCACCAAGTTCGAGGTGGCGGGTGGCGACGCCGCGGCCTTCCTCGACCGGCTCACCGCCAATCGGTTGCCGGTGGCCGAGGGCGGGGTGCGACTGGTCCACATGCTCACCGACCTGGGAGGGATCGAGGCGGAGGCGACCATCACCCGCCTCGACGCCAGTTCCTTCTATCTGCTCTCCGCTTCGGTGGCCCGGCTCCACGATCACGACTGGCTCACCTCCCACCTGCGGCCGGGCGAAGACGTCCGGATCACCGACCTCACAGAGGACATCGGTGTCCTCACCTTGAACGGCCCCCGGGCGCGGGACATCCTCGCCCGGTTGACCCCGTCGCCACTCACCGCCCCCGACTTCCGATGGATGACCGCTCGCCACATCGAGGTGGCAGGAGTGCCGACCCACGCCTTGCGGGTCTCGTACGTGGGTGAACTGGGCTGGGAGCTCCACGCCCCCCTTGGCCGGCTCGTCGAGATCTACGACGCCTTGTTCGAGGCGGGTGCTTCCCTGGGTTTGGTCGACTTCGGGTCGTATGCGATGGACTCGATGCGCATGGAGAAGGCTTACCGGGCCTGGGGGTCGGAGTTGACGACCGAGTTGACGATGTTCGAGTCGGGGATGGGCGGTTTCGTCGATCTCGACAAGGACTTCATCGGCAAGCAGCCGACCCTCGACCACCGTGACCGGCCGCGCTGGTCGACTGTCTATCTGGAGATCGACGCCGACGATGCCGAACCGCTGGGAGCCGACAGCGTCTCCTCGGCCGGAGAGTTGGCGGGCATGATCACCAGCGCCGCCTATGGGCATCGGGTCGGTCGTTCGCTCGCCTTTGCGGTGGTTAGGCCGCCGTATGCGGCGGTGGGAACGGAGTTGGAGGTGAACATCGTCGGCCGGCTGCGACCAGCCCGGGTCCTGGCCGATGAAGCCGTCTACGACCCCAGGGCTGAGAGAGTTCGGGCCTGATGACCAGTGACGTGCGCAGAGGAGGCCGCGAGGCCCGGAGGGCCCTGCGAGCCGCCCCGATCGTCGACGCTCCGGTCAGGGCGGGGATGACGGGTGGAACCTTTGCCCCGCTATCTGCCGACGATCAAGCCAAGATCCACGGGGCGGTGCTCACCGTCCTCGAAGACATCGGTCTGGCCCAGGCGATCCCGAGTTGTGTGGAGGCATGCACCTCGGTGGGGGCGATCATGGGTGACGATGGTCGCCTGCGCTTCCCGGCCGGATTGATCGAAGATGTCGTCGCCGGGGCGAATCGGTCCTTCACGCTGTATGCCAGGGATCCCCGCCACGACCTCCACCCGCAGGACGCCAAGGTCCACTACGGCACCGCCGGAGCGGCGGTCCACATGGTCGACCCGATCCGGCGGGAGTACCGGGAGTCGCTGCTGGCCGACCTGTATGACGCTGCCCGGTTGGTCGACACCCTCGACAACATCCACTTCTTCCAGCGGACGATGGTCCCCCGTGACATGGACACACCTCTGGAGATGGATCTGAACACGCTGTACGCAGCACTGGCCGGCACCAACAAACACGTCGGCACCAGCTTCGTAGTCGGAGAGAACGCCGAGATGTGCGTCGAGATGTTGTACGAGATCGCCGGGGGTGAGGACGCTTTCCGGGCCAGGCCCTTCGTGTCCAACTCCAACTGCTTTGTCGTTCCCCCCTTGCGATTTGCCGAGGACGCCTGCCGGGTGCTCGAGGTGTGCGTCCGGGGCGGGGTGCCGATCCTGCTTCTGTCGGCCGGGCAGGCGGGGGCGACCGCCCCGGTGACGCTGGCCGGCGCCGTCGTCCAGGCGGTGGCGGAGGTTCTGGCGGGTTTCGTGTACGTCAACGCATTGGTGCCGGGGCATCCGGCCATCTTCGGAACCTGGCCTTTCGTCTCCGACCTCCGCACAGGGGCGATGTCCGGGGGTTCGGCCGAACAGGCTCTGCTGACCGCCGCCTGTGCCCAGATGGCCCGTTTCTACGACCTCCCCGGTGGTTCCGCAGCAGGGATGGCCGACGCCAAACTCCCCGATGCCCAATCGGGGTACGAGAAGGGCATCAGCACCACACTGGCGGGGTTGAGCGGATTGAACCTCGTCTACGAGTCGGCAGGTATGCACGGGTCGCTGCTCGGTTTCTGTCACGAGAGCCTGATCATCGACAACGACATGCTCGGTCAGGCTCTGCGCTGTGTGAGGGGGATCGAGGTGAACGACGAGACGCTCGCCATCGATGCGATGCGGGAGGTGTGCACCGAGGGCCCTGGGCATTACCTGGGCCACCCGAAGACACTCGAAGTCATGCAGTCGGAGTACGTGTACCCCCTGATCGGTGATCGAACCAGTCCCAAGGAGTGGGCCGAGAAGGACCGGCCCGATCTGATCGAGGTGGCGCACGCTCGAGTCGAGCAGGTACTCGCCTCGCACCACCCGGTGTACATCGACCCGGAGATCGACGCCCGCCTGCGCGAGCGCTATCCGATTCGGTTGAAGACGATGAACGATGAACGATGAACGATGAACGATGAACGATGAACGATGAACGATGAACGAAGAACGAAGAACGAAGAACGAAGAACGAAGAACGAAGAACGAAGAACTTATGGCTGATGGCCGATGGCCGATGGCAGACCGCGGGAAGGAACAGGGAAGAAGGTAGATGTCAGACAAGGTTTTTCCGGACGGGTTCCAGTGGGGCACTGCCACGGCCGCCTATCAGATCGAAGGGGCGGCAGGCGAAGGCGGACGGGGCCCTTCGATCTGGGACCGGTTCTCCCACACCCCCGGGATGACCGAGAACGGCGATACCGGCGATATCGCCTGTGATCACTTCCACCGATGGGAGCAGGATCTCGAGTTGATGGCGGAATTGGGGGTCTCGGCCTACCGATTCTCCATCTCCTGGTCGCGGGTGTTCCCCACCGGGCGGGGGCAGGTGAATCACGAGGGCCTGGCCTTCTACGACCGGTTGGTGGACAAACTTCTCGATCTCGACATCACCCCGTTCCCGACGCTGTACCACTGGGATCTACCCCAGGCACTGGAGGACGAGGGAGGGTGGACTGCCCGTTCCACGGCAGAGGCCTTCGCCGATTACGCCGATCTGGTGGTGGGGGAGTTGGGTGATCGCGTCTCCCGCTGGATGACCCTCAACGAACCGTGGTGTTCGGCGATCCTCGGCTACATGGCCGGTTATCACGCCCCCGGCCGGCGGGGGATCGACTCGGGTCTGGCCGCCGCCCACCACCTGTTGCTCGGTCACGGCATGGCGGTTGCCCGGGTGCGAGAGCACGGGATCAAAGTAGGGATCGTGGTGAACCAGGACTGGAAGGTGCCGGCCTCGAGCCACCCGATCGACCTCGCCGCCACCCTGGTGGCAGACCAGAAGATGTCGGGTTGGTTCGTCGACCCGGTGATGGGCCGTGGGTATCCGGTCGAGGCGATGGCCGACTACGGATGGGACATGGCCCCGGTCCGCGACGGGGACATGGAGCTCATCGCCCAACCGATCGACCACTTCGGGCTGAACTACTACACCAGGGAGGTGGTGAGGGCCTCCGACCTGAGCGAAGCGGAACGGCTCGACGCCCTGATTCACGGTCCCGAATTCACCGACATGGGCTGGGAGGTCCAGCCGGAGGGCCTGACCGTCCTGCTCCGGCGTCTGGCCGAGGACTACGGCCAGAAGGAGATCTACATCACCGAGAACGGCGTCGCCTACCCCGACCTGGTCGACGGCAACGGCTACGTCGACGACCGCGATCGGATCTCCTTCCTGGAGCGGCACCTCACCGCCGCCCACGACGCGATACGCGCCGGAGTCCCGCTGCGGGGCTACTTCCTGTGGTCGTTCATGGACAACTTCGAATGGGCGTTCGGCTACTCGAAGCGGTTCGGGATCGTCAGGGTCGACTACCCGACCCAACGGCGGATCCCCAAGGCCAGCTTCGACTGGTACCGGCGGGTCATCGCCGCCAACACCCTCGGTTAGGGGTACTCGCCAGGGACTGATCGGCCGATGGCCGATGGCCGATAGCCGATAGCCGTTAGCCGTTTGTCGTTGACACCGGCCCCGGGTGTGCTTAGATTCCAGGCATCCGAACACACGGAGCGTGACGGCCCCGGCGGGTTGCGACCCACGTGCGACCTTCCGGACAACCTGGGCGTTGCCGCATGACTCGCGCATGAAGCGGTCGCATGAAGCCCCACGAGGCAGCCGGTTCCCGGCGGTCCCGGAGGAAATCAAGCGCTTCTCATGCCCATGTGCTACGCATTTGTAGGACGATTCCAGAGGTGGTATCGTTCCGCTCTGGTTGTCCGGACCCCCAAGGAGGCATGTTTTGTCCTCGCGCGTCGCCGAGCGCTTCTCATTTGGAAAGATCCCCGAGGTTCTTGCCCTACCCGATCTTCTCGCCGTCCAGCACGAGAGTTTCACCTGGTTCCTCGATGAGGGGCTGGGGGAGATCTTCGCCGAGATCTCACCGATCGAGGATTTCACCGGGTCGCTGGCCCTCGAACTGACCGATCACCGGTTTGGTGAGTCGCCCATGTCCATCGAGGAGTGCAAGGAGCGCGACACCAACTTCGCTCGCCCCCTCTTCGTCACCGCCCGCTTCATGAACCGCCAGACCGGCGAGATCAAGGAGCAGCAGGTGTTCCTGGGCGATTTCCCGATGATGACCGACAACGGCGTCTTCATCATCAACGGGACCGAGCGGGTCGTGGTCTCACAGCTGGTGCGTTCCCCCGGTGTCTATTTCGATGCCACTCCGGACAAGGGCTCGGACCGGGTGATCTACTCCGGGAAGATCATCCCCGGACGAGGAGCATGGCTCGAGTTCGACACCGACAAGCGCGACACCATCGGTGTCAGGGTGGATCGCAAGCGCCGTCAGTACATCTCCGCCTTCGTCCGCGCCCTCGGCATCGCCGAGACCGACGAGGAGATCCTGGACCTGTTCGACGGCGCCGAGTCGATCCGCAACACGATCGAGCGCGACACCACCCACACCAAGGAAGAGGCGCTGGTCGACCTCTATCGCAAGCTCCGCCCCGGCGAGCCGACCACGGTCGAGTCCGCCCGCAACCTCATCCAGACCCTCTTCCGCAACCCCAAGCGGTACGACCTCACCCGGGTCGGCCGTTACAAGGTGAGCCAGAAGTTCGCGGCGCCGGTCCCCGACGACTACCGGTCCGAAGGCCTCCAGTTGCTCCGTGACGAAGACATCGTCGATGCCATCAAGTACCTGGTGTGGATGCACGCCGGCAAGTCGACGATGACCACCCATCTGGGTACCTCGGTTTCCGTCGCCACCGACGATATCGACCACTTCGGCAACCGTCGCATCCGAACCGTGGGCGAGCTCATCCAGAACCAGATCAGGGTCGGCCTCACCCGGCTCGAGCGGGTCGTGAAGGAGCGGATGACCACTCAGGACCCCGACGCCATCACCCCCCAGACGCTGATCAACATCCGGCCCGTCACCGCCTCCATCAAGGAGTTCTTCGGTACGTCCCAGCTCAGCCAGTTCATGGATCAGCCCAACCCGCTCGCCGGCTTGACCCACCGCCGCCGGCTGTCGGCGCTCGGACCGGGTGGTCTCAGCCGGGAGCGGGCCGGGTTCGAGGTGCGAGACGTCCACCCGTCCCATTACGGACGGATGTGCCCGATCGAGACCCCGGAAGGCCCCAACATCGGTCTGATCGGCTCCCTGGCCAGTTATGCCAGGGTCAACCGTTTCGGGTTCATCGAGACTCCCTACCGCAAGGTGGAGAAGGGCAGGGTCACCGAGCAGATCGACTACCTGACCGCCACCGAGGAAGAGCGGTTCGTCATTGCCCAGGCCAACGCCCCGATCAAGGAGAACGGCTCGTTCAAGAACGACCGGGTGCTGGTACGGCGCGCCGGCGGAGAGGTCGACTATGTCGCCCCCTCGGCGGTCGACTACATGGATGTCTCGCCGAAGCAGCTGGTGTCGGTTTCGACCGCCCTGATTCCGTTCCTCGAGCACGACGACGCCAACCGTGCGCTGATGGGCTCGAACATGCAGCGGCAGGCGGTTCCGCTCCTCAGCGCCGACGCCCCCCTGGTCGGCACCGGGGTGGAGCAGCGCGCCGCCCAGGACTCCGGCGACATGGTGATCTCTACCGTCGAAGGTGACGTGGTCGAGGTGACCGGTGACGAGATCGTCGTCAAGGAGAAGGGCACCAACAAGAAGCATTCGTATCCTCTCGACAAGTTCGAGCGGTCGAACCAGGGCACCTGCATGAACCAGAAGCCGCTGGTTCGCGAAGGCGACAAGGTCAAGGTGGGCGACGTCCTCGCCGACGGGCCCTCCACCGACCGCGGTGAGCTGGCGTTGGGGCGCAACCTGATGGTGGCGTTCATGCCCTGGAACGGGCACAACTTCGAAGACGCCATCATCCTGTCGGAGCGCCTCGTCAAAGAGGACATGCTGACCTCGATCCACATCGAGGAGCACGAGATCGATGCCCGCGACACCAAACTCGGTGCCGAGGAGATCACCCGGGACATCCCCAACGTGGCCGACGAAGTGCTGGCCGACCTCGACGAGGACGGCATCATCCGGATCGGCGCCGAGGTGGGGCCGGGCGACTATCTGGTCGGAAAGGTGACTCCCAAGGGTGAAACCGAGCTCACCCCCGAAGAGCGCCTGCTTCGCGCCATCTTCGGAGAGAAGGCAAGGGAAGTGCGCGATACCTCGCTCAAGGTTCCTCATGGCGAGGCGGGCAAGGTCATCGCCGTCAAGGTGTTCAAGCGGACCGAGGGTTTCGACCTGCCACCCGGCGTCAACGAATTGGTACGGGTCTACGTCGCCCAGCAGCGCAAGATCTCCGAGGGCGACAAGCTGGCCGGCCGCCACGGCAACAAGGGCATCGTGTCCAAGATCCTCCCGGAGGAGGACATGCCCTTCCTGGAGGACGGGACCCCGGTCGACATCATCCTGTCCCCGCTCGGCGTGCCCTCCCGGATGAACCTCGGTCAGGTGCTGGAGACCCATCTCGGATGGGCCGCCTCACAAGGGTGGCAACCATTCAAGGGCGACAGTCCTGCCAGCGTGGGTGCGGAGCAGTGGACCAGGGTCGCCTCCCCCGTCTTCGACGGGGCGAGAGAAGACGAGATCATGGCGGTGCTGGCCAATGCCCGGCCCAACCGTGATGGCGACAAACTGGTGGGCAACGACGGCAAGGCCACACTGTTCGACGGAAGGACCGGCGAGCCGTTCGACACCGATGTCACCGTCGGATACATCTACATGCTCAAGCTGGTCCACCTGGTGGATGACAAGATCCACGCCCGGTCGACCGGCCCCTACTCGATGATCACCCAGCAGCCGCTCGGCGGCAAGGCCCAGTTCGGTGGCCAGCGCTTCGGGGAGATGGAGGTGTGGGCGCTGGAGGCCTACGGCGCCGCCTACGCCCTGCAGGAGCTGCTCACCATCAAGTCCGACGACGTCCAGGGCCGGGTCAAGGTCTACGAAGCGATCGTCAAGGGCGACAACATCCCCGAGCCCGGCATTCCCGAGTCCTTCCGGGTTCTCATCAAGGAGATGCAGAGCCTGGGGCTGAACGTCGAGATGCTGGCGGCCGGCGAAGAAGTGGAGTTGCGCGACCTCGATGATGAGGGATACCGCACCACGGAGAGCCTGGGCATCGACCTGTCGCGGCCCGAGCGCCCCGAAGCTGAAGTCTGATTCGTTTGAACACCCCTGGGACGAAGGGAAACAATGGCACGCCAAGTATTCGATGAACTGAAGATCGGTCTCGCCTCGAGTGATCAGATCCGCGCCTGGTCGTACGGCGAGGTCAAGAAGCCGGAGACCATCAACTACCGCACACTCAAGCCGGAGAAGGAAGGGCTGTTCGACGAGCGGATCTTCGGGCCCCAGCGCGACTGGGAGTGCTACTGCGGCAAGTACAAGCGGATCCGTTACAAGGGCATCATCTGCGAGCGGTGTGGCGTCGAGGTCACCCGGTCCAAGGTGCGCCGCGAGCGGATGGGTCACATCGAGCTGGCGGCCCCGGTCACCCATATCTGGTTCTTCAAGGGTGTGCCCAGCCGTCTCGGGTACCTGCTCGACATGTCGCCCAAGGACCTCGAGAAGGTCATCTATTTCGCCGCCTACATCATCACCTCGGTCGATGACGACAAGCGCCAGCGCGACACCCCGGAGCTGGAGGAGAACCTGCGACACGAGGTGTCGCTGGTGAAAGAGGACTTCGAGGGTTGGAAGGCCAACCGGCTCGAGGCGCTCGAAGACGAACTGTCCCGGATGGAGGAGGGGGGCGCCAAGGCCCAGGAGATCTCGGCTCGCCGTCGTGAGGTGGAGCGGGAGATCCGCGATCGTGAGGATCGGGCCAACCGCGAGATCGAGATCATCGAAGACGCCTTCACCCAGTTCCGGACGTTCAAGCCCAAGGACCTGATCGATTCGGAGCAGCTGTGGAGAGAGATCTTCGAGCGCTACTCGATGTACTTCAACGGTGGGATGGGCGCCGAGGCGGTCAAGGACCTGCTCGCCAAGCTCGATCTCGACGCCGAGATGCAGCAGCTCAACGATGATCTTTCGTCGGGCTCGGCCCAGAAGCGCCAGCGCGCCACCCAGCGCCTCAAGGTGGTCAAGCCGTTCTGGGAGGGCAAGAACCATCCGACCGATCTCATCCTCGAGACGGTTCCGGTGATCCCCCCGGATCTGCGGCCGATGGTCCAGCTCGATGGCGGACGGTTCGCCACCTCCGACCTCAACGACCTGTACCGGCGGGTGATCAACCGCAACAACCGGCTCAAGCGGCTTCTCGATCTCGGTGCTCCCGAGATCATCGTGAACAACGAGAAGCGCATGTTGCAGGAGGCGGTCGACGCCCTCTTCGACAACGGGCGTCGCGGCCGGGCGGTGACCGGCCCGGGGAACCGCGCCCTCAAGTCGCTGTCCGACATGCTCAAGGGCAAGCAGGGCCGCTTCCGTCAGAATCTCCTCGGCAAGCGGGTCGACTATTCGGGCCGTTCTGTGATCGTGGTCGGGCCCCAGCTCAAGCTCAACCAGTGTGGTCTGCCCAAGATCATGGCGTTGGAGCTGTTCAAGCCGTTCGTGATGAAGCGTCTGGTCGATCTCGACATCGCCCAGAACATCAAGTCGGCCAAGCGGATGGTCGAACGTCAGCGCCCCCAGGTGTGGGATGTCCTGGGTGAGGTGATCCAGGAGCACCCGGTCCTCCTCAACCGCGCCCCCACCCTCCACCGTCTCGGGATCCAGGCTTTCGAGCCGGTCCTGGTCGAGGGCAAGGCGATCCAGATCCACCCACTGGTGTGTGAGGCGTTCAACGCCGACTTCGACGGCGACCAGATGGCGGTCCACCTGCCGCTGTCGGCCGAGGCCCAGGCCGAGGCGCGGGTCCTGATGATGTCGACCAACAACGTCCTCCGTCCCGCTTCGGGTCGTCCGATCGTCACCCCCTCTCAGGACATGGTGATCGGTGTCTACTACCTCTCGGAGTTGGTGGAGGACGCCAAGGGCGCCGGTCGCATCTTCGCCTCTGTCGACGAGGCCTTCATGGCCTACGACTGTGGCGATCTGGCGTTGCACGCCCCGATCCGGGTTCGGGTCGGTGCGCTGGCCGGTGATCCGGCCCTCCATGCCGATCTGTACGACTCGCTCGGCAAGCTGCTCACTCCCGAGGCGGTCGATGGCGCCAAGCTCCTCGACACCACTCTCGGTCGCGGGCTGCTCAACTCGGCGTTCCCCGAGAGCTTCCCGTACATCAACTCGATCGTCGTGAAGTCCGACATCGGCAAGTTGGTCGAGGTCATCATCGAGCGGTACTCCCGCTCCGAAGTGGCCAACACGCTCGACAGCATCAAATCGCTCGGGTTCACCTTCGCCACCAAGGCCGGTCTCACCATCGCCCTGGACGACGTGAAGACGCCGCCCAACAAGGCGCAGATCCTGGAGGAGTACGAGGAGCGGGCCGACAAGGTCCAGTCCCTCTTCCAGAAGGGTGTCGTGACCGACGACGAACGGCGCCAGGAGTTGATCGAGATCTGGACCGAGGCCACCGACAAGGTCAAGGACGCCATGGAAGCCAACATGAAGACCGAGAAGTTCAACTCGATCGACATGATGGTCGGCTCCGGGGCCCGCGGAAACATCATGCAGGTGCGCCAGATCGCCGGAATGCGAGGCCTGGTGGCCAATCCCAAGGGTGACATCATCCCCCGGCCGATCATCTCGAACTTCCGGGAAGGCCTCTCCGTGCTGGAGTACTTCATCTCCACCCACGGGGCCCGCAAGGGTCTGGCCGACACCGCCCTGCGTACGGCCGACTCGGGGTACCTGA
>DAIOGO010000026.1:9148-22658 GCA_036745195.1 Actinomycetota bacterium | reverse complement strand
GAGTGAGGGAGTTTGGGGGGAGTACCCCGAAGGGGGGAGGGGGGCACGGTCCGACTGTGCTCTGACGTGTCCTGGGTGCCATTGCCCCTCCGCCTCCGGCCTCTTGCTGGCTGCAGGGGGATGACCCCCGGCACCCCCAACAGTCGCGTCGGAGTGGGGAAGTCGAGAAGTTGTCGACAGTCGGTACGGGAAACTGGCTGTTGAGGCGAAGTGTGCGATCACCTAGCCGCCGACGTGATCTTTCCATCGTAAAACGCACAATTCGGCGCTCGATTATCCGCGGCCCTCCGCGAGCGCAATCGATTCGTGGTGCCAAAAAGTGCCAGCGACGATTGCATTAGGATCAATCGCACCGATCGCAGCCAACAGATCCTCGGGCTCCCCGGTGTGCCGGTGCGTTAAGTATAAGCATAGTGATTCGGCCAGCGCAGATACAGATGAATTGATGAGCACCCGAGAGTTCAAGTTGTCGTGATTGATGTAGACAACCTCAGCACCGAAGTCCATGTCGAGGCAAACGTAATCTCCGTATGCGTTTGAGCCAATCGCGAGCATTTGGGGGAATCCGTCGATGGGCGCCAGCCGCCGTTTCGGATCGAGATCGAAAGTCAGCCATGGTGACGCGGAGTTCGGCAGACCGACCTCTGTGAGAACCGCGGCGTCTTGTGAATGCAGCGCGCAACCGGCAACAACCTCGGGGTCAAAGGCGACAAAGCGTTCGAGGTCAAGTTCGTCACGCAGTTCCTCGGGCACTTCGGGCAACGATTGGATGTATCGCAACTTGAATTCAGTCGGTGTCATGCGATTTCAGTCGGATAACGCTCCCGCATCGCGGGGCGACGGGAACTGACGTTGACTTCAGAATCCTTTGGCCACCACCGCTCCCGTGCGTGCGATGGTTTGCTGGCCACGGCATCCAACTACTTGTTGATTCCTCGAAAGGAATCCCGGTTGTTCCGAACGTACGCAACTCGCTCTTCGTCGATCCACCATTCATCTTCGGGAATGTTGCTATCAAGTGCCACCATGTCGCTTTCGCTGAAATGCCGAAAGACGTCATGGATTGTCGTGTCCGATAGAAGGCCTTTGCGGCTCAGTGTGTCATGCTCAGCGTGTAGCATTTGGATCGCCTTCTTGATCAAGGCAACCGACTTAGGTTTGCCTAGGGTAGCGTAGGCGATCGCAGCCGGCTCGAACCACTCTGGAATGTTGTAAGCGGCTTGGGCGAACCCGCCGTTGCCGACTTCCCATTCCAGCCATCTTGATGCAAGGTAGACACCAACTGGAAGTGGATAATCATTGAGGTCGGACGGATCGGTAATCATGTCGCTGAGAAGGAGCCACAATTCGTCGTCGAAAGCATCCCATTCGAGCGGTGACGCCTCATCTTGGTCGAGGAGGGCATCAACAGTAGTAAAACGATGTTTCATGTTTGCCACCAAACGATCAAGGTAGCTCGGCGGCGGCCAGAAACCAATGATTTGATAACACGGCCGAACCGCCGCTCGGTTTGACTGCGTTGTTCGGCCGGTCTCCGCTCTCCTTTCGATGGCTCGACGACGGGTCGATCATCGACCGAATGTCGGGCAACGCCGTCCTCAACGGCATCCCGGTGACCGTCACCCCGATCGGGTCACCGCACTGCGTCTTGCGTCGTGCGCCATGCGCCTGCGTCCTGCGCTCTGGCAGCTATCGGGCATCGGCGATCGGGCATCGGCCTCCAGGCACCCAGACGAACGTCCGGTGACAGTTGGACGGTTTCTGTCTCTCCCTCCGAAGGGGGGAGTACCCCGAAGGGGGGAGGGGGCACGGTCCGACAGTGTTCTGACGCGTCGATGGCGCCGTCGCCTAGTGCCCCCTCCGTCTCCGGCCCCTGTGACGACTGCAGGGGGATGACCCCCCGGCACCCCCCAACCATGGGCCTCGCGAGGGGAGGGAAAGAAAGGCTCGCGACTCGCGACTCGGGACTCGCGACGGTGACTAGGAGCGCTCGACCAGGCGGAGGGTTGCGCCGGCGACCTCGACCAGTTCGATCGTGTTGTCGCCCGCTCGCAGTGTCTCCGGCGGGATCATCGCCTGAAACCGGGGAACACCCTTTGGATCCAGATAGGCCCTGACCATGGCGCCGACCCGACCGTTGACGACCACCGCCAGGATCTCGGATCCGCCGGCTCGGGAGTCGAGCCGCCCGGTGATCCGGGTGGGGATCGTCGGTGCGGACCGATCGACGTCCTGGTACCACTCCGGTCGATCGAGGGCCCAGGTCCGCTCCGACAAACCCAGGTCAGTGAGATCGACGGGTTCTCCGGCGAGATCGGGAGTGCCGGGGGGTCGCAGCTCGTAGGGGTCGCCGGTGGGGAAGGCGCGGGCGATGTCGGCGGCCACCGCCAGTTTCTCGTCGCCGTCGATTCCGAAGGTCACCGACCCTTGCGGTCCCCGCATCGTGGACGACGTCCGATCGACGGGGCCGAGGAGGCTCATCCCGTCGGCCTGCCAGGGCAGTTCGATCTCGAGCATGTCGGCGATGGTGGGAACCACATCGATGGTCTCTGCCCGGCGATCGTCCACGGTCCCCGGCTCCAGCCCGGGCCCTTTGATGAACAGTGGCACCGCCGCCACCTGCCCGACCGTCTCGGGAGTGATATAGCGCTGGTGGAAGACGTTCTGTTCGATGGCGATGCCGTGGTCGGCGATCACCACCACGATGGCGTCGTCGTACACTCCCTGCCGGTCGAGGGCGTCGAGGATCTGCCCGAGGGCGTAGTCGGAGTATCCGACCTGGAGCAGGTGGCGCTGGATGCCCTGATCGAGCAACCACTGGTCGTCGCTCCAACCGGTTCTGGTGGTCCCCGGGGACTTCTCGGCGACGAGCGGATACGCCTGCCCTGTTGGCAGGTACTGCCACGGGTGATGGGGCATCAGGATGTGGAGGAAGCCGAAGAATGGGCGCCCGGTCGGGTGGTCATCGATGGCCGTGACCAGGTCGGCGACGGCGTTGCGGCGATCACCGTCCATCTGCTCCCGGAAGGCGGCGACGGCACTGAACTCCCCCGCCACCTCGGTACCGAACTGTCCCCAGCGGCCTTCGATCGGCGGCAGCCGGGATGAGGCGAAGTCGGGGAGGAAGAGATGACCGGACACCACCGCGCTGTCGCGCAACAACGACCGGGCCCTGTCTCCGGCCGGAGCGGGTGGGGCCGGGGTCCCGCACACGGCCTCGGGGCAGAGTTGCGTGATCGCCTCGATCACGGTGAAGTCGTAGGAGTCGGCCAGCAGCGAGAAGATGGTGTTGGGGTACTCACCGGCGTATGGCGGACGGTCGCCCTGGGGGATCTGGCCACTCAGGATCGCCGGAAACGCCTGCTCCGTCTGTTGCTCGACACCGACGGTGTTACGGAACCAGGTCCCGTCTCTCGCGATCCGGGCCAGGTTGGGGTATTGCTCGGTGTTCAAAGAGCCGTCGCCCCGCATGATCGAGGCCACCGGGAACTCGTCGAAGCCGATGATCACGATGGGCACCGGGTTGTCCGGGGTGGCCGAGGCACCGATGACGGCACCGCTGGAGCGGACGACGGCGCCGGTGGGGGTGGCGAAGAAGAAGATGGCGACCACCACCAGCGGAGCCACCGACAGGTATCGGCCCACGGTCCGCAACCACGACCAGGCGGGTCCGGCCACCCCGAGTCCGACGCCCCCGATCACCGCCAGCGAGGTTCGGACTGCGTCGGGGAGCCCGAGCGGACGGAGGACCTGGCGGGCGAGCACCGCCCCGAGCAGGGTCATCAGGATCAGCCACGGCCAGCGTCCCAGACGGCCGGTGGCCCAGCCCAGGGCCCCGAACAGGAGCGGAATACCGACTCCGATCACCAGGGCGAAGACGACGACGTCGATCCGGGGCGAGCGGCGGGACAGGAAGAACTCTGCGTTGCGGCCGAGAAGGTCGAGCAACGGGGCCGCCAGCGCCATGGTGGCCAGCGCCAGCGGGAGGGCGATACGGTCGAACCGGGTCATCTCACGGGAGCGGGGCAAGGTGGAACAGCACTCGCCCCTCGAGTGCCTCTTGCCTCCGGATCTCGAAACGGGCCGAGATGAGCCGGCGGCAGGACTGCTCGTTGTAGTCGGCGTGGATCTCCCACGGTCGCTTGTTGACAGCCAGCTTCTGGGCCATGGGATCGTCCGGTGGCACCCATTCGAAGATCACTTCGCCCCCCAGGGAACGGAGCCAGTCGACCACCTCGGTAAGCGGCAGATTCGATCCGATGACCAGGTGATGAACGACCGCCAGCAGCAGCGTCAGGTCGGGGCTGCCCCGGTCCTCCAACCGCCGCCGCTCGAGCCCCATCCATCCCAGTCCGGGGGAAGGGTTGGAGAGATCCACCACCAGCGGGGTGACGTTGGCCGGGCCGGCCTCGCGAACCTGCCGGAAGAGGCGCTCGACCACCAGCGCATCACCGTCGACCGCCAGCACCGTGTCGGCGTGGGGAGCGACGGCGCGGGAGAAGTGACCGTCGTTGGCCCCCAGGTCCCACACCAGGGATCGGTGGCGTTCGGCCGCAACCGACCGCACGAACGCCTCTTTGGGGCCGCGTTGCGTCCCGACATGATCACACCGGGCATACTCGGACCAGGTCGATGAGGACTCCTCCCAGGTCGTCTTGTCGATGACCTTGCGTAGCCGGCGAACGTTGGCGACGATCATCTCCTTGCGGAACCCGGCCCGTGACAGCTCGCTTCGGACGTCTCGCGAGGCCGTCGCCTTGTCGGCTCGTGCCTGGAGGAACACGTCGGCCAGCACACCCGCCTTGAAGCGGTGGCCGGCGAGGATGGCCCTGGCGACCGAGGGATCGATGCCGTCGAGGGAACCCCTCAGCAACATCTGGAAGGAGATGCCGGTGTGGGCGGTGATCAGGAGCGGGAACAGGAAGAGCTGGCAGAACTGGCGGTAGCCGAGCCAGGGCTCCCCATCCTCGAGCGGTCGGAACGAGCCGATATCGACGAACACCGGCTTCGATCCGACGAACTGGATGTTGTACGGGGTGGCGTCCTTGATCGTCAGATCCTCCGCCAGCGCCGCTTCGAGCAGATCGAGATGGAGCAGGGCCGCCGCCTTGAGCATCGAGAACGACCACTCGTAGGGGTAGGTCCAGAACGGGATCCGCTGGTGGGAGAGGACGGTGGCTCCACCCTCGGTCACCTCCTCGGTTGCTACCAGGTGCCCGTCGGCCATCGCCTTTCGGAAGAATTCCGAGTCGCGCACCGTGATCCAATCGGCCGCGCCACGCGCCGACAGGGTGCGGATCACCCGCTCATCCTCGACCGTCACGCGACTGGAAGGGTCGCGGAACGAGCCGCGATCGAACGCCGGCACCGTCACCAGAGTCAGGACTCGGTGGTCGTGGTGACCTTGTTGCGCCGGAAGAAGCGGCGACCGGTGGTCTTGAGGAAGACGATCAGGCCGGCCGTCCCACCCAGGATGGCCTGGATGAGCATGCTTCCGGTGCCGGCATCGAGATAGGCAAGAGTTCTCATGGAATCGTTTCGCTGGGAAGCGGTAAGTCTACCGCAAACGGGAATCGACCGATAGATGAACGGCCGACGTCCGGTGGCGAGGAATTGGCACTTGGGTGAGCATCATCCGGCGCCCTTCCTACGATGGTCTCATGGTCAAGCCAGATCGATCAGGGTTCGAGACGATGTCGATCCATGCCGCCTCACGGCCCGACCCGGTGACCGGCGCCCGGGTGACCCCCATCTACCGTTCGACCTCGTTCGTGTTCGACGACACCGCCCACGCCGCCTCGTTGTTCAACCTCGAGGTGCCCGGTCACATCTACAGCCGGATATCGAACCCGACCGTGGCCGTCTTCGAGGAACGGATGGCGGCACTGGAGGGAGGGGTGGCGTCGGTGGCGACCGCCTCCGGGCAAGCCGCCCTCCACCTGGCCATCGCCACCCTGATGGGAGCCGGCGGGCACGTCGTCTGCTCCCAATCGGTGTACGGCGGGACGATCAACCTGCTCGCCCACACCATGGCTCGATTCGGGATCGAGTCGACCTTCGTCCAGCCTGCCGATCACGCCGCCATCGCCGCCGCCATTCGGCCCACGACCCGTCTCCTCATCGGTGAGACCATCGGCAATCCGACCATGACCGTGCTCGACATCGAGGCGGTGGCGGCCATCGCTCATGCCGCCCGGGTCCCGCTCCTGATCGACAACACCTTCGCCACTCCATACCTCTGCCGGCCGTTCGAGCACGGGGCGGATCTGGTCTTCCACTCGGCCACCAAGTTCATCTCGGGACATGGCACCGTGATCGGCGGCGTGCTGGTCGACTCGGGCAGATTCGACTGGGAAGGCTCGGCACTGTTCCCGACCCTCACCGATCCCTATCCGGCCTATCACGACATCGATTTCGTCGACGAGTTCGGCCCGGCCGCCATGGCCGCCAGGGCCCGTTTCGAGGGCCTGCGTGACTTCGGGGCGGCGATGTCACCCGACACGGCGTTCGCCTTGATCCAGGGCCTGGAAACGCTCGGACCCCGGATGGACCGGCATGTCGCCAACACCCGCCGGGTGGTCGAGTTCCTGCTCGAAGACGAGTTCGTCGAGTGGGTGGCCTATCCCGAGGTGCCGGGCCATCCCGATCGGTCCCTCGCCGCCCGACTACTGCCGAAAGGGGCCGGAGCGGTCCTGGCCTTCGGTGTCACCGGGGGCCGGGAGGCGGGTCGTCGGGTGATCGAGTCGGTGGAGGTGTTCTCCCACCTGGCGAACATCGGCGACGTCCGATCCCTCATCATCCACCCGGCTTCGACCACCCATCAGCAGATGTCCGACGCCGAGTTGGAGGCGGCGGGGGTGGCCCAGGGCCTGATCCGGCTGTCGGTCGGATTGGAGGACCCGGAGGATCTCATTGCCGACCTCGGCAGGGCGTTGCGGCGGGCTCACAGATGATGGTCGGGGTCGACGGTCGCCAGGTGTTCATCCACACCGGCGGGGGACCGGCGGAGGTCGAAGGCAGCCGGGTCGTGCTGGTCCACGGGGCCGGCATGGATCACACGGTCTGGCGCTATCAGACCAGGGCGCTGGCCCACTCCGGACGAGTCGCCTATGCGGTCGACCTCCCCGGCCACGGACGGAGTGAGGGTGAACCGTTGCCCGACATCGAAGCGCTCGGGCGATGGTTGATCGGCCTGCTGGATGCGCTGGAGGTGGAGCGGGCTGTTCTCATCGGGCATTCCATGGGCTCGTTTGCGGTCCTGGAGTCTTCGATTGCCGCCCCCGACCGGATCAAAGGACTGATCCTGCTGGGCGCCGGCGATGCGATGCCGGTCCATCCTGGCCTGATGGCGGCCGCCGGCGCCGGTGATCACCTGGCGGTGGAGCTCATCGTGGCCTGGTCACACACCGGAAGCGGGCGGTTCGGCTCGAACGCCGATCCGGGGTCGTGGCAGCAGGGCACGGGTGCCCGCATCCTCGAACGTGGCTTGGGCCGTTCGCTGGCGGTGGACCTCCAGGCCTGCCACGGCTACGACGCCGGGGCGGTCGCTGCTTCCGTGGCGGTACCGACATGGATCATCACCGCCTCGGACGACCGGATGACTCCGCCCGCAGCCGCCCGCCGCCTGTTGGAGGCCATTCCGGGGGCGGTGGGCTCCACGGTTCCGGCCGGACACTTCGCGTTGCTCGATTGTCCGCGGCTGGTGCAGGTCGAGATCGTGAAGGGCCTGGAGCACTTCGAGTCGGGCGCCCGGGCCACGGCCCGTGGTTGAAATGCCGCGAGGGCTCTGGCAAACTCGCCACTCGCGCTCATCGAGAGCGGTGGAGGGACAGGCCCTGCGAAACCGCGGCAACCGAGGATTCCCACGGTGCCAATGCCTGAACGATGAGTCACGGACGGCGGTCTCCGCCCGAGGTGCTCAAAGAGCGCGTCGAGCAAGAGGAGGCTGAGAGGCGTGCACGGTTCTGAAGGCGTTGGCCGGGTCGAAACGCGGTTTCACACGCTGACGTCGCCGTTCACCACCCAGGGCGGCCAGACCCTCGACCAGGTCACCCTTGCCTATGAGGTGTACGGCGAGTTGAACGACTTCCGCGACAACCTGGTTCTGGTGTTCCACGCCCTGACCGGAAGCCAGCATGCGGCCGGTATCAACCCGGACGTGCCCGGGTTGGACGGTCGGTGGACCGAGGAGATGCACGAAGGCTGGTGGGACGGTTATATCGGACCGGGTCGCGGGCTCGACACCGATCGGTATGCGGTGATGTGCGTCAACTACCTGGGTGGTTGTTACGGCTCGACCGGCCCGGCCTCGATCGACCCTTCCACCGGAAGGCCGTACGGGTCCTCCTTCCCGAAGCTGACGTTGACCGACCTGGTCGACAGTCAGGTGCGGCTCCTGGAGGAACTCGGCGTCCAGCAGGTCCACGCCGTCGTTGGTGGATCGGTGGGCGGCTTGATGTGCGCAGTCATGGCCACCAAATACCCCGAGAAGGTGCGGACCGTGATCCCGATGGCGGCCGGATTCGAGACCAGTTCGCTGCAGGTGTTGCAGAACTTCGAGCAGATGTTTGCGATCGTGACCGACCCCGAGTTCAAGCAGGGCGACTACTACTCCGGCAGGGGCCCCGACCTGGGCCTGGCTCTGGCCCGCATGATCGGACACAAGACCTTTGTCTCACTCGCCACCCTGCGGGAGCGGGCCAGGGACGAGATCGTGCGACACGAGAACCTGGGCGGGTATGAGGTCGGACACGCCCTCGAGTCCTACATGCTCCACCAGGCCCAGAAGTTCGTGAAGCGGTTCGACGCCAACACCTACCTCCGGATCATGGAAGTGTGGCAACAATTCGACCTGGTTGCTCAGGTCGGGGTGGGGGGTGAGACCCTCCACGACCTCCTGAAGGGTTGCCGGCACCAGCGGTGGCAGGTGTTCACGATCGACTCGGATGTGTGTTTCTATCCGGAAGAGCAGGAGCGGATGGTGAGCCGGCTCAAGCAGGCCGGGGTGGCCGCCCGCCGTTTCACGATTCACTCCGAGAAGGGCCACGACTCGTTCCTGATCGAACCCGAGCACTACACCGCCCTGTTGCGCGATGCCATCGACGGACATTGGTAACCATCAACGATGAACGATCAACGATGAACGATGAACGACGGGGTCAGGCTGCGGGTGGTGCGGTGCCGGCGGCGGGGCGGGCCGCCAGTTCCCGATCGAGTAGGAGCAAGGCGGCGCCATCCGACCCGATGAGCCGAAGCTGATCGACCACCTGTGACACGGTGGCCTCCTCCTCGACCTGCTCGTTGAGGAACCACTGGAGCAGCGAGAAACTGGAAACGTCACCTTCGGAGGTGGCGACTCGATACAGGTTGGCGATCGAGGCCGAGACCGTCTGCTCCTGGGTGAGGGCGGCCTCGAACACCTCGACGGGACTCGAGAAGTCGGCCCGGGGCGGGGTGGCTGCCCCCAGGGCGACCTGGTTGCCTCGTTCGAGCACGTAGTCGAAGAAGCGAAGGGCGTGGGCCCGTTCCTCCTCGGACTGGATCCTCATCCAGGTGGCCATCCCCCGCAACGATCGCTGTTCGAAGAAGGCACTCATCTGGAGGTAGGCGAGCGAGGATTGGAACTCCAGCGTGATCTGATCGTTGAAGGCCGTTGCGAGGTTTTCGGGCATGAGCATGGTTCGATGCTACGTGCTCGGGAGGGAACCGGAAACCGGCCGACCTGGCCCCGGTGGGCCGGCGAACACCTGGGCCAGTTCCATCCAACGTCGAGCCGTTGCGCCCTCGACCATCAGAGTGGTGTCGTCGACATGCCGTCGCTGGGTGATCACGAGGCAGAAGTCCTCGACCGGTCCTGTGATCGAGTCGGGAGCCTCCTCGTTCCAAACGCGGGAATCCCCCTCCGGGAGGGTCAGCGCCACCCTGACCCTGCCCTCGGGGGCCGAGATCCCCCGGTTTTCGAAGCTGAACCGGAAGGTCCTCACCCCCAGATCGGCGATGTGGAAGAGTCTCCCGGTGGGCGGGCGGGTGACACCGAGGGCATCGGTGATGTCACGGCCGTGGGCCCAGGTCTCCATCATCCGGGCCACCAGCGATGATCGGGCTCGCATCGGTGGTCCGTACCAGGGCAGTCGGGCGTCGGGATCGACCACCGCGAAGGCGTCCAGCACCGCCGCCCGGGCGCCACGCCACCAGGCGAGAACCTTCCCGGTATTCATCTCCCGACCCCTCAGCAGGGGCCGGTCCATATAGGCCTCGAGGCCTTCTTCTGCCATCGAGTTGATCGACGCCATGAAGGCCTCCGGCGACAAAGCGGACTGGGCCGCCATCTCGTCGAAGAACGCCAGATGACTGATCTGGTCGCGCACGGTCCACGGAGCGGCCGGTGTGACCAGATCCCAGGCAGCGGGTTCCAGTGTCGCCACCACACCATCCAGCGAAAGGTGCTCGGCGGCGAGATCGGACAGCAGTTCCTGCACTGCGACATTCTGCCCCGATTGCCCGGCAGTCATGCAATTTTGCGGGCCGGCCGCCGACAGGAGAGGTAAGGACGCCAAGAGCTGGCGGAAGCCAACATGCCCGTACCAAACCAAATCGTCGTGCTGGTGGCCGACGACGATCCGGACATCCTCGATCTCGTGTGCTTTCGCCTCGAGCGAGCGGGGTGCGCGGTAATTCCGGCTCGCAACGGGACGGAGGCCCTCGAGGTCGCCAGGAACAAACGGCCGGACGTCGCCGTCCTCGACTGGATGATGCCGGAGCTGACTGGTCCCGAGGTCATCGAGGCGATCAGAGCCGATCCCGACATCTCCCACATGCCGGTGATGCTGCTCACCGCCCGGGTGCAGGAGTCGGACGTCGTCAAGGGCTTCGAGTCCGGTGCGGACGACTATCTGACCAAACCGTTCAGTCCCCAGGAACTGAGCCATCGAGTACAGGCTCTGGCCGCCAGACGCCCATGAGACCCATCCTGATCCAGGCGACCCTGGTGATGGTGTCCTTCAACCTCCTGCTCACCCTGGCGGTGATCGTCAACAGGTTCGTGACGACCGCGGTCGATCGCCGCTACGCGGCGGCGCTGGCCAGGGTGCGGCCGGCGGTGCTGGGTTGGATCGATGGTGACGATGTCGACCTCCGGCTCGAAGGGCGGGAGCGAAAGGCGCTGACGGAATTGCTGGCCCGCTACGGGCGGGCAATGCAGGGGGAGGCCCGGGCTCGTCTCGCCATGCTCAGTCGTGAGCTGGGTATCTGCCAGGAGGTCGCCGGTGACCTGCGCTCGCGTCGGGGGTGGAAACGGGCGGCGGCCGCCTTCCGTCTTGGCGACCTCGGGGCGGCCGCCATCACCGAGTTGATCGCTGCCCTCTCCGACCCCGACCGTCGGGTTCGCAACGCCGCCACCCGTAGCCTCGGGCGGCTGGAGGCGGTGGAGGCCGTCGAGCCATTGGTGGTGGCGCTGGCCGCCGGCCGGATCGCTCGGGCGGTGGCGGGCCAGGCGTTGCTCGACATCGGCACCGCCGCCGCCCTCAAGCTCGACCGGCTGCTCTCCTCGTCCGATCCCCAGGTGCGGGCGGCGGCGGCCGAGTTGCTGGGGCGCCTCGCCGTGGGGCACTCGCCCATCCTGGTGGCCGCAGTCGAGGACCCGAATCCGGTGGTGCGGGTGGCGGTGGCCCGGGCTTTCGGACGGCTGGGTACCCGGTCGGCGGCCCGGGTGCTGCCCGAGATGCTCGACGACCCGGTGCCCTACGTCCGAGCGGCGGCGGCCACCGCCTCGGCCGATCTCGGTCTGACGGAACTGGTGCCCCGTTTGTTGGTGATGGCCCGCCACGACGACTACGTACCGGCGGCGGCCGCCTCCCGCGCCCTCGGGCTGCTGGAGCCTGCCCTGCTGCTGGCGGCGGAGAACGACCCCAAGGCCTCCCTGCACATGATCGAGGCGAGGGATCTGCTCGAGGTGCGGAGGTGAGCACGTTCCTCCGCGTCTTCGGGACGGCGGCCATCGCCTATTCGGTCGTCCTCAACCTGACCTTCACGTTGTTCACGATCCTCGCCTGGCAGCGGATCCGCTTTCACCACAATGGCGAAGACTCGTTGACCACCGACGAGATGTTTCGCTCGCCGCTCACACCGCCGGTGACGGTGATCCTCCCGGCCTACAACGAGGAGGCGGGGGTGGTCGAGTCGGTGCGGTCGCTGCTCCAACTGCGATACCCGGAACTCGAGATCGTGGTGGTCGACGACGGATCGAAGGACGGCACGGTCGAGGTGTTGCGGGCCGCCTTCGATCTCGTCCCGGTGCGCCGGGTGATCCGCGACGAGTTGACCACGGCTCCGATTCGCCAGATCCTGGTGTCCCGCTCCAACCCCAACCTCTCGGTGGTGTCGAAAGACAACGGGGGAAAGGCCGACGCTCTCAACTGCGGGATCAACCTGGCGCGATACCCCTATGTGTGTGCCATCGACGCCGATGCGATCCTCGAGGAACAGGCCCTGTTGCGGGTGATGGCCCCGATCGTCGACGATCCCGAGGTGGTGGCCGCCGGCGGGATCGTTCGGATCGTCAACGGGTGCACCGTCCACAACGGAAGGGTGACGACCGTGACGTTGCCCACCACCCGGCTGGCCACGCTGCAGGTGGTCGAGTACCTCCGGGCCTTCCTGGTGGGCCGGATGGGATGGGCGTCGGTGGGGGCCCTGCTGATCGTCAGTGGCGCCTTCGGGGTCTTCAAGCGATCCGTGGTGGTGAGGATCGGCGGCTACGAGACGGGGACCGTTGGAGAGGACATGGAACTGGTGGTGCGCATCCATCGGACCATGCGCAGGGATGGTCAGAGATACAAGGTGCAATTCGTCCCGGACCCGGTGTGCTGGACCGAGGCTCCGGAATCGCTCAGGGTCCTGTCCCGTCAGCGCCGGCGCTGGCAACGAGGGTTGCTGGAGACGTTGTCCACCCACAAGCGGGCGATGGTCGAGCGGGGCCAGGGGGTGTTCGGGCGTTTCGCCATCCCCTATTTCATCCTGTTCGAAGCGCTCGGGCCACTGGTCGAGGTGATTGGACTCCTGACACTCCCCATTGCCGCCCTGGCCGGGGTGCTGTCATGGGAGTACGCCCTCGCCTTCTACCTGATCTCGGTCGGGTGGGGGATGCTCTTGTCGGTGGCGGCGGTGGCTCTGGAAGAGTTGACATATAGGCGCTACCCGCTGCGCAGGCACGTCGCCCGCCTCGCCCTCTATTCGGTCGTCGACAACCTCGGATATCGCCAGCTCACCAGTGTCTGGAGGCTGTGGGGGATCGTGGAGTTCATCCGCAAGGAGAAGTCGTGGGGGACCATGGACCGCAAGGGGTTCACCCCGGTGGCGCCGGAACCGGTGGAGCAGAATCAGGCGATGTCGGTGGCCGCCGCCGACCGATGAAGAGACGTAGGCGCCGTCGCTGCAGCGCCCATGCGCCAGGCGCCGTGCGCCATGCGCCATGCGCCATGCGCCATGCAGCTGTCGGGCATCGGCTGTCGGG
>DAIOGO010000026.1:0-9048 GCA_036745195.1 Actinomycetota bacterium | reverse complement strand
TGCGCCATGCGCCATGCGCCATGCGCCATGCAGCTGTCGGGCATCGGCTGTCGGGCATCAGCCAGGCAGCTATCGGGCATGGGCTGTCGGGCATCAGCCAGGCAGCGATCGGGCATCAGCTGATAGCCGACAGCTGATCGCCGAGGGCCGACAACCCGCACCGTTGCACCGTGACTACGACTCGATATTGGCCATCACGTGCTTGATGCGGGTGTAGTCGTCGAAGGAGTACGACGAGAGGTCTTTGCCGTAACCGGAGCGCTTGTAGCCGCCGTGCGGCATCTCGGCGACCAACGGGATGTGGGTGTTGATCCACACGCAGCCGAAGTCGAGCCGCTTCGACATGCGCATGGCTCGGCCGAAGTCCTTGGTCCACACGCTCGAGGCGAGCCCGTACTCAACCCCGTTGGCCCAGCGAACGGCCTCGTCCTCGTCGGAGAACCGCTGGACGGTGATGACCGGCCCGAAGATCTCACCCTGGCTCATCTCGTCGTCCTGCTGGAGGTCGATCACGACAGTCGGCTCGTGGAAGAACCCATTTCCGGCCACCGCCGACCCTCCGGCGGTGATGGTGGCGTGAGTGGGGATCCGCTCCAGGAAACCCTTCACCCTTGCCAGTTGGCTCGGGTTGTTGAGCGCCCCGAACGCAGCGTCTTCGTCGTCGGGCATTCCCGTCTTGGTGGCTTTGGCCTGGTCGGTGAGCGCGGCCACGAAGTCGTCGTAGGCACCCGGCCCCACCAGCACCCGGGTGGCCGCGGTGCAGTCCTGACCGGCGTTGAAGTAGCCGGCGCCGGCAATACCTGCCGCCGCCGCCTCCAGGTCGGCATCGTCGAAGACCACCACCGGCGCCTTGCCGCCCAATTCGAGGTGCACCCGCTTGAGGGATTTGGAGGCGGTGCCGGCCACTTCCATGCCCGCCCGCACCGATCCGGTGACCGAGACCATGGCGGGCGTGACGTGTTCCACCATCGCCCGACCGGTGTCACGATCACCACACACAACGTTGAACACCCCCGGGGGGAGGAACTCGGCGGCGATCTCGGCGAGCAACGCCGTCGTGGCGGGGGTGGTGTCGCTCGGCTTGAGCACCACCGTGTTGCCGGCGGCGAGCGCCGGTCCGAACTTCCAGGCGGCCATCATCATCGGGTAGTTCCAGGGCGTGACCTGGGCGCAGACACCGATCGGTTCGCGTCGCACGAACGAGGTCATGCCGGCCATGTACTCGGCGGCGGCCTTTCCTTCCAGGTGACGGGCGGCGGTGGCGAAGAAGCGGATCTGGTCGACCATCGGCGGAATCTCCTCCGATTTGGTCAGGCCGATCGGCTTGCCGGTGTTCTCCACCTCCAGAGCCACGAGTTCGTCGGCTCGTTCTTCGATGGCATCGGCTATGCGGAACAGTGCCAGCGATCGCTGGGAGGGAGTCGAATCGCGCCAGGTCTCGAAGGCTGTTGCCGCCGCTTGCATGGCCGCGTCGATATCGGCCGCGCTCGAGAGGGCGGCATCGGCGTAGTGAGCGCCGGTGGCGGGATTGATCAGTGGTGTGGTCTTCCCGTCCAGGGCGTCCACTGCCTGACCGTTGACGAAGTTCTTCACCGTCTTCATGGCTCCATCCTTCTGCGCCCGTTCGGGCCCTTTTCCTTCATTCCTGCTCCGACTTCGCAGCAAATCTCTGACTCAACACGATGGGTATGAACGTGATCACGACCACCAGCAGCGCCACGACGTTGGTGACGGGCCGGTTGCGGGGTCTGACCAGCGAAGAGAAGATCCAGATCGGGAGGGTCTGCTGGTTCCCGGCGGTGAAGGTGGTCACGATGATCTCGTCGAAGCTGAGGGCAAAAGCGAGCATTCCCCCCGTGACGATTGCCGACCCCAATTGGGGGAGGAGGACATGACGGAAGGTCTGCCAGCCGGAAGCCCCCAGGTCCGAGGACGCCTCGATCAGGTTGGGCGAGACCCGGCGCATGCGGGCGATCACGTTGTTGTAGGCGACGGCCACACAGAAGGTGGCATGGCCCACCACCAGCGTCCAGAAGGAGAAGGGGATTCCGCTCAGGCTTATCGCCGACCGCAATGAGATACCGGTGATGATTCCGGGGAGGGCGATCGGGAGCACGATGAACAGTGAGAGCGTCTCTCGGCCGAAGAACCTGGTCCTCCACACCGCCCCGGCGGCGAGGGTTCCGAGAAGCAGGGCGACCAGCGTCGCCACGGTCGCCACCGAGATCGACAGGGCCAGGGCCTGGCGGATGTCGGTGTTGGCTGCAGCTACCGAAAACCACTTGACCGTCAGGCCGGGAGGGGGAAAGGTGAAGGCCGCATCCTCGGTGGTGAAGGCATAGAGGAACACGAACACGATCGGGAGATGGAGGTAGGCGAGAGCCGCCACCGACATCGCCTTGAGACCCCAGCCGGCTCGTTTCATAGTGCCTCGAACGCTCCCAGCTTCCGGGCGCCCGACAGATAGAGGACCATCACGAGCACCGGGATGAAGGCGAGCGCCGCCGCCAGCGGGAGATTGCCCGCCACCCCCTGCTGGCTGTAGATGGCGAGCCCGATGAAGGGCGAAGAATCGCCGATCACGGTGGGAATGATGTAGTCGCCGAGGGTTAGGGAGAAGGTGAATATCGACCCGGCGGCCACCCCGGGGATCACCAGCGGCCAGGTCACCTGGCGAAAGGTGGTGGCGGCAGAGGCGCCGAGGTCGGCCGAGGCTTCCAGCAAAGACCGGGGGACCCGCTGCACCGCCGCCTGGATGGGAAGCACCATGTAGGGAAGCCAGATGTAGGTGAAAACGGTGAACTGGCCGAGAAAGGAGGTGGAGAGCGACGGGCCTCCCACGATCGGCAAGTCGAGCACCCCCTCGAGGATCCTCCCCAATCCGACCTGATCGAACCCCCAGGCGATGACACCTTCGGCCGCCAGCAGCAGTTTCCAGGCGTACACCCTGACGAGGTACGAGGACCACAGTGGAACCAGGATGGCGAGGATGAGGACGGTCTTGAGTCGTCCCCTGGTGTAGCGGGCGGTGTAGTAGGCGAGCGGGAAGCCGATGGCGAGGGAGCCAATCGTGACCGTGGCAGCCATGGTGATCGTCCTGACTGCCACCGCCATGTTGGCGTCGGTGAACACCTGCTGCCAGGTTTCGAGCGTGAAACTGCGGTCGATCGTGCCACCGAACGGATCGATGGAGAAGAAGCTGTTGAGGAGCAGCGAGCCGAGGCTTCCGCCATAGACCCCGACCAGCCACAACACCGGCAGACCGAGGAGCAGAGCCAGCCGGAGACGGGGCCTCGTGTAGAGGGCGCGCCCGAGCCGGCGTGCGGGCGAGGTCAGGTCGCTGGTGGCCATCGGGTGGGGAGTGGCGGGGGGAGACGCTCGGCGGCGCCTCCCCCCGCTTCGAGTCAGCGTCCGCCGATGACGGCCAGGTAGTCGGTCACCCAGCGTCGATAGGGGACACACGAGCCTGCCTCGGCGGTGCCATTGCAGTCCTCGGTCGGCGTCTTCCAGAAGGAGATCCGGTCGAAGTTGTCGATGCCGTTGGTCTTGCAGCCATCCGGACCGAGCAGGTCGCTCTCACCGCAGGCGGTGGGAACCGAAGGAACCGAGCCGAACCAGGCGGCGAGATCGCCCTGCAGGTTGGAGCTCAGCTGCCATTCGAACCACTTGTAGGCGCAGTTCGGATGGGGAGCGTTGGTGTGCATCATCGTGGTGTCCGCCCACCCGGTGGCACCCTCGGCCGGCACGGTCGAGGCGATCGGCGCTCCGCCGGCCTGGAGGATGTTCACCTGGAACGGCCAGCTCGATGAGGCGGCCACTCCCTCGTTGGTGAAGTCGTCCATCTGGATGAAGGCGTCGTGCCAGTACCTGGCGACCAGCTGGCGCTGGCCCCGGAGAAGTTGGAGGGCTTCCTGGTACTGCTCCTCGTTGAGCTGGTAGGGATCGGTGATCCCGAGCTCAGGTCTGGTCGCCTTCAGATAGAGGGCGGCGTCGGCGACGTAGATCGGGCCGTCATAAGCCTGGATCCTGTCGGCATTGGAGCTTCCATCGGGAAGAGTCGTCTCTTCGAAGACGACGCTCCACGACTCCGGTGGGGTGTCGCCGAACACCTCCGTGTTGTACATGAGCACGTTGGCGCCCCATTGGTAGGGCACGCCGTAGTGCTTGCCGTCCACCGTGTGCCAGGGAGCGTTCTGGAGTCGCTCGTCGACAGTCGACCAGCTGGGGATCAGGTCGACGTTTACCTCCTGGACGGTGCCGCCGGCGATGAGCCGCAAGCTGGCATCGCCCGATGCCGTCACCAGGTCGAACTCCTGGGACTCGGTCATGAGGGCCACCATCTCATCGGAGGTGCCGGCGGTCTTGACATCCACCATGCACCCGGTGTCCGCCTCGAATCCGGTCACCCAGTCGTAGTTGGGGTCCGTCTCTCCCCGCTCGATGTAGCCCGCCCAGGCGACGATCGCGAGGGCGCCTTCGCCTTCGCCGATCTCTGTGATCGGTCCACCCTCGGCATCGCCCCCGCCGCCACAGGCGGCGATCAGCAGGCCGAAGACGATCCCGACGATCAGTCGTTGTCTCATACGGTCATGTCCTCCTCTTGGTCGTTTCCGATGGCGACGCCTGACGCCACCGGGGTCGTGTCGGCCAGCCGCCGGCACGAATCCTTCTCCCAGGAGAGGGTGATCTCCTCTCCTGTCTCGTGATCTTCAGAAAGGGCGCTGGCCCGATTCTGTGCAACGGCGACGAGTGATCGCCCATCCACGTCGACCCGGTACCGGGTGTACATGCCCAGGTAGACCGTCTCGACCAGCACGCCCCTCACCGTGCACTCGCCCTCCACCCCGATCGCGATCTTCTCCGGTCGGACGGTGAAGGTGGCGTCTTCCCCTGTCAGCCGGAGCGCCAACGCTCCCGAGATGACGTTGGAGGTGCCGACGAACCCGGCGACGAAAGCGTTGCGCGGGCTCTCGTAGACCTCGGACGGTGTCCCCACCTGTTCGATCCGCCCATGATTGAAGACGGCGATCCGATCGCTCATCGTCAGGGCCTCCTCCTGGTCATGGGTCACGAACACGAAGGTGATCCCCACCTGACGTTGGAGGTTCTTGAGCTCGGTCTGCATCGCCTGGCGGAGCTTGAGATCCAGGGCTCCGAGAGGCTCGTCGAGGAGCAGCACTGCCGGGCGGTTGACGAGCGCCCGGGCGAGAGCGACTCGCTGGCGTTGGCCGCCCGACAGTTGCGAGGGCCGCCGTTCGGCCAACCCCTCCAGGTGGACGAGGGCGAGCGCTTCGTGGACCCGCTCCCGCCGCTCGGCCTCGGGGGTCTTCTTGACCATGAGCCCGTATCCGACGTTCTCTGCCACGTTCATGTGCGGGAACAGGGCATAGTCCTGGAACACGGTGTTGACGTCGCGGGCGTTGGGCGGGAGCGTCGAGACGTCCTCGCCGTTGAGCATGATCCGCCCCGAGTCGGGGGTTTCGAACCCCGCCATCAGCCGGAGACAGGTCGTCTTGCCAGAGCCGGAAGGTCCCAGCATGGAGAAGAACTCCCCGTCGGCGATGGTGAGATCAACCTTGTCGGCGGCGGTGACGGCCCCAAATGCCTTTGTCACCGCCTCGAATCGCACCGCCTCTTTCATGGGTGGCGAGTGTACGTGGCGCGATCCGGCGCTGTCGGACGGCGCGCAATGCGCCATGCAAGCGAATCGTGTGTTGTTGCCTCCGTTTCGTAACGGATCAACAGACAGGCAAGCTTACGCCTCGATGACCACCAGTACCTGGTGGGCGTCGACCTGATCGCCGACCGCGACCCCGACCGCAGAGACGTGGCCGCCGAACGGGGCACGCAGGGTGTGCTCCATCTTCATGGCCTCCATCACGAGCAGCGTCTGGCCTTCTGCGACAGTGTCGCCCACTGCGATGGGTACCGCGATGACCTTGCCCGGCATCGGAGCGTGGAGCGAGCCGGGTTGCTCTTCGATGGTGGCGGCGGGGAATCGGGGTTGTTCGACGAGGCGGGCATACCCGTCGGGCCCGTCGACGTGATGGATCGAACCGGCCCGGTGGACCCGGTACCAGCCGAGGAGGCCATCCCGCTCGATCCCGACCCGTTCCGGTTCGAGGCCGACGATCCGGAAGCGACCATCGAGGTTGGTGTGGATGCCTCCCGTGCGATCGAACCGAACCCCGATTCGCACCTCCCCTTCGGCGCCGTCGAACCAGGTCCATTCCGGTTGTGAGGGGTTGTTGCGGAAGCCGGCCGGGATGGTGGCCGCCACCCGCCGCTCGGGCAGCCTCGCCTGGCGAGCGCACAAAGCCGCCGCCAGGGCGGCAAGTTCCTCTCCCGGTCCCGTCACCATGGGTTGGCCGAGTTGGGCGGGGTCGTGGCGGTCGAGGAAGCCGGTGTCGGCGGCGCCGGAGAGGAACTCCGGGTGCTGGAGGATCCGGACCAACAGGTCGCGATTGGTGACGCTTCCGTGGATCTCGGCCCGGGTGAGGGCGGTGGCCAGGCGGGCGGCGGCCTCCTCCCGGTCTGCCCCCCAGGCGATCACCTTGGCGAGGAGCGGGTCGTAGTGGGAACCGATCTCCGAACCGTCCTCTACGCCCGAGTCGACCCGGATCCCCTCGGACTCGGGGAACCGAAATCGATCGAGGGTGCCGGTGGCCGGGAGGAAGCCGTGCCGCGGGTCCTCGGCGTAGAGGCGGGCTTCGATGGCGTGGCCGGTGGAGCGGGGCGCCAGAGCCTCGGGGGGGAGCGGTTCGCCCCGGGCAACCATGATCTGAAGTCGCACCAGGTCGAGGCCGGTCGTCAGTTCGGTGACCGGATGCTCGACCTGGAGGCGGGTGTTCATCTCGAGGAAGTGGAACTCTCCGTCATGGAAGAGAAACTCGACGGTTCCCGCCCCCCGATAATCCACCGCCAGGGCGGCTGCAACCGCCGCCTCGCCCATCCTCGATCGGGTGTCCGGGGCGATGACCGGCGAAGGGGCCTCCTCGATGATCTTCTGATGGCGGCGCTGGATCGAACATTCCCGTTCCAGGAGTGAGACCGTGTGGCCGTGATCGTCGGCGAAGATCTGGATCTCGATGTGCCGGGTGCGGGTGAGATACCGCTCGAGAAAGATGGTGCCGTCGCCGAAGGCGGACACCGCCTCGCGGGCTGCCCCCTGGGCGGCTTCGACCAGTCCCGCCTGATCGTGGACGACTCGCATACCCTTGCCCCCACCCCCCGCCGAGGCCTTGACGAGCAGCGGAAAACCCACGGTTCGTCCGGCCTCGACCAGCGCACGGTCATCGAGGCCGGTGACGTCGATCGAGGGCAGGGTGGGCACCCCGGCTGCGACCATGAGTCGCTTGGATTCGAGCTTCGAGCCCATCGCCTCGATGGCGGCGGGTGGTGGGCCGACCCAGGTCAGCCCGGCATCGAGAACCGCCCGGGCGAATCCGGCGTTCTCGGCCAGGAACCCGTATCCGGGATGGATCGCCTCGGCGCCGCTCCGGCGGGCCGCCTCGAGGAGCTTCTCGATATCGAGGTAGGACTCGATTGCCGTGGTGCCGCCGAGGGCGACCGCCCGATCGGCTTCCGCCACGAAGCGGGCAGATCGGTCCGGCTCGGAGAAGACGGCAACAGTGCCGATCCCCATCTGCCGGCAGGTCCGGAAGATCCTCCGGGCGATCTCACCGCGATTGGCTACGAGCAGCTTGGCGACCACGGGGCCGGAGGCTATCAGCTGAGGAACCCCCGGAGGTCTCCGGCCAGTTTCGCCAGCGACGGCAGGTGGGCGTACATCATGTGACCGGCCTCGTAGTAGGCCATGTCGATCCGCCGGCGGGTCTCCGGCTTGAGACCCATGTGGTTGATCGTGTACTCGGTGGCGAAGTGGGGGGTGGCGAGGTCGTAATACCCGTTCGCCACGAACACCCGCATATGGGTGTTGCGGACCAGGGTGGAGCGCAAGCGCTCAGACACGTCGACGTGAGCTGCCTTGAAATCTTCGTAGTCCCACGCCTCGAAGACCTTGTAGGAGAGGACCTCATACGGGAGATCGGTCTCGTACCCGAGGTCGGATCTCAGGTAGGCATTGAGCAGCGCCGAGTACTGGCCGGATATGGCGTCGCCCGAGGGGTCCGATTCCATCGTGTCGCCCTCGTCGAAACGCCCGTGACCGGTGTAGCGCGAGTCGAGCCTGCCGATGGTCAGTCCCTCGTCACGGCGGAGGGCCTTGCAGAAGCGAAGGATCTCGATGCGCAGGCGGTAGCGCTTCACGTAGTCGACCGGTAGACCGGTGTATTCGGCGACCTTTGCGGCGACCTTGTCGAAACGGTCTTCGGGAAGCGAGTCACCCAAGATCAGGGCAGAGGCGTATTCGCCGATGGCGAATGCCTCGACCTCATCCAGGAAGGTCCGCAGCTTCTTGCGCTGGTGCTTGCGTTCGAGTTTGCCGTGGTACCAGGCGCTGGCGGCATAGGTGGGGAGGAAGGTGACGTAGGGGATGTCGGTCCCCGGTTGGAAGGTCCAGGTGGCCGGGTCGAAGGGGGCGGTCCCGAAATGGAGGATGGCGGAAATCAGAATGAGACCGTTGAACGACACCCCGGCGTGGTCGAGCATGTGGGCGGCGATTCCGCCCGCCCTGGTGGTTCCGTAGCTCTCACCCGCCAGATACTTGGGGGAATCCCACCGCCCGTTCCGGGTGAGGTAGAGGCGGATGAACTCCGACACCGACTCGATGTCCTTCTTGAAATGGGCGTACTTCTTGGTGTCTTCAGCGGGGATTCCCCGGCTGTACCCGGTCCCGATGGGATCGATGAACACCAGATCGGCAACGTCGAGGATCGAGTGTTCGTTCTCCACCAATCTCCCGGGCAGAGACATCGGTCGTCCCTCGTCGTCCAGTTCCACCCGCTTGGGGCCGAACAGACCGAGGTGCAGCCAAACCGAGGAGGAGCCGGGACCACCGTTGAACGCAAAGACGATGGGCCGGGAGGCGGTGTCCTCGACATCGGTGCGGTGGTACGAGGTGTAGAAGAGCGAGGCGAGTTTCTTGCC
>DAIOGO010000025.1:0-22769 GCA_036745195.1 Actinomycetota bacterium | reverse complement strand
ATCGTTTGCACCCGCCCGCAATGCAACGTCTATCCTCTCCCGGCCGGGGGTCGCTAGCTCAATTGGCAGAGCAACGGACTCTTAATCCGCAGGTTCCGGGTTCAAGTCCCGGGCGACCCACTTCTCCCCGGTCCTACCATGAGGGCTGTATGAACGACGCGCGAATCGCGGCCGTGCTGACTTGGGTCTACTCCGCAGGCTTCGGGCTCTCGACTGTCCCGGTGGCCACCTACCTTCTCCGCAACGGGAGGTTGCCCGTCTTCGCTGGCCTCTTTGAGACCTATGGAGGCCCGTGGTCTGCTCGACTCCAGCAACGCACATTCGTCGTGCTGCTCATGGCCTTCCTGATTGTCACACTCGTCGCGGCTTGGGCCGCCTGGCTGTTATGGAATGGTTCGAAGGCCGGTGCTGTCCTCGCGCTGGCCTTACTCCCCATCGAGGCTGTCTTCTGGGTGGGCTTTGCACTGCCGATCCCGTGGCTCATCGGTGTGGCCAGGGTCGCCTACACAGCGCTTGCCTGGAAGGCCCTTGGCTGACGGGTTGGATGTCGTCGTGGACCGTCCCACTGATCCACGATTCGACTCCGTTGCCGCCTACAGCACCCTGCAGGCGCTGGATCCGATGCTCGCCTACCAAGAACGGATTGCTGTGGCTTGGAGTTCACCGGCTACTTGGAGAAGTAGTTGGCCGGCCGAGGGTATGGGTCGCGGCGATCTATTCCGGGTGGGGCCGTGAAGGGCGTCGTTAGGGTCGGGCCATGAGTCTCGAGTGGGAACAGGTCATCGTCGCTTCGCATGACCCGGTGGCACTTGGTCGCTGGTGGTGCGAGGCGCTGGGGTGGGTGGTGGTCGATGATGGCCCAGCGGTGTTCGAGATCCAGCCAGAGGTCGATCGGTTGCCGGGGATCTTGTTCGTACCCGTCGAAGCGGCCAAGGTGGTTCAGAACCGCCTCCACTTTGACCTGCGTCCTGATGACCAGGAGGCAGAGGTCGATCGACTGATCACCCTCGGCGCGTCTCGTGTCGATGTCGGGCAGGGTGAGGTTTCTTGGGTGGTGCTGGCCGATCCTGAGGGCAACGAGTTCTGCGTCCTGGCGCCTCGGCGGGCGTCGGCTTAGGGGGAGGACCACGCGGCGCGCTTCCGGCGCCGATCTTGAGCGAGCCGCGGGGTCATCCCCCTGCAGTCAGCACCGTCGGGCCGTGCCCCGCTCCCCCCTTCGGGGTACTCCCCCTGCGGAGGGAGAGACAGAACCTGGAGCAAGCTCAACTTGGAGGTCTCCACCAAACCGGCGGTGATCGGCGACCTCAGCTGTCGAACCCGAGGCCCATCCGGTCGAGCAATCTGAGCCAGAGGTTTCGCCTGCCGGTGGCGTCTTCCCTGTCGAGGGACCAGCGGGTGGCCTGGATCCCGAGGAATCGAAATGGCTCGGGTGGGAACGGCAGTGGTTTGCTCCGGACGAACTCGAGTTCGGTCGCCTCCGAGCGGCGGCCGTCGAGCATGTCGAGCATCACCTCTCCCCCGAACCGGGTGGAGGCGACGCCCAGCCCGGTGTAGCCGGCCGCATAGGCCACTCTGCCCCGCATGGCCGTTCCCCAGAAGACACAGAACCGGGTGGAGGTGTCGATGACGCCGCCCCAGACGTGGGTGAACTTCACCCCTTCCAGCTGCGGGAAGGTCTCGAAGAAATGGCGGGACAGGATGGCCCAGGTCTCGGGTCGGGATTCGAGGTCAGGGTTGACCTCCCCCCGCCAGTGGTAGATGGCGTCGTATCCGCCCCACAGGATGCGATTGTCCTCGGTGAGGCGGTAGTAGTGGAACTGGTTGGAGATGTCCGAGAGCCCCTGACGGGCGAGCCAGCCGATCGACTCGAGCTGGGCTGGGCTCAACGGTTCGGTCACCATGCAGTAGTCGTACACCGGGGCGATGAAGTGACCCATCCGCCGGAGGAGTGGGGGGAAGGCGTTGGTCCCCAGCGCCACCCGTCCGGCCCGGACCCGGCCGAGCGGGGTCTTGATGAGCACGCCCACCCCGTCGCGCTCGAGCCCGGTGGCCTTGGTGTCCTCGTAGATCCGCACCCCGAGCGACTCGGCCGCCGCCTTCAAACCCCAGGCCAGCCGGGCGGGATCGACCAGCGAGGCCCGGTCCTTTCGCCACAATCCGCCGATGTACGTCGGCGAATGGACCTGGTCCTGCATCGCCTCCCGGTCGAGCAACTCGACCCGCTGACCGAGCTGTCGAAGCTGGGCGTAGTCTTCCCTGAGCTCGTCGAAATAGGACGGGGCGTGGCGGGTGGTGGCCACGTCGATCACCCCGGTTCGCTCGTAGTCACAATCGATCTGATAGCGGCCGATGGCGGCTTCGATCTGGTTGAGGTTCTCCAGGCCGAGTCGTTCGAGGATGGCGAGTTCGTCGGGAAAGCGACGCTGACCGTTGGCCACCCCGTGGGTCAGGCTCGCCTCCATGAAACCCCCGTTGCGACCGCTGGCGGCGGAGCCGACCTGTCGGGAATCGATGAGCACCACGTCCCGGGACGGGTCACGTTCCTTGGCGAGGAGCGCGGTCCACAAGCCGGTGTATCCGCCTCCGACAACGCACAGGTCGGCCGAGATGGTCCGCACCAGCGTGGGATTGGAGTCGGGCTCGTCGGCGTCCTCGTACCAATAGGGGTAGGGGTCGGCGTCGGCGATCGCCTCGAGATGGGCCTCTGTGATGGATTCGTCCATAAACAGGGCCAAGATACCCGGGCGGGGGAAATGGCTGGAACCCGCCCGAGAGATTCATCCGGTTCGGGAGACGACCAGCGCGTCGACCGCCACGCAACCGCCGGCATGAACGATGAGGGGGTTGATGTCGAGCGATTGGATCCTGTCGCCGAGATGGAATGCCAGGTCACTCAAGGAGACGATGGCGGCCGCCAACGAATCCCGATCGGCGGGCGGGCTCCCCCGCCACCCATCCAGCAGGGAACTGATTCGGAGTGATTCGATGGCCCGGAGGGCCCTGACCCGATCGAGCGGTCCCCGCATCACGATGATGTCGGCGAAGTGCTCGATCAGCACTCCCCCGGCGCCCAGCACGAGGAAGGTCCCGAACTGCTCGTCGCGAACCAGCCCCAGGGCCACCTCGACACCCCTCGGAGCCATGGCCTGGACCAGGGCGTGTGGGCCGAGGCGGGACAGGTGGGCATACGCCTCGGATACGGCTTCCTCTGTCTCGAGACCGAGGTGCACCCCGTCCACCTCTGTCTTGTGGGCGATTCCCATCGCCGTCTTGAGCGCCACCGGGAACCCGATTCGCCTGGCCGCCTCCTCCGCCTCGCTCCGGGAGGCGACCAGGGTCCGGGCAACGGTCGGAAGCCCGAAATCGGCGAGGAGGTCAAGCGCCTCGGTCTCCGGCAGCGCTCCCCCTGACAGCAAACGCCTCCCCCAATCTTCGAGAGAAGGCACCGCGGCGCCCACCACGACCGGGGCCAACCCGGCCCGATCGCGCCGGTCGAGCGCATGCCGGATCGCCTTGAGCCCGGAAGCCGTGCCCCTCAAGAGTGGAACCCCGTGGTCGGCCAGGAAGCCGGCCTCGACCGGGTCCACCGCCCCAGCCAGATTGGAGAGCACGACAACGGGCTTCGTGAGAACACTTCCGGCCAACTCCACGGCCACCCGACCGTACGATTCCGAGACCTGCTCCTCCGGGGTGAGGTCCACGCTCAACACGACCACACCAACACCGTCATCCGCCGCGATCGCGTCGAGGCACTCGCCGAACACGTCGTCGAAGCCATGGCCGGTGCCCCAGGCATCGACGGGGTTGTCGGCCTCCAGACCGGGGTCGAGCACCGCCGCGATACGCCGGCGGGTGTCTGCGCCGAGCGTCGCCAGCGGTACCCGCTCTCTCGCCGCCAGGTCAATGAACAGGGAGCGCTCGCCCCCCGAGTCATGCACCGAGCCCACCCCGCCCGGGGCGGCGCGCCGGGGAGACGCCATGAGCTGAAGGGTGTCCATCATCTCCTCCGGCGTCTCGACCAAGTGAACTCCATGAGCGCGGGCAAAGGCCTCGAACCCGGCGTGATCCCCGGCGATGGCGTCGGAGTGAGTCGCCACTGCTGCCCGCGAGCGCTCCGTCTTCCCGACTTTCAACGCAACCACCGGGATGTCCGAGGCATCAGCCTTGGTGAGGGCGGCTGCCATACCAATGGGGTCGCGAACGGCCTCCACGAACATCCCCACCGCCCGGGTCGACGGTCGCTCCAGGGCGTAGGCGAGGTAGCGGTCCATCGTTGTGGTCAGCTCGTTCCCACACGAGACGACCAGGTTGAACCTCACCTGCCTGTGATTGTGGAGCATGGCCGAGAACAACGATCCCGAGTGACTCAGGAACGTGATCCCGCCGGGCACCAACTCCCATGGCTGGTACCAGCCGGTGACCCTGAGCGATCGCTCGACGTGAACGAACCCCATCCCGTTTCCGCCGCAGATCGGGACGCCTGCCTCGACCGCCAGCGTTCGCAGCCGGTGGGCGAGGGGCGTGCCATCGCTCGCTTCGCCAACACAGCTCGAGAAGATGGCCACCGCTCCCGCCCCCGTCTCGATGGCGACCGACAGCTGCTCTTCGAGCCGGTGGTTGGCAACGGCCAGGACCGCCAGGTCCACCCGTCCGGCGGCCTCCAACGACGGAAGGCAGGCGATGCCATCGATCTCCGGATGACCCGGATTGACCAGGTGTACCGACCCGGCGTACCCGCCGCCCAGCAGTTGGCGGACCAGATGGTGGCCGACCGAGCCCGCTCTGGGGCTGGCACCGACGATGGCGACCGATGACGGCTCCAACATCGGCTGCAGGCTGTCGGATGTCGGGGCGAGCGCGCTCATCGGTGCAGATCACTGTTCGGAGATGACAGAGTCTATCCAGGCCCGTCTTCCGGAGACTCCCGGCCAGGTGTCCGACAGCTTCTGGAGGCGGGTGGGGGGTACGATCCAAGCCGATGGCGAGACCTCAGATGACCGACGAGCGAAAGCGGCAGATCCTGGAGGCCGCCGCCGGGGTGATCGCCGAGCGAGGGTTCTGTGAGACACGCATCGCCGATGTCGCCGGGAGAATCGGCCTCAGCCCGGCGCTCATCCTCTACTACTTCCCGTCCAAGGACGCCCTGCTCGCCCAGGCCCTCGCCTACCGGGACCGGCAGTTCTTCGACCTGGTCGAAGCGCACCTGGCCGGGAGTACCGACCCGGTCGAGCAACTCGGGCGACTGATCTCGGCCTGCTGTCCCCCGACCGAGGACCTGGACCGGAATGACAACGAATGGCAGCTCTGGCTGGAGACGTGGGCCCGTTCCCGCCACGACGCCCTGCTCGCCGCCGAACGGTTGCGCATGGACGGTGCCCTCCGCTCCACCATCGCCCGGATCGTCGAAGCGGGTATGCGGGAAGGATCGATGAGCTGTTCGGACCCCGATGAGTTCTCGACGATGTTCTCCTCGCTCCTCGACGGCCTCGCCATCCAGGTACTCCTCCAGGATCCGTCGGTGGACGGTGCCACCATGGCCCGGATCTGCCGGGATCTCGCCGTGCGCGAGCTTTCCATCCCGGCGACGCACAGCATCCGGCTTTCGCCGACAGCGGCGTGACCATCGAAGTATCGTGACTGAACGGCCATTCAATCCGGCAGCATGATCCCCGAGGAGGCTTCACGTGGCGTTTCACCCCCGCGAGAACTGGGACCGAACCACCGGTCGGAGAGCCCTCACCAGGCGAGAGTTCCTGTGGAGGGCCGGTGCCCTCGGGCTGAGCCTTCCCACCTTGTCGGCATTGCTGGCTGCCTGCGGGGACGAGGGCGGAGAATCGGTCGAGGTGGTGATCGGCTCACCATCGAACCCGGCGACACAGCCGATCCGGTCCGATAACCCGGCCATCGCCTCCGGGCTCGCACCCGAGGCGGGTCCTCTCAAGATCTACAACTGGGCCGACTACCTGAACCCGGACACCATCCTGGCAGCCGAAGCGGCCCTCGGCGTGGACATCGAGTTGACGACCTACTTCAACGAAGAGGAGGCCCTCCAGAAGCTGATCTCGGGAGAAGTCAGCTTCGACGTCTTCTTCCCGGTCTCCAACTCGATCGGGAAGGTGGTCGCCGGCCAGTTGATCCAACCTCTCAATCACGACTACCTCCCCAACCTGGCCAACGTTTGGGACCAACTGGCGGATCCCTATTACGACAAGGGGTCGCAGTACTCAGTGCCATATGTCGTCTATCAGACCGGAATCGCCTGGCGAACCGACATGGTCGACTCCGCCGACGTGGAGACCGACAATCCGCACGACGTCTTCTGGAACCCCAAGTACAAGGGAATGACCGGGTTGTACGACGATTTTCGGGAGACGTTGACGATGGCGCTCTTCCGCCAGGGATCGCCGGATCCGACCGGGGCCTCCCAGGCCGAGATCGACGCGGCCGCCGATTCACTGGTCGAGTTGGTCGACCTGATGAACATCCGGTACACGATCGACGGCGTCTACTCGGGCCTGCCCGAAGCCAAGTTCGGGCTGCACGCCGCCTGGTCGGGCGACGTGGTGGCCGCCCCGTTCTACTTCCCGGAGGGGGGCGATCCGAGCGTGCTTCGTTACCTGTGGCCGGCGCGTACCCCTGGCACCGCCCGGGCAAACATCTCCAGCGACACGATGGCGGTCCTCAAGGGAGCGGAACACCCGGTTCTCGCCCACCAGTTCCTCGATTTCATGATGAACGAGGACAACGCCCTCGAGAACTTCGGCTGGGTCGGGTATCAGCCCCCTCAGAAGGGACTCGATGTCGACCGGTTGGTCGCAGACGAGTGGGTGCCGGAATACCTGGCTTCGGCGGTGGTCCAGCCCGAGGACTTCGACGATCCCCGAGGCTACGTTCAGGTCCAGATGGACAGCGAGCGAGAGAAGATGTGGTTGGACGCCTGGGCCCGGGTCCAGGCCGGCGGCTGAGCCCGCTCGGTGCCGTCCAACCTCCAGTCGGCCGAGACCCAGGCCGTCGGATTACACCGTTGGGTGTGGCCGGCGCTGGCGGCGCCCGGTCTCACCTGGCTTCTCCTGCTGTTCATCGTTCCGTTCTACGCGGTGCTCGCGGTGGCGATGGGCGATCTCGACCCGATCTTCCTCAAGCCGGTTCCCGAGTGGAATCCACTGCGGTGGGATGTCTCTGCCTTTGGCGACGTCCTGTCCGACCTGTTCGGCGGACAGTTGGGCACGATCGCGTTGCGGACGCTGGGATATGTCCTGTCCGCCTGCGCCGTGTGCATCGTCGTCGGGTATCCGGTGGCCTATTTCGTGGCGCGCAAGGTGGTCCGTCACAAGGGGCTCTGGCTTCTCGGCCTGCTCGCCCCCTTCTGGATCAACTACCTCATGCGGATGCTGGCGTGGGTCAACCTCCTCGGATCCGACGGCCTCGTGAACAAGATCATCACCTCGTTGGGAGGGGCGCCGGTTGACTGGCTGAGCGGGCGGCATTCGACCGTGATCCTGGGACTGGCCTATGGATACATCCCGTTCTTCGTGCTCCCCCTCTACGCCGCCCTCGACCGCATCGACCCGGCGGTGATGGAGGCCGCCCGCGACCTCGGCGCCAGCCCGGGCCAGGCGTTCCGAAGGGTCACCCTCCCGCTTTCGAAACAGGGTGTGCTGGCCGGGTTGGTTCTCATCATGCTCCCCATGTTCGGGGACTACTACACCCCCAACCTCCTCTCCGGCTCACCCCGGACCCGGATGATCGGGAACCAGATCGACCAGTTCATAAACCAGACATCGAGTCAAGGCGGTCGAGGTGCGGCCCTGACCCTGATCCTCATGGTGCTGGTGGCGGTGTTCATGCTGTATTACCTCTTCAACATCGCCCGGGTCACCGAGGAGGCGCGGGAATGACGGTGCGGGGGGCGATCTCGAATCCGTGGGGCAGACCCAGGCTGCTCCGACTGGTCACGCTGGCGTACATCGTCTGGTCGATGGTCCCGGTGCTGATCGCGGTCCAGTTCTCCTTCAATGCCGGGCGGTCCCGCAGCACCTGGCAGGGATTCTCCCTCCGCTGGTACCTGACCGACGCCGCTTCGGTGGCGCGGGACGAATCGCTGACGCTGGCATTGGCCCAGAGCATCCGGCTGGCCGTTCTGACGATGCTGATTGCCACCCCGATCGGGGTGGCAATGGCGATCGGCCTGGCCCGCTGGCGGGGACCAGGAGCCCGGCCGGCGGGTTTCCTGATGCTGGTACCCCTCGTCACCCCGGAGATCGTGATGGGAGTGGCGCTCTTTCTCGTCTTCGCCAACCTCTACGACTTCGTCCGCTTCGGCACCCCCGCCCAATTACTGGGCCACGTCACGTTCTCCATCTCGTTCGTCGTGATCATCGTCCGGGGAAGGCTGTTCGCCATCGGCCGCGACTACGAAGAAGCCGCAATGGACCTGGGAGCCTCCCCCCGGGAGGCCATCCGACGGGTTCTCCTCCCGCTCCTGTCCCCGGCGATCATGGCTTCGTTCGCCATCGTGTTCGCCATCTCGATAGACGACTTCGTGATCAGCCAGTTCCTCGCCGGCGGGGCTGACTCGATCACCATCCCGGTTCGGCTGTATGCCGGGGCGCGGCTGGCGCCTCCCCCTTCTCTGAACGCCCTCGCCAGCATCCTCTTGCTCGCCACCCTGTGTTCTGTCTCGGCGGCGGGACTCGTTCTCCGCCGCTACAGCAACCGCGAACGCGACGGCCGGGGCGCCCTGGACTCCCTCACCCGACTCGACGTCTGAAGAGACGAGCCCGGGTCAGAAGTCCTCTACCGGAGCGAGATCTCCGTGTGACACCACCCGCAACGCATCGGCGGGTAGCTGGACCGAAACCTGCCTGCCCTTCTCGAGCGACACCCGTTCACCCAGGTTGGGAATCACCGCCTGGACCTCGCCCAGTTCGGGCACGGTCACCAGCACCTGCAATGTGGGACCCATGTAGACGACCCGCTCGACCGTGCCGGCGAGGAGATTCTCGCCGCTTCCGTCGAGGATCACCCGCTCGGGCCGGATGCAGACACTGACCGGTCCGACGGCATCCACCCGACCCGATCGCGACACCAGCGTATGCGGGCCGATCTGGATCCGACATCCGCCTCCCGGCTCGGCCCCTGCCGCCCACCCGTCCATCAGATTGGAGAGCCCCAGGAAATCGGCGATGTAGGCACTGGTCGGCTGCTCGTAGACCTCGGCGGGTGAACCGATCTGCTCGATACGTCCTTTGTTCATCACCGCCAGGCGGTCGGACATCGTCAGCGCCTCTTCCTGGTCATGGGTCACGTAGATGAAGGTGATGCCGACCTCCTCCTGCAGTGACTTCAGCTCGACCTGCAAAGCCTTCCGGAGTTTGGCGTCCAGCGCTCCCAGCGGTTCGTCCAGCAGGAGCACCGCCGGGCTGAGGACCAATGAGCGAGCCAACGCCACGCGCTGCTGCTGGCCACCGGAGAGCTGGGTTGGTTTGCGGTTCTGCATCCCGGCCAGGTGCACCAACTCGAGCTTCTCCCCCACCAGCCGAGCGGCGTCCTGCTTCGAGACATCCTTGTACTTGAGCCCAAAGGCGACGTTCTCGCCCACGGTCATGTGCGGAAAGAGCGCATAACTCTGGAACACCGTCGAGACCGGGCGCTTGTGGGGGGGAGTCTGGGCGGTGTCGGCGCCATCGATCCTGATCTCACCCGAGGTCGGTCGCTCGAAGCCGGCGATCAGGCGCAGGGTGGTCGTCTTGCCACACCCGGACGGCCCCAGCAACGAGAAGAACTCCCCGGCCCGGACCTCGAGGTCGATCGAATCGACGGCAACTACGTCGCCGAAGTGTTTCGCCAGTGAGACGAGTTGTACGGTGCCGCCTGCCACCCCGGCAGCCTATTCGCCCAGGCCCCGCATCGCCCGTGCAAAGACCTCGAACGTTTCGAGATAACGATCGGCGTCGGTGGCGGAGTGCTGGACAGAGATCAACCACTGCTCACCCTTGGTCCACGGGGGCAGGAACACCCCGCGGTTGAACTGAATCAGCCAGGCGGCCAGTGCCGCCCGCCCGTCCATCCCCAGCGATTGCCGATAGTTGGTGATCCGTTCCGTGGCGTAGGTCACACTTCCCTTGGCGCCCAGGCGGACGATGTAGGCCGGGAGCTCGTATTCGGCGACGATCCGCTCGGCGCCTTCCCCCATGTGGCGTTCGACCTCGGCCAGACTCCGATACGTCTCGTCGGTCAGGACCTCGGTCAGCATCGCCCGGGCCGCCGCCATGCTCAGCGGGTTGCCGTTGAACGTCCCCACCTGTTCGTAGGTCCCGTCCACGATCAATCCCATCACCTCCTCGCTCCCCCCGATCGCCGAAACCGGGATCCCGCCGGCCAGCGCCTTGGCCAGGCAGATGATGTCGGGGGTCACGCCGAAGAGTTTGGTGACTCCGCCGGCGCCGACAGTGAACCCGGTCTTCACCTCGTCGAAGGCGAGCAGGGCCCCGTGCTGGCGCGTCACCCTGCGCAGCCCCTCGAGGAATCCGGGTTGGGGAACGACGATGCCGCAGTTCATCAATACCGGTTCGAGGATGACGCCGGCGATCGCCCCCGGGTGGGCGGCGAAGATCGCCTCCACCGCCTCCAGGTCGTTGAACGGCGCCACGAGGGTGAGACCGACCAGCGCCTGCGGGATGCCGGGCGAATAGGCGACGCTGTTGGGAAAGCGCTCCGACCCCAGACCCTTGTCGACCCAGGTGGAGACCAGGACCGAGTCGTGGTGGCCGTGATAGGCGCCTTCGAACTTGATGATGAGATCTCGGCCGGTCTTGGCCCGCATCAGGTGGACCGCGTCCATCGTCGCCTCGGTCCCGCTGTTCCCAAAACGCCACAGCGGCAGGCCGTACCGTCGCGCCAGCTCCTGGGCCACGACGACTGCGTCCGCGACCGGCTGGGCAAAGTGAGTTCCCCGGGTCACCCGTTCTGAGACTGCCCGCACGATCGCCGGGTGGGCATGTCCGGCCAGTCCGACCCCATAGCCGCCATGGAAGTCGACGTACTCATTGCCATCGACGTCGAACAGGCGGGATCCGGAGCCCCGCTCGATCCAGATCGGGTGGGGATCGGAGATCTGCCAGCTGGAAGTCACTCCGCCCGCCAGGACGGTTCGGGCTCGCTCGGTGGCGACGGCCGAGCCCTTCATACGATCGAGGAAGCGATTCCGCTCCCGGTCGATGATCCGCTCCAGCACGTCCGCTTCGGTCTTCCGGCTGGTGGCGACCATGAATTCCTCCCTATAAACTGAACCGCCGTTCAGGTTACCTGGCTAGACTCCGCCGTGCGCCGAGGAGTAGGAATTTGTCACCGATTGCACCCATCGACCCCACCGCGGTTTCGGCCTTGCTCGCCCCGTTTGGATCGTCTCGGACCCTCCCGGCCGAGGCCTACCGGTCCCGGGAACTGTTCCAATGGGAACAAACCCACGTGTTCTCCGGATGGGCGGCGCTGGGTCGAACCGACGACCTGCTCGGTTTAGGCCAGGCGCGTGCGATCGAACACGCCGGTGAGAGCGTTCTGCTGACCCGCGACGACACGGGCATCAGAGCCTTCTCGAACGTCTGCCGACATCGGGGTCACCCGCTGGCCGAAACTGGTGAAGCTTTCGACCTGCGGCTGATCCGGTGTGGCTACCACTCGTGGACCTACCGGTTCGACGGGTCGCTCCACTCGGCGCCGTCGATGACGCAAGCCGAAGGGTTCGACCCCGCCGACTGGCCCCTGACACCGCTCGGGGTGGGCGAGCTGGGAGGCTGGCTGTTCGTCGACCTCACCGGGTCCGCCCCACCGATCGCCGCCCACTTCGGGAACCTGTCGGGTCTCCTCGCCCCTTACGAGCCGGAGCGGCTGGTCAGCGTGGCCAGAAGCGCCTACGAGGTCTCGGCCAACTGGAAGCTGGCCGTCGAGAACTACCACGAGTGTTACCACTGCACCACCATCCACCCGGCTCTGTGCCAGGTCACGCCGGTCGACTCCGGCAGCGACTACGCCCCGACCGGGCTGTGGTGCGGGGGGACCATGTTGCTCAAGGATCATGCCGAGACCATGTCGCTGGACGGCAAGTCGAAGGGCGTCCGATTCCGGCGGCTTCCCGCTGAGCTCGAACGGAGTGTCCTCTACGTCGGCGTGTGGCCGAATCTCCTCATCAGCGCCCACCCCGACTATGTGATGGCGCACCGTCTCGTCCCCATCGACATCGACCGCACCGTCATCGAGTGCGAGTGGATGTGGGCTCCCGAATCCTTGGATAACCCCGGGTTCGACCCCGCCTACGCCGTCGACTTCTGGGATCTCACGAACCACGAGGACTGGGGTGCCTGCTCGCGGATTCAGAAGGCGACTGCCAACCGGGGATTCTCCCCCGGGCCGCTCAGCCCCTGGGAGACGAGCCTGTACCAGTTCTTGTCCATGCTCGGAAAGGCCTATTCGGGCGAGGAGATGAGCCCGCCGGTGCCGCCCAGCAACCGGATCGTTCCGATCCCGTCACTGACCCGTTCCTGAACTGCGACCGGACAGTCGTCGCCCCGGCGTCATTCCCGCCCGTCAGCCGGCGACGCCTCTCACACCCCGCTTGCCGAGCTGGTCGGCGATGATCACCCGCTGGACCTCGGAGGCACCCTCCCAGATCCGGTCTACCCGCAGCTCCCTGGCGAATCGCTCCGCCACGTTCTCACGCATGTACCCGCGGCCGCCGAAGATCTGGACGGCCCGGTCGGCGACCCGGTTGGCCATCTCGGAGGCGTAGAGCTTGATCATCGAGCAGTGGGCGTGAAGTGTCTTGAGATCGGTCCCGGCGTCCACTTCCCGAGCAGTCTGGTAGGTCATGAGGCGGGCCGCCCACAACTCGGTGACCGAATCGGCCAGCATGAACTGGATCGCCTGCCGGTCGATCAGGGGCTCCCCGAACACCAGCCGTTGGCTGGCAAAGGACTGGGCCTCCTCGATGAGCCTCTCGGCCGCCCCCAGGCAGCGAGCCGCGATCATCAGCCGCTCGTAGCGGAACCATTCGTAGGTGAACGCCATCCCGTCACCCTCGGCCCCCACCAGGTGGGTTGCCGGCACCCGGACGTCTTCGAAAGCCATCTCCCAGTGGTGGTGGGCGAAGGTGTGGGTATAGGCGGGGGTGCGGATATGGCGAACCCCGGGAGTTTCCATGTCGACGATGAACAGCGCATGGCTGCCGGCGTGAGGCCCATCGGTCAGCTTCGCCTGGAAGAACACGTAGTCGGCCAGGTTGGCCGACGTCACATGCCACTTCTCTCCGTTGAGGATGTAGGCGTCGCCGTCCCGGCGGGCGGTAGCAGCGATGGCGTCGACGTCGGAGCCGGCACCCTCCTCGGTGATGGCGTAGCACTCGTGCTTGTCGCCGGCGATGGTGGGCAGGACGTAATGCTCCATCTGATAGGGAGTCGCCACCGCCGGAAGCCAACCCGCCGGAGTGGACACGACCCAGCCGAGGGCATTGGTGACCCGGCCCGTCTGTTCCTGGATGAGGACCTGCTGCAGGACGCTGTATCCGCCCCCTCCCAGCTCTGTCGGCTGGTTGATGGCGAGGAATCCCAACCGGCGGACTTCGTCCTCATGCCGGCGCCCGACCTCGGGAGGCAGCTCGCCCCCGTTCATCTCGGCGTGAACCTCCCAGGGGATCAGTTCCTCGTCGACGAAACGGCGGGCCCGCTCCTGGATCTCGAGGTCGGGGGGCGACAGCTCGTGCGTCACGAGCGTCGGGCGTCGAGATCCTTGAGGATCTGTCGGGAGGCGAGCCGGGCTGGGCCACCCGTCACACACCCCCCGGGGTGAGTACCCGACCCACACTGGTAGTAGCCCTCGATCGGGGTGCGGTATTGGCTCCAACCGGGGGCGGGCCGGAAGAAGAACATCTGCGGGCCGAACAGCTCGCCATGGAAGATGTTGCCCTCGGGCAGCCCCGCCACCCGCTCGATGTCGAGGGGCGTGACCACTTCCCGGTGCAGCACCAGGCTGCCGAACCCGGGGAAGAAGGACTCGAGGGTCGCCTGGACCTGGTCTGCCATCTGCTCCCGTTCGGTGTCCCAGTCGCTGCGGGCGAGGTGGTAGGGGGTGTACTGGACGAAGCAGGACATAACATGTTTGCCGGGAGGGGCCATGTCCGGATCGATGGTCGACTGGATGGCGCCGTCGATGTACGGTCGGGTCGAATACCAGCCGTACTTGGCCTCGTCGAAGGCTCGTTCGATGTACTCGAGCGACGGCCCGATGTTGGTGAAGCCGCGGAAATGATCGCCGCCTTCCAGGGTCGGGAACGTGGGTAGACCATCGAGGGCGAAGTTGACCTTCGAGGAGACGCCCTGAAAACGATATCGCTCGATGCTGTCCACCAGATCGCTGGGCAACTCCCGGGGGTCGACGAACTCCATGAACGTGCGGCGGGGGTCGGCGGCACTCACCACGATCCCCGCCCGGAACTCGGTGCCATCATCGAGCGCCACCCCCATGGCCTTGCCATCTCGGGTGATCACGTGGCTGACCGTGGAATCGAGGCGGATCTCCGCCCCAAATGACTGAGCGGCCCTGGCCAGGACCTGGGTGAACCCGCCGTTGCCCCCCTTGTGGAAGGCCCACGAGCCGAACGACCCATCGTGTTCGCCCATGTTGTGGAACAGCAGCACCAGGCCCGACCCTTGTGACATCGGGCCGACCTTGCTCCCGATGATCCCCGACGACGCGATCCAGCCTTTGATGATGTCCGATTCGAAGTAGTCATCGAGGAAGTCGGCGACGCTGCCGGTGATCAGTCGCACGAGGTTGTGCATTACCCTGGACTCGAGGCCGCGGAGGTGTTGGGCGAGTTCGGCCATCTCCATCAGATCCTCGGGGCTTTTGCCGAACACGTTGGGTGGCACCTTGTCGAACAGGGGCTTGACCGCCTGGATCACCATCGTCATGTCGTGGTCGTACTGCTCGTAGGCGTCGGCGTCATGAGAGGAGTGGCGGGCGATCTCGCGCAGGTTCTCGTTGCGGTCCTGGCCCATCAGCAGGTAGTCGCCGTTCTCCATCGGAGCGAACGTAGAGGGCATCAGCAGCGGCATGAAGCCGTGTTTGGTGAGCTCCAACTCGTGGATGATGTCGGGCCGGAGCAGGCTGAGCGCATAGGAAAAGGTGGTGAACTGGAAGCCTGGATGCAGCTCCTCGGTGATCGCCGCCCCGCCCACTAAATGGCGTCGTTCGAGGATCAGGGTGCGGAGCCCGGCCTTGGCCAGATAGGCGCCATTGGTGAGCCCATTGTGCCCGCCTCCGATGACGATGGCGTCGTAGCTGTTGGTCATGCGGTCTTCCTCTCGGGGTTGTACAGCGGAAGGCGGGCGACGTGAGCCCCGACCTGAACGTAGCGGTGGTTGACCGTGAATTCCAGGTTCACCCTCGTGCCCACCTTGGCGAGATCGGGACGCACCCTGGCCAGGGCGATGTGACGTTGGAGCATCGGGGAGTAGCTGAAGCTGGTGGCATACCCGACCCGGGTGCCGTCGTCCCCATACACCATCATGTCGCCGTGAACCGGGGTGTGATCCTTGGGTGGCACCAGCCCGGCGCCCTGATACAACCGGTCGTACTCCTGGTAGTCGACCACCAGTCCCATCAGCTTCCAGCGCGACGATCCGTTCGCCATCTCGGCCCGTATCGCCCGAGCCCCTATGAAGTTGCGGTCACCCTCGGCCAGGTCCTTGAACATCCAGCCCAACCCGAGTTCGAGCGGCGTGGAACGGTGCTCGTCATTGAAGGCGAACCGGCTCGACTCGAAGTCGACGTTGATCAGGAGCAGCCCGGCCTCGATTCGGGCCATCAGAAGGGCGATCTGACCGAAGGGGATCATCCCCTGCCCGGCCCCGGCTGCGACGATGGCATCCCAAACCGCCAGGCCACCATCGGAGGGGATCCACACCTCGTAGCCGAGATCACCGGTGAAACCGGTGCGAGAGATGGTGACCGGCGTCCCGGCGATCTTGGCGGGGGTGAGATGGAAGTAGGCCAGATCCTCGACCTCAGGTGCGAGAGCCGACAGGATCTTGCGGCTGCGGGGCCCCTGCAGGGCGAAGCCTGCGTACTCGGTGCTGACGTCCTCGATCTCCACCTGGTACCGGCCCACCAGACGCTGGAAGTAGGCGAAGTTCGGCTCAGCGGTGGTGAGCAGGAAGTCGTCGGGGCCGAGGCGGAGGATCACGCCGTCTTCGAGAACGAAACCCCGATCGTCACACCAGATCGTGTACTGGGCCTGGCCGGGCCGGCACCGCCGGATGTCGCGGGCCAGCACCCCGGCCAGGTACGACTCCACGTCGCGGCCGGAGAAGCGGTACTTGTAGAGAGGAGAGGTGTCGAAGAACCCGGCCGAGTTGCGAATGGCGAAGTATTCGAACTTCTCCGACATCTGGTACTTGTCGACCACCAGGTGCCCGGCCCAGTGATTCCACAATTGGGTCTGGTTGAGTGCCTCGACCCGGTCGTGGAATGGTGTCTTCAGCAACATCGCCGCTCCTCCTCACGCTGCTCGAACCGGCCTGACGATAGTGTCTTATTGGACACTTGCGCAACAGGAATGTAGCCTCGCCGAGTGGCTCGACTTCCCGCTCAAGAGCGGCGCAGACGCATCATGGAGGCGACGCTCCTGGTTGCCGCCCGGCGTGGCCTGGGAGGGACGACCGTTCGAGAGGTCGCCACCGAGATGGGCTCTTCGAGCGGCCTGATCCACCACTACTTCGCGTCGATGGACCAGCTGCTGGCCGAGGCATTCGAGCTGGCGGCCGGCTCCGACCTGGCCCGCGCCGCGGACTTCGTGAACCGGCAGTCGAGCGTGCCCGACCGGCTCGCCGCCTATCTGACCGGGCATGCGCCCTCGCAGACCGATTCCACGATGCAGTTGTGGCTCGACGCCTGGTCGGAGGCGGCCCGCCGCCCGCCCCTGCGTGAGGTGTCGCGCAGACTCAACCTCGAATGGCAAACGATGCTGACCCGGATCATCGAAGCCGGCGTCGCCTCAGGCGAGTTCCGATGCCCCGATCCGACCGCCGCCGCCTGGCGCATCCTGTCGGTTCTCGACGGGATGGCCCTGCAGATCGTCGCCCACGGCACGACCGTCGACCGGGCCGACGCCATCGATTGGTCGGTGACCGCCGCCTCCACCGAACTAGATGTCCCTCTCACCTACCTGGAAACGGCAGTCGCACGGGTGCTCGGCGGCCAGCCGGTCGGCATCTGAACCAAGCCGCCGATCGCCCCCAGCGGGTATCACGCCCGACTTATGACGGAGCGGTACCACTCGTTGAACTCGTGGGCCATCGAGTCCTTGTCGGCATAGATGCCTCTGGTGAACGCCCGCGACGAGATCCCTCTCTGCACCCGTTCACACACGTCGTAGTCCTGGCGGGCAACCAACTCACTGAACTCGACGATCTCGCTCGGGTCGAACTCGTCCGCCCCCACCGCCTCGGCCACGAACAGGTACTCGGACACGACGGTCGTGTGAGCGGGGCCGCGGGGAACGAGCTTGGTGATGATGGCGCTCGTCCCGGTGATGTCGATGAACATGTTGGGGAATACCGCCGCCCCGTAGTACGACCCGGCCTCGGTCTCCCCCATACCTTCCAGCAGGGGCAGCCAGGACCGCCCGGAGAGGGTGAAACTCGTCGCCCCTTCCGACAGGGTGACGCCTCCGTCCGCCCGGGAAGCATCCATCACCGAGCCGGTCCGGTAGATCGGAATCAGCTCGACCAGCTCCGGGTGGACCTTCGGGCAGTGGAGGCACTCGTTGTAGTTGTCGATCAGGATCTTCCAGTTGGCAGCCACTTCGGAGACCGTCCGATGTCCGATCCGGAGGTGCTCCAGGTTGTGCTGTTCGAAGCGGAGGGGTTCGTGAGCCTGGCCCGCCAGCCAGTCCTTCAGCTCCAGGGGGTTGTCGGCCAGATTGACGAAGATGAATCCCTGCCACTCGGCCACCGACACCGGCCACAGCGACATCGACTCACGGTCGACCTCGTCCTTGCCGACGTGGGGGGTGCCGATCAGTCGGCCGTCGAGCGAGTAACTCCACGCGTGATACGGACAGGTGATCCCGCCGGGTGCTCCGGCGTCGCCCTCGTCACAGAGCTGAGCACCGCGGTGGCGACAGACGTTGAAGAACCCGTGGAGCCGCCCCGCCTTGTCGCGGACCACCAACACGCTCTCCCCGGCCACATCGACGACCAGACGATCGCTGGGCTGCGCCACCAGCTCGGACCGTCCGGCGTAGTACCACTGCCGACCGAACAGCTCGGTTCGCTCGAGATCGAACACCTCGGTCGAGCGGTACTCATGTCCGGTCAGGGTGTAGTGAGTCGGATGGGCGGTCATGTCCGGAGGGTACTCGACTCGCTCTCACCGGGGCCGGCCCGAATCCCGCAGTTCCCGGACGACCCGCTCGATCCTCACCATCATCGCTGCCGACGGCATGACCTTCCCACTCAGGTAGGTGCTGAGCCGCGACGGGCTGGTACCCACCCGACTGGCAAGGTCGGCACTCGACAGCCCCGAGCGGCGGACGGACTGCTGGAGTCGTGTCACCACCGTTTCCCGGTCGAGGCGATCGGCCTCCCGGCGGGCACGGTCGACGGCGAGAGCGAAGAAGGTCCCGGCACCGTCTGGCTCGCGATAGGTCAGATACCGCAAGACCCGCCGGGCCACCGGTCCCCACGGCGATCGCCGGATCTCGGCCAGGACCGGTTGCCAGTCGGCCACCAGGCCTTGATCGATCACCTCGACGATCGCCTCGTACGGCCAGGTCCGAACGTCGTCGGATGGGGAAGCGTCGACGTTGCGAAAGGTGACCGGCATCAGAGCGCTCCGCCCAGTCGAAGCGACAGTTCCTGGCACACCCCGACGATGTCGGACCACTGGTGATAACGGCGGTCGAGGTTCTTGTACCGGGGCAGTTCGCCGACGACGTCCGGATCTCGGGGCTGAGGGTCCGCCAGCCTGATCACGAGCGAAGTGAGCACCGAGCCGTGCTCGTCGGAGCGGTCGGCATAGAAGGCGTCGATGTCGGAGAGAATCGTCACGGCCACCTCGATCCCCAGATGGTCGGTGAGCGCCACCACGTCGAGGTAGTCACGGACCACGTTGCGTTGCACGACCAGGTACGCCTTGACCCGGAGAATTTCGACGGCGGTGGGCGCAACCACGACCAGTCCTTCGCCGACCTCGACCTCACACGTCTCCAGGGGTCGGGTACGCCGCATCTGGCGGAGACCGGCCTCGACTCCCCACAGCCTCCCCATCAGGGTGAAGGGCGGCTTCGAGGCGCGCACCGACGTCGCCCATCCTTCGCTCGCCTCGACCGCCTCGAGCACGCTCTCGTAGCGATCGATCAGGTCGGCGAGAACGTGATCATGGTCGAATGAGTCCCGGTGGCCGGCATGGAGGGCGGCCGCCGAGCCGCCGACCAGAACCGCGTCGGGAACGATCTGTTGCAGCCGGGCGGCGGACGCCAGGACTCGAGCCAACATCGGACTGAGAGTAGCCATCGACTTATCATATCTGATAACTCAGCAGGGTTCAAGCGTGAGCTTCACCCTCCAGCCGGCCACCGTCGCCCAGGACTGGGACCGGGTCGATGATGGGCCCGAGGTGTTGGGACCAACCGAGGCAATACCCCCAACGCAATCGACTGTGGAGGCGTAGGCTGGAGGTGGAAGGGCGGGCGACACAGGAGGAGGTATCGCCATGAAGCGGTACACCGTCAAGTTCCACGTCGACGCTCCGCCGGAGCGGGTGTTCGCCTACATGGTCGACCCGAAGGGCAATCTGGCGTCGAACGACGACATGCGGATGGAGTTGGTGAAGGAGAGCCCGGACGGGGTGGGGACCACCTACCGGTACGAGACCAAGATGTTCGGGGTGCGCTCTTCGGGGCTGTGCGTCTTCACCGAGTACGTTCCCAACGAGCGGGTCAAAATGGAGTTCTCGATGGGCCCGGAGATGCTCCTCTTCGGCGGCCCGCTGTCGTCGGTCTGGACCTGCCGGCCGGCGGACGGCGGTACCGACGTGATCGTCAGTCCCTCCTTCCGGACCTACATCCCGGTGGTCAACCAGGTGGGGCGTTGGTTCATGCTGCGCAGCTGGCAGAAGGCCGACCTGGCCAAGATGAAGGCCGAGATCGAGAAGCGGGTGCCGGCGACTGCGATGAAGAAGTAGGCCGGGACGGAATCGAGGATTGCCAACCGACTCCGAGTCCAACCGATGGCAGCCGGGTGACTCCGTGACGCTCCTCTGACCCGATCTCTCAGGGCATTCCGGATTGGTCTCGGGGGTCCTGCTCCGACGGTCGGGTCCTGGTCGAGGTGACCGTGCTAGGCCCGACTACCACGTTCGAACTGGACCCGGGGGACCTGGCTCCCTCGAGCTGAACCGATCGACGCGGCCGGAAACGGAGGCCTCACTGGACCCTGGCTCGACTCCGTCGTCGGTGTCGAGGGCGGATGCCGGGCGGGCCCTGCAGAGGAATCGGGGCGGCTCTGGCACAATGAGCCTTACGCGGGTGTGGCGGAATGGCAGACGCGCCAGACTTAGGATCTGGTGGGCAACCCCCGTGGAGGTTCGACTCCTCTCACCCGCACGTCACGACAGGGCGTCGACCAGCGCCCGGATTGCTAATGCCCGGTGGCTGATCAGGTTCTTCTCCTCGGTGGGGATCTCGGCCAGGGTCCGTCGGTCGACCTCGAACACCGGGTCGTAGCCGAAGCCGTTCTCGCCCCGCCTTCCCGTCGTGATCCGGCCCTCGAGGGATCCTTCGGCGGTCACGGTTCGCCCACCCGGTTCCACCAGTGCGATCACCGTGCGGAACACCGCCCTCCGGTCGTCCACTCCGGCCATCGACTCGAGCAGCTTGTCGACATTCTCGGCATAGGTCGCCTCCGGCCCGGCGAAGCGGGCGGTGTCCACACCGGGCGCCCCCCCGAGGGCGGCGACCTCGAGACCGGTGTCGTCGGCCAGGGCGGGAAGCCCGATCGCCTCGGCCACCGCCCTCGCCTTGAGCAGGGCGTTGTCTTCGAGGGTGTCGCCCGTCTCGGCGACGTCGGGCCACGAGAGCCCGACCACGATCTCGCCCACCAGGCCGGCGTCGACCAGCACGGCGGCGATCTCGCTGCGCTTGTCGTCGTTCTTGGTGGCGATCACCAGCCGCTCGATCATTCCCTGACTGCCTGGCGCTGGGCCTCGACCAGTTCGCCGATCCCCTCCGAGGCCAGGTCGAGCATCCGATCCAACTCGGCACGGGTGAACGGCACCCCCTCGGCGGTCCCCTGCACCTCGACCAGCAATCCCGAACCCGACATCACCACATTCATGTCGACCCCGGCCGCCACATCCGACTCGTACTCCAGGTCGAGCAGGATCTCGCCGTCGACGATCCCCACCGAAATGGCGGCCACCTGGTCGCGGATCGGGTTGCGGGGAAGAAGCGAGCGGCTCTCTGCCCACTTGCAGGCGTCCGACAGGGCGACCCAGGCGCCGGTGATGGCGGCGGTGCGGGTGCCCCCGTCGGCCTGGATCACGTCGCAGTCCACCGTGATCATTCGCTCCCCCATCGCCCCCAGGTCGACCACCGAGCGGAGCGACCTCCCGATCAGTCGGGAGATCTCCAGTTGTCTTCCCTTGGTGTAGGAGTCCCGGCGGATTCGCTCCGGTGACGAACCGGGCAACATCCCGTACTCGGCCGTCACCCATCCCTTGCCGGTGTTCCGCAACCAGCGGGGCACCTCGTCCTCGACCGAGGCGGTGCACAGGACCCGGGTGCGGCCCATCTCGATGAGGACCGACCCGGGGGTGGAGTCGGTGTAGCCGAGGTGCATGCGCATCGGTCGGATCTCGTCAGGGGCTCTGTCTCTCGGCACGTCTACCTCACAGGTCGATGGTGGCTCCTGGCACGGCCAGGATGACTGGTCGGTCGAAGGTAGCCTCGGCCTCCTCGATCGAGCGAGTCGGGTCGTGGTGCGGTCGCAGATGGGTGATCGCCAGGCGGCCTGCACTCCTCGCCCGGGCCACCCTTCCCGCTCCGGCGGCGCTCAGGTGATAGGGCCATTGCTCGTCGGCTTCCTGCAGGCTGGCCTCGGCCAGCAGCAGGTCGACCCCCTCGACCAGATGATCCCATTCGCCACCCGCCCCGGTGTCGCCCGTGTACACCAACGAGCGGTGGGCGCCATCGACCCTGGTCACGATCGACGGGACCGAGTGGTGCGCCCGGGCAAATGACAGGGTGAGGGAGCCCACCACTCCCGGTTCCTCCACCGGACGGACGTGGAAGACCCGCCAGAAGGCGGCGTCGGCATCTGCGTCGAGGAACCGCACGAAGGCGTCGATCGCATCTTGAGGGGCGAACAACGGCACCGGGGGGAGTTCGACGAGACCGAAGGCCAGGGCGTGGAGGATGGCGAACAGGTCGGTGCAATGGTCCGGATGGCGGTGCGAGATGACGATGGCGTCGATCTGGGAGACATCGAATCGACGGAGGAGGGCCAGCATCACCCCCGGCCCGGCATCGAGCAGGATCCGGGTCCCCGCCTCCTCGACCACATACCCCGATGCCGGCCGATCGAGGGCCGGGTAGGTGCCGGCCGAGCCGAGAACGTGGAGCTTCACGCCAGCGAGTCTACGGAGCGGGGAGGAGGAGACGAGGCAGTTGCGAGGTCCAAGGTATCAAGGTCCAAGGTGCAGGTTCCAAGGTT
>DAIOGO010000024.1:0-22997 GCA_036745195.1 Actinomycetota bacterium | reverse complement strand
ATCGTTCATCGTTCATCGTTCATCGTTCATCGTTCATCGTTCATCGTTCATCGTCCCGCACCCGTCGGACGATTTCGACCGCCTGGCGGGTGAGGCGCTCGATCTCTGTGACGTCACCAGCTGCGATCAGCTGCCTGGTGGCCGGCCAGCTTCCCCCGCATGCGACCACGTTGGGCAGCGCCAGATAACGGGCGAGGTTGCCGGCCTCGATCCCGCCGGTGGGCATGAACCGAAGACCTGGATACACCGCCCCCAGGGCGGTCAAGGCGTTCACGCCGCCGGCGGTCTCGGCAGGGAAGAACTTCAGCGTCTCGAGCCCCTTGCGCATTCCCGCGCCTGCCTCGGTCGGAGTCATAACCCCTGGCATCACCGGGACTTCGTGTTCGAGGCACCAGTCGACCACCGCCTCGTCGAACCCGGGGGTGGCGACGAACCGGGCGCCGGCATCCACCGCCGCCCGCGCCTGGTCCACCGTCAACACGGTCCCGGCGCCGATGAGCAACTCGGGGTGGTTGCCGGCGAGGAGCTCGATGGCGTCCTTGGCGGCGGCGGTTCGGAAGGTGATTTCTGCACACGGCAGACCCCCGGCCATCAGCGCCTCCGCCGCCGGTCCGGCATCCTCGGCGCGGTCGACTGTGAGGACGGGGACGAGACCATGGCCCCCGATCGCGTCGAGCACCCTCACGGACGGCTCACGGCGTCCACAAGGTGCCGTCGGGCCACCGGCTCTGGGTCCATTCGATCGTCGCCAGCTCGATCGGGTACTTCGCTGCCAGCGATTCGTCGAGGTCGATGCCGAGCCCGGGACGGTCGTTTGGCCAGAGATAACCATTCTTCAGCTCGGGCGTTCCGGGGAAGACCTCGTAGAGGGCGTCGCCGAAACCGATCACCTCCTGGATGCCGAAGTTGTGGCACGCCAGGTCGAGGTGGAGGTTGGCGGCATGACCGACCGGGGAGACGTCCCCCGGTCCATGCCAGGCAGTGCGCACACCGAACGCCTCGCACAGGGCGGCCAGTTTCCTGGCCGGCGTCAATCCGCCCAACTGGGAGATGTGGGCCCGGATGAAGTCGATCAGATTCTCCGTGACCAGCGAACGCCACTCGAGGGGATGATTGTGCAGCTCTCCCATGGCGATCGGTGTGGCGCATTGTTCTCGTAGCCGTTGAAACCACCCGATCTGATCCGGTGGAAACGGGTCCTCCAGGAAGAACAGGCGGTGCGGCTCGAGCGCTTTCGCCAGCCGGATTGCGTCGATGGGCGCCAGCCGCTCGTGGATGTCGTGAAGGAGGAACAGATCCTCCCCGACCGCGCCCCTCACGTGATCGAACAACGTCACGACGGAACGCGCATATCGATCGGGGTCGTAGTAGGCGCCAGGGAAGTCCTCTCGCAGTCTGGAGGTCACATCGTCCCCCGACTTCGTTGCGCCTCGGCTCCCGCGTTGCCCCCCGTATCCACCCATCTGACAGCGCACCGCCAGATGGCCTTCTTCCTGGTACCGGAGCACCGTTTCCAGGACCTCCTGCGGGCTGGCGCCGTCGGCGTGCCGGTAGACCATCGCCGCCGCCCGGTTCTTCCCGCCGAGCAGGTCGAAGACCGGCATGCCGGCCACCTTTCCCTTGATGTCCCACAACGCCATGTCGACGCCGCTGATCGCGTTGTTGAGGACCGGCCCATTGCGCCAGTAGGCGTTCACGTACATGAGGTGCCAGAGGTCCTCCACGTTGGCCGGATCGCGCCCCGCCAGGAGCGGAGCCAGGTACTCGTCCACGGCCCTCGCCACCAGAGTGGGACGTTGGGTGAATGTGGCGCACCCGAGGCCATAGAGGCCGGGTTGGTCGGTATCGACCCGGACCACCACGAGTGCGATCCCATCCGGCGCCGTAAGGATCGTCCTGACCCCGGTGATTCTCGTCATCGGCTTCCCTCCTTCGAACAGAATCGGTCAGGTCTCATGGGTCCACCCCAGCAGTTCCTCCGCCTTCCGGCAGTCGAAGAAACCTCGATTCCCGCCGAGGTCGCCCCGGACCTCGACCCCGGCATAGTGGCGTTCCTTGAGCTCCAGGGAAGGCGTGTCCACCATGGTCTCGGGCGCCACGATGTAGAAGACCTGATGACCGGAGAAGGGCGCCGTCACCCCGAGGACGAAGGCCCGGGCCGCTGCCTCCCGCCCGGTGTATCCCCACAGTTGCTTCTCGGCGACCTTGTCGGGCGTGTCGATCCAAGGGCGGGTCTCGGCGCGACTGGCCACGACGCCGTGCAGTCGCAGGCTGGCGATCGTCATGCCTTCGTAGCGACGTGCGATCGAGTCGGCCTGCTGCTCGCCGATCCACTTCGAGAGGCTGTAGGGATCTTCCGGATAGGCGGGATGCTCCTCGTCCACCGGGAAGTAGTCATATCGCGGCCAGCGGCTGAAGCGACCCCCGATCGCGTTGATGCTGGAGGCGAGGCAAACCCTGGGAACGCCCACCGCGGCGGCCGCACGAAGGGCGTTGTAACTCGAGACGACATTGTTGTTGTGGACGACTTCATCGGGATCGTGTCCCGGCCCGTTTATGGCGGCGAGGTGGATCACGGCATCACACCTGTCGAATGCGCCTTCGAGTCCGGAGTAATCGGTCACGTCCAGATGAACGGTGACGCAACCGGGGATGATCGGCGGAGCGCCGACGCGATCGATCGCCACCACGGAGTGCCCGCCCGAAGCGAGCAGGTCCACCACGGACCTGCCGACCCTTCCGCGGGCACCGGTGACCGCGATCCTCACTGTCGTTGACCTTTCTCCAGATCGAAGACGCACCGGCCGGCCGGCTCCGGCGAACGCCGGCAGTTCGTGTTAGACATGGCTGCGGATTGACCGAGCCAAACACGACAAAAGCAGCCGCATCCGGACGATTCGACCTGGTGGCGATGGGCGAGACGATGGTCGCCTTCGTCGCCAAGGGCGACTCGAGGCAGTTTCATGCCACCCCGGCGGGGGCGGAGTCCAACGTGGCGATGACCGTCGCCAGGCTCGGGCTGCGGGCACAGTGGGTGTCGCGACTCGGCGACGACCCGCTCGGTCGGTTCGTCGAGAAGTGGATCGACGAGGCCGGCGTCGACGTGGCCGTCGTGAGGGACGGCCAGAGGGCGACCGGAATCCTGACCAAACACGTCTACCAATCCGGGACGGATGTGCGCTACTACCGGAGTGGAAGTGCCGCCAGTCGGCTCTCCACCGACGATCTCGGGCGGGCGAGCGAAGCCCGCTGGATGCATGTGACCGGGATCACGCCCGCCCTGTCCGCCACCGCCGCCGACCTGGTGTCGGCGGTGGTTGGTCGCCGTGGCCGAGCGGGCCGGGTCTCGTTCGACGTCAACCATCGGCCCCGATTGTGGCCCGACACCGCCACCGCCGGGCGGTTGATCCTTCCCCTCGCTCAACAGGCGGACCTCGTCTTCATCGGGGACGACGAAGCCGAGGCCCTGTTCGGAACCGCCGACACCGAATCGCTCCGGGCGTTGATCCTCCGTCGTGACGATCAGGAACTCGTCATCAAGCGCGGCGCCGGCCGGGCCTCGTTGGTCACTCGGGGCGGTGAGATCTCCCAGGCGGCGTTGAGCGTCGAGGTGGTCGATGTGACCGGTGCCGGGGATGCTTTCGCCGCCGGTTATCTGGCGGCGACCTGCTTCGGATGGCCTGCCCGTGCCCGGCTGCAACTCGGTCACGTGATGGCGGCCAGGGTGGTCGCCGTGCTCGATGATGTGCCCCCGCCGTTCACCGTCCAGGAGGTGGCCGACCTGTCTCCGGACACGATTGCTTCCCGCTGGGCCGATCACGGTGACGAAACCTGAAGAAGGTACCCCGCCAACCGGCGGCGGATGACGTCAACCACTCGCTGCGTCGACCCGCTGGTACACGCGTACATGGTCGACATACATGTAGACGGGAAACTCGGTATCGAGGGCGATGGTGCCGCCGAGCGTTCCTCCGATGGCGACGTTCATGATGATGAAAAAGGGCTGATCGAAGACCCACTCCCGGTCACCTACCGCGTCTCTGCTCAGGTCGGAGTACATCTGGTCGTCGAAGAACCACCGGATGCCCTCGGAATCCCATTCGACGGCGAAGACGTGGAAGTCCTCGGAGATGTCGAAGTCCTGGCGGTTCCACTTGGTTATTCCTCCCGCCCCGGCATACCCCGGACCGTGGATCGTGCCGATCACGAGGTCGGGCTCTCTTCCGACGTACTCCATGATGTCGATCTCGCCGACATCCGGCCAGTTGCTCTTGGTGGGATCCTCGGTGGCGCGGCCAAAGGCGTCACCCAGCATCCAGAAGGCCGACCAGGTCCCACCACCGCCGGGGACCTTGATGCGGGCCTCGATCCGGCCGTACTGGAAGGCCTGGAGGCCTTGGGTGAGGAGACGCCCCGACGTGTAGTACGAGTCCTCGAACTTCTCCTGGCGAGCCTCGATGACGAGGAGACCGTTCTCGACACGGGCGTTCTCCGGCCGGTCGGTGTAGTACTGGGCCTCGCCGTTCCCCCAGCCCCAGCCCCCGATGTCGTAGGTCCAGTTGGCCGGGTCGATGGTGTCGCCGTCGAACTCGTCGTTCCAGACCAACTCGTACCCCTCCGGCGGTTCGATCGGCATCGGCTCTGGGGCGGCGATGCTGGTCGCCGGAAGGGCAGGGGCTGTCGTGGTGGGCGGGGTCGTGGTGGTGGTCGGAAGGGTGGTGGCAGTTGACTCGGTCGAGCCGGTCGACTCCGTGGCCGATCCCCCGCCACACGCATTCACTGCGGCCACAAGCGCCAGAAACGACGCCAGCACGAAAACCCCGCTCCTCCTTCGGCGCACGGCGTCTGGCCGCCTAACCCTTGACCGAACCGGCGGTGAGACCCGAGATGATGTACCGCTGGAGGAACATGAAGAGCACCAGCATCGGGATCATCAGCATCAGCACCGCCGCCGCCAGTGCCGGCCAGTTGCTCCCGTACACACCCTCGAACACGATGAGTCCCCGGGTGATCGGGTAGTAGTCGTCGTTGGAGAGGTAGATGGTGGGCAGGATCAGCTCGTTCCAGATGCCGATGGCGTGGAGCACCGTGACGGTGGCCACGGCCGGGCGGATCAGGGGCAGTACGACCGTCCACACGTAGCGGATGTAGCCGCAGCCGTCCACCGCCGCCGACTCGTCCAACTCGCGCGGAATCGACTTGATGTAGTTGACCAGGATGATCATTCCGATCGGGTTGACCAGGAACAGCAGGATGAAGCCGGGCCGGGTGTTGTACAGGCCGAGGTTGAGAATGAGCTGGAACTGGGGGATCAAGGCCGGCGGCAGGAACAACGCCACCACATACAGGGTGAGCAGCACGCTGCTTCCTTTGAACAACCCCCGGGCGATGGGGAAGGCCACGAACAGCGACGTCAGGACGAAGATGGCGGTGGCAACCGAGGCGTAGATGGCGCTGTTGAGCATGTACTTGGGGAAGTTGGCCAGGTTCCAGGCGTCCACGAAGTTCTGCCAGAGAAGCGACGTGGGAAGCCCGATCGGGTCCTTGAAGAAGTCCCCGAGGGTCTTGAAGGACGTGTTGACCAGCATGAGGATGGGACCGATGTAGGCGACGGAGAAGATCGCCAGGATCAGGTACGAGACGAGCTTCGTACGGCGGGCGGCAGCCGTAGCGCTGTGGGGGCCTTCCAGGCCCGGCTTCGCAATGACCGTTGTCATCCCATGTACCTCTCTTCCCGGTATGCCACCACTTTGTTCGCGCCGAGTCCGATCACCAGCACCAGGAGGAAGAGGACTATCGAGGCGGCAGCGGCGTATCCCTGCCGGAAGCCGGCTGTGACCGCTCCCGACGTCTGGCCGAAGCCTTCGGCGAAGACCAGGTAACCGAGGACCTGGGTCCCCGGCCGGTAGCCGAGGAGCACCAGGAAGAGCTGCCAGGCCTGGAGCGAGCCGACGATGTTGAGCAGGAAGTTGGTGTTGATGGCCGGTGTGAGCTGCGGCCAGGTGATCGACCGGAACAGCTTCCATCCGGAAGCCCCGTCGATCCGGGCTGCCTCGTAGAGGTCGGCGGAGATGGTCTGCATTCCGGCCAGGAAGATGACCATGGTGATGCCGACGTTGGCCCAGATCTGGACCACGATCACCCAGAAGAAGGCTTCGCCCGGCTGACCTCCGAGGAATTCGCCTTCGGTGCCGAAGAGCCCCAGGAACGATGCCATGGGGCCACCACGAGGGAGCAGGAACAGCTTCCACATCAGGCCCTGGATGGCGACGCCGAGGATGACCGGCATGAAGAAGAGAGTCCGGAAGAACGTCCGGCCCTTGAGCTTCTGGTTGAGGAGCACGGCGAGCAACAGGCCGAGTGAGAACTGGATCACCGTGACGAGCACGGAGAACACCAAGGTGCGTTGCAGTGCGGCGAGATTGTCACGCGAGGCCAATCCGCGAAACAGGAACTCGCGGTAGTTGTCGAACCCGATCCAGTCCACCGGGGCACCGCGGATGCCGGTGGCGTTCGTGAACGAGTACACGGAGGTAGCCAGCGAAGGACCGACCCCGATGATGAGATAGAGCAGGACTCCAGGGGCGAGAAACACCAGCGGTGTCCATGCCGCCCTCCCCTGACCGAAGAGGTTCCGTGTCCTGTTGGCCATGTCCTTCCCTCCCTGACGGATGGTGAGGCTCGGAGGCGACCCCTCGGCGTGAGGGGCCGCCTCCGATTCACCTGCGTCTAGCCGAACTTATCAGCCTGCGTCGAGCCCTGCCTGCAGATCGGCCTGGGCCTGATCCGCCAAGGCCTTGGCGTCGGTCCACTCGTTGAACGGAGCGAACCACGAAGCGGCCTGGGACCCGTTGGCCCACTGGCCGACGCCCTTGGGCGCGACCCAGAACTGCTCGAAGCCGACCCGATAGTTGGCGAGGTACGGCGCAACCGCCTCACCGAGCTTCGAGTCGAGGGTGGCAGTCGGCTGGGTCGGGATGAACCCGACGGCGTTGACGAAGGCCTGGTAGTTCGCAGGCTCCGAGAAGGCCGTCAGGTAGGCGACTGCCGCGTCCTTGTTCGGCGTATCGGCCGCGATCGCCCAGCCCTGGTCGTACTTGCCGAACAGATACTGGTTGTCGTCGGCGTTGTCGCTTCCCGGGAACGGCACATAGGTCCAGTCGAAGGCCGGAGCGGCAGCTTCGAGCGCCGGTGCCTGCCAGACGCCGGTGGGGGCGAAGGCGACGTCGCCGGCGGCGTAGCGGGCGATGGCGGCGTCGTGGGCAAGACCCGTGACGCCCTGCTCGAGCATGTCCTGCGTATAGATCTGGTACTTCTCGAATAGCTCGAGACCCTTGTCGTCGTTCCACTTGATCGTTCCGGTCCACAGCCCCTCGGTGAGGGCTGCCTGGTCCGGGTAGTTGGCTCCGAGCAACCCGTAGGCGCCGACGAACACCGGCCAGCCATCGGCCCCGCCGACGGTCATGCACTCGTTGCCGGCAGCCTTGATCGCCTCGCAGGCGGCGACGAGCTCTGTCCAGGTGGTGGGCACCTCGACGCCGACGGTGCCGAGCAGGTCCTTGTTCACGAACATGCCGCTGTAGGACACCCGGCCGAGGTTGATCGAATACACCTTCCCGTTGTACGAGCCGGCGTCGTTGATCGTGGCTTCGTCGTAGTTCGCCACGAACGGCTGATCGGTGATGTCCATCAACAGACCGGCCTCGATCAGCGTCTGCCATGCCGGCGGATCGACGTCGGACATGTAGCTTTGAGCGGCGTTGGAGAAGCCGAAGATGTCGATCACGTCGACGTCGCTCGCCGTCAACCGGGTCTGGGTGACGGTGGCCAGGTCGCCTGCCTCCACCACCGACATGTCGACGGTGATGTTCGGGTTGGCTGCCTGGAAGTCGGCGTTGAACTGCTCCATGAACTCGACCATCGGCGGGTTCTGGTGGACCAGGACCCGGAGCGTGACCGGCTCACCGGCGGGCTGCGTCGTCTCTGTTCCACCCGCCTCGGTCGTGGTCACTGCCCCGCCGTCGGCCGTCGTCTCGGTTCCCCCACTGTCTCCGCAGGCGGCGACCAGGAGAGCCAGGACGGCGAACAACGCCGCCAGGCTGCGCTTGTTCCTCAATTTCGTCCTCCATCTTTGGGCGGCATCGGAAGTTGCCAGACGTGTGTCAGGCTTCTCGTGCCGGTCGGATAGCGCCAACTTACGCCCAGGCCTGAAACCCGGCTCACCGGTCGTGACGAACTCCGAGAACCTGGGTGCAGCCGTCGGCTGCGCTCGGTTCTCGTCGGGTCCGTCATCGTCGGGTCCGTCATCCGTGTTCCCTCCTGGGCGCTCCACCGTCTGTGGGAGCGCTCCCACAACTATATGCCCGGTCCGGTTGCGCGTCAAATAGATAGGACCTATTGTGGTGAGCACCGTTTGGGAGCGCTCCCGGGAGATCTCGGCCCGGCGCCTGGAGAGAGAACATGAACCTGACACTCGAGGACATCGGCCGTCTGGCAGGGGTTTCCCGCTCGACCGTGTCGCGGGTGGTCAACGACGAGGTCAGCGTCAGCCCCGACGTTCGCACCCGGGTGTGGGAGGTGATCCGGAGAACCGGATACACCCCCAATGCGGCGGCTCGTTCACTGGTCTCGGGCCGCTCCGGCGTCATCGGGGTCGTCATCCCGAGCAGGGTGCACAGCCTGTTCGAGGATCCCTATTTCCCCCGTCTCATCCAGGGGATCAGCGCCGCCTCCAATCAACAGAACCTGTTGCTCTCCTTGTTCATCTTCCAGAGCGAGGAAGAGGAGAGCGAGCTGTATCCGCGGGTGGTGACCTCGGGGATGCTCGACGGTTTGATCATCACCGCCACCCGGATGGGGGATCGGCTGCTCGCCCAGATGACGTTCAGCGAACTTCCCATCGTCATGGTGGGTCGACCCGACATCGAGGGTGTCAGCTATGTAGACGCCGACAACGTCGGCGGTGCACGGCGGGTGGCCCTTCACCTCTGTTCACTCGGCTACCAGAAGATCGGCCTGATCGGGGCGCCCACCTCGACCACTGCCGGGGTCGATCGACTGAACGGTTTCATCGAAGGTCTGGCCATGTCGGGTCAGGTGCTCCACCCCGATCTGAGGGTGGACGGCGACTACTCGGAGGCGAGCGGGTATCTCGCCATGCGCGAGCTGATCCCGCGATCACCCGACGCCGTATTCGTCGCCTCCGACACCATGGCGATGGGTGCCATGCGAGCCTTACGCGAGGCGGGGATCCGTATACCCGACGACATGGCGATCGCCGGATTCGACGACATGCCTGCTGCGCAGACCTCGATGCCCCCGCTGACCACGATCCACCAACCGGTGGCGAAGACCGGGGCTCGGTCGCTGCTACTCCTCGACGATCTGATCAAGGGGATCGTCACCCGTCCGACCGCCGAGATCCTGCCGGTCAACCTCGTGGTCCGCGAATCGTGCGGGGCGCATCGTCGCAGCGCCGAGGTCGACCTTGGCCTGGTGGAACCCTCGGGTGGCAAGAACTGATTTGGGGATGAACGACAGGGAACGGAGGAGGAGATGATGAACGTAGGAGCAAGACGGGGATCGGCCGGGTCTCAGGTGGAGTGATGTGAGCCGGATTGACTGGGAGGCCGGCGAGCCGCTCGGGGATCCAGGAGATGTCGAAGGCGACGAAGCGGACGAGGGAGAGAGGGAGCAATGATGATCGGATCGATCTCGACGAAGAGACGGCGGGGCACGGCCGCACTGGCGGCGCTGCTCATGACGTCGCTGCTGGTGGCGGTGCCGCCGGCAGACGCAGCATCACCGGCCTCATCCGAGGTGCTGGCAGACTTCGAGGGAGGACCACCAGCCGGGTGGTTCGTGTTCAACGGCGCGAGTACGGTCGCCACGACGACCCAGGTCGTCGGAGAGGCCGACGCGCTCGCCGTGCCGGGTCAGATCGGTGACAACGAGATCCTGGCCGCCAACTTCAACGTGACCGACTTCGGCGGATTCGGTCAGTCCTTCGAGGGCACCGGTCCGCAGGACTGGAGCAGCTACGCCTCGTTCGGCTTCTGGTTCCACGGCACGGGCAGCGGCTTCACCTACCAGGCCGAGATCTCCGACAACCGCAGCAACCCGGCTGCGGACACGTCGGAGCGCTTCGACTACGCATTCACAGACAGCGCGCCGGGATGGCGGTACATCAGCATCCCCTTCTCCGACTTCACCCGCGCCACCGACTTCCAGCCCGGCGGCGCCCCCGACGACGGGTTCACCCTGACCGAGATCTGGGCGTGGGCGATCGTGCTCCCGCAGGGCGCCGACACCGTCTACTTCGACCACGTCGGCCTCGGGCTGCACGTGGTCGACGACTTCGAGTCCAGCCTGCCGAGCGGCGTCGACGGCAACGGCGTCAACGTCGGCTTCCACACCTTCCAAGGAGCTGGCAGCTCGGTGTCGATCGCGACGACAGCGGCGCCACCAGCACCCACCCTGCCGGGGGCCTTGATCCCCAACAGCGTGCTCCAACTCGATCTCGACGTCACTTCATTCGCCGGGTTCATCCACAGCTTCGAGAACCCGGCCGTCGACACCTGGGTTCCCCAGGACTGGTCGGCATACTCGGGCTTTGCCGTGTGGATGTACGGCACAGGATCGGGCGTCGACACCTTCATCGACATCCTCGGCAAGCGGAATCCAGGGTCCACCACCGATGATGCCCAGCGCTGGCGGGTCGACATCGAAGACAACGTGGCTGGATGGAGATACCTGCAGATTCCGTTCTCTGACCTTCGCTACTTCGGCGTCGGCAACGGCGCACCCGGGGCGGGGGCAGGACTCGACCTCGCCGAGATCCACGGCTGGGCGTTCGGCACGCTCGGCACCGGCGGTCCGGTGACCTACTACTTCGACGACTTCGCCCTCTACGGGGTGGCCGAGATCCCCGAGCTAACGGTGAGCTTCGCCAGCAACGACTTCGAGATCGAGGAAGGCAGCACCGGCCAGATCGCGGTGAAGCTCAACCGGTCGATGAACGAGGACGATCCTGCCTCGGTCTCGGTCGACTACACGGTCGAGACGATCGTTGCGGAGGAGGACCGCGACTTTGCACCGGTGCCGTCCGGCACCCTCACCTTCACGAATGGCGGGGATACCGAGCAGTCCTTCGAAGTCGTCACGCTCGACGACTCGAAGTACGAACCCACCGAGCGGCTGATCCTGCGGCTCTCCGACCCGGTCGGCACCCCGCTCGGTGCGACCCGGCAGGCCTCGGCGAGCATCATCGACGACGATCCATACGATCCGCTGCTGCTCGACGATTTCGAGGGCTTCCCGCACTTGTGGGAGACGACGGGCGAGGTGAACCTCGGCAACCCCGAGGTGGCGGCCGGTGACCCGATGGCCGTTCCCGGACAAGGCGCCTACGAGCACATCCTGTCCGCCTCTACGCCAATCGCAGTCGACGCCTTGATCGCAGGGAGTCTCTGCAACCTGGGCAACGGTGTCGTCACCGTGGCCATCCTCACGACCGAAGACTTCGACGCCACCACCGTCGACCACACCACGGTCCGGTTCGGTGCAGCCTCGGAAACCCACAAGAACAAGCGAGGCCCCGTCCGCCACGCCGAGGATTTCGACGGCGACGGCGACACTGACCTCGTCTTCCACTTCCGGGCGAGCTCGACCGGGTACAACTGCGACACCACCGACACCGTGCTCACCGGCAAGACCTTCTCCGGTGATCCCATCGGAGCAGGCGGTGAGGTGGGCTTCGGTCGCGACTTCGCCACCGGCCAGGACTGGACGCGTGGTGAGGCCCTGCGGTTCTGGTTCCACGGCACCGGCAGCGGCGACCAGATCGACCTCACGCTGAAGGACAACCGCGCACCCGACCCGGGCCCGGGCGGCTGGTCCCTGGTGTGGGCTGACGAGTTCGCCGGGCCGGCCGGCACACCGCCCAACCCCGACAACTGGGGCTATGAGATCGGCGACGGCACCGTGAACGGCATCCCCGGCTGGGGCAACGCCGAGCTGCAGTACTACACGGACAGCCCCGACAACGCCGCCACCGACGGCAACGGCAACCTGGTCATCACCGCCGAACCGGCGAGCGACGAGCAGTGCTACTACGGCGACTGTGAGTACACCTCGGCGCGGCTGGTCACGACCAATCGGGCAGAGTTCGCCTACGGCCGGATCGAGTCCCGCATCCTGGTCCCTGACGGCGAAGACGGGTTGTGGCCGGCCTTCTGGAGCCTGGGCACCGATATCGACCGGGTCGGGTGGCCGCAGACCGGCGAGATCGACATCATGGAGTACGTCAGCCGCATCCCCGACGAGATCTTCGGGACCATCCACGGCCCGGGCTACTCTGGCGGTAGCGCCTTCGGCAAGACCTACCCGTTCCCGGGCGGCGTGGCGACGGAGTACCACACCTTCACCATCGAGTGGCAGCCCGACCGGATCGATTGGTACGTCGACGGGATCCTGTACCACTCGGCGACCCCCGCCGACGTAGCGCCGAATCCGTGGGTCTTCAACGACCCCGTCTACCTGCTGCTCAACCTGGCATTGGGAGGCAACTTCGGAGGACCGCTCAGTCCCGACCTGACGTTCCCCCAGGAGCTGAAGATCGACTACGTGAGGGTCTTCCAAGGTCCCGACACGGCCGAACGGTTTGAGTCGAGCTTCGTCGACAACTTCACGGGTTGGCAGGAGGTGGTCATACCGTTCGCCGCCTTCACCCGCAGCTCCGAGCAGCCCGAGGGGGCACCGAATGACGGGCTCGGTCTCGACGAGGTGTGGGGCTACGGATTCAGCCTGCCCGACGGAGGCACCACCGGCGGAGAGGTGAACCTCGACCAGGTGCGCCTCGAGCCCGTTCCGCCGCCGACCGAGATCACGGTCACCAGCCTGAACGACAGCGGCAACGGCTCGCTGCGTCAGGCACTGGAGGATATCGCCATCGGCGGAACGATCACGCTCGATACGGCACTCGCCGGCGGCACCATCTTGCTCTCCGGCGGACCACTGGTGCCGAATGGCAACGTCACCGTCGATGCGTCGTCCGCTCCCGGTGTGACGTTGAACGGACGTGGAGTCGATCGGGTGCTCATCGTCGAGCCTGGCATCACCGTGGCGGTGTCGGATGTCACCTTCACCAACGGCTACGGCTTCCAGTTGGCAGGGTGTGTGCTGAACAACGGCAACCTGACCCTGGAAAGGGTCACGGTCACGGGGTGCACGATGACCACCGATGCCGGTGACTTCTGGCAGGGTGGAGGCGGCATTTACAACGGCAATGGCGCCACACTCGATCTCGTCGACAGCACGGTGAGCAACAACACTGCAGGCTGGTCAGGAGGAGGCATCTACAGCTTCTTCAACACCAGCACCGTCATCGTACGCAGCACCATCAGCGGCAACGTGTCGAACGATGTCGGCGGCGGCATCCGTTCCCTCGGGAACGCCACGATCGTCAACTCGACGATCAGCGGCAACCAGTCGACGGGCTGGTACGGCGGTGCGCTCTTCGCCACCGATGGCGTGGTCGACGTGATCAACACGACGATCGTCGGTAACGAGTCGCCGTCGTACGCCCCGGCGGCGGTGTTCGTCGGCACGTTCGGCCCCAGCAGCGCGACGTTGAACTTGCGGAACTCGATCGTGGCCGACAACGTCAACGAGGGGTGCTTCCTTGCGCCGTTCGGCCCCGGGGCCGTCGCGCTGAACTCGCTCGGGAACAATGTCTTCACCGACGGCACCTGCTACCCGGTCGGCGGCGACCTGGTCGTTGCGCCGGGTGCCGCAGGCATCGGAGTACTCGCCGACAACGGCGGTCCCACGCTCACCCGGGCACTGCTTGCCGGCAGCCCTGCCATCGACACCGCCAACGCCGCGGTCTGCCCGGCGACGGATCAACGAGGTGTCACCCGTCCAAAGGGGGCCGGGTGTGACATCGGCGCCTTCGAGCGGGAGCCGTGATCGAGTCTTCCCCGATTCCTCCCGGGGAGCGTTCGGGTCGCCGGAATCCCGGCGACCCGAACGCAGATGACGGGATGCCGCTCCCGGGTGGGGTGCAGGGGCGCCTGGCGGAGATCGACGGCGTCGATTGTTACCGGATCGACGGGGTGGGCGAATTGGAGCCCTTCCTGATGACGGTGACCTCGTCGACCGACCTGTGGATGTTCCTGTCCAGCCGGGGCACACTCACCGCCGGCCGGTCGAATGCCGACATGGCACTCCTTCCCTACGAGACCGATGATCGAATCCACCGGGCGGCCGGCATCACCGGCCCGGTCACGATCGTGGCGCGCTCGGTGGCCGGGCGGCGTGAGTTGTGGCGACCTTTCGGAAGCGAGGCTTCCGGTGGGGTGCGACGCTCGTTGGCCAAGGGCCTTCACGGCGACCGGGTGACCTTCGAGGAAGTGCGCGATGATTGGGGGTTGACGTTCCGGGTGACCTGGATGCCATCACCGAACTTCGGCTGGGTCCGCAAGGTCGATCTCATCGACCATGGTGGCTCGGGAGCCGAACTCGAGGTGCTGGACGGCCTGCTCGACGTGGTTCCCGCCGGTGTCGACTCCGTCCTCCAGCAGATCCGCTCGAACCTCGTCAACGCCTACAAGCGCAGCGAGACTGGTCGATGGGGTACCGCTGCGATCTACACGTTGGAGGCGCTCATCACGGACAAGGCCGAGCCGGCTGAGTCGTTGGCGGCGACGGTGGTGTGGGCGGACGGAGCGCCGTGGGCGGAAGTCCATCTGGACGAGCGGGTGATCGGGGCGATGGTCCAAGGGCAGGCCTTTCCGGCCGGGGCCTTGCTGACCGGCCGCCGCGGTTCGTACCTGTTGCGCGGCAGCTTGACCTTGGAGCCGGGGGCAACCACCGGCTGGCTCATGGTCGCCGACACCGGGCTCGACCATGCTCGAGTGCTCGAGCGGGTGGGAGTGGCGAACGGCGGCGACGCCCGGCGGCTGATCGAGGTCGACGTCGACTCGGGAAGTGCCCGGCTGACGGCGAAGTTGGAGAGTGCCGACGGCGTCCAACACACCGGCGATCCCATCGCCGACGCTCATCACCTGTCCAACGTGCTCTTCAACATCATGCGGGGTGGGGTGTTCCCGCACGGACAGGGCATCCCGGTGGCCGGTCTTCTCGACCACCTCGCTCGCTGGAACCGCCCGGTTCACGGCAGGCACCGGGCCGAGATCGAAGAGCTCGGCGACGTGATCGATGTCGAGGAACTGCGGCGGTTTGCCATCGGCACCGGGGACCCCGATCTGATACGGCTCGTGCTCGAGTACATCCCGCTCACCTTCTCCCGCCGGCACGGCGACCCGAGCAGACCGTGGAATCGGTTCTCGATCCGGAGGAGCGGGTCGGATGGAGAAGAGGGCCTCGGGTACGAGGGAAACTGGCGCGACATCTTCCAGAACTGGGAAGCGCTGCTCCTGTCGTATCCGGCCTACCTGCCCAACGTGGTCGCCAAGTTCGTCGACGCATCCACTGTCGACGGGCACAATCCCTATCGAATCTCGCACGACGGGGTCGACTGGGAGGTCCCGGATCCCCACGACCCGTGGGGCAACATCGGGTATTGGGGCGACCATCAGATCGTCTATCTCCACCGACTCCTGGCCGCCTGGGATCGGGCCGAACCGGGCGGGGTCGGAGCCTGGTTGAACCGGCGGGTGTTCGCGTATGCCGACGTGCCCTATGTCATCGCCGACTATCCGGCGATGCTTCGCGATCCGCGCAACACGATCGAGTACGACGCCGAACGGGCCGCACTGGTGCTGGCCCGGGCGGGTGAGATCGGGGCCGACGGACGGTTGGTCGCCGGCGGCGATGGGCAGATGGTGCGGGTCGGCCTCATGGAGAAGCTGCTGGTGCCGCTGCTGGCCAAGCTGCTCAGCTTCGTCCCGGGTGGGGGGATCTGGATGAACACCCAGCGACCCGAGTGGAACGATGCCAACAATGCGCTGGCGGGCTTTGGGCTCTCGATGGTCACGCTGTACCACCTCTACGGGTACGTCACATGGCTGTCCGGCCTGCTGGAGTCGCAGCCGCGGCAAGACTTCCCCATCTCCGCTTCGGTGGCCGGGTTGTTGTCCGACGTCGTATCGACCCTCGAAGGAGTCAAGCCGGACGCCATCGACGATCCCCGCTCTAGGAGGGAGGTCATGGACGATCTGGGGGCGGTCGGGTCTCGCTACAGAGCTTCCGTCAGGTCGGCGTTCGATGCGAGGTCGGTTGGCGTCGGGAGCGAAGACATCGAACGACTGTGCGCCACCGCCCTCGAACACCTCTGGCGCACGATCGAGGCCGGGCGCCGGTCGGACGGCCTCTACGACGCCTACAACGTGGTTTCGTTCCCGAGCCCCGGCGAGGCCAGGGTGCGTAGCCTGGGCCCGATGCTCGAGGGTCAGGTGGCCATCCTCTCCTCGAGGGCGCTGGGGCCGGCCGAATCGATCGATCTCCTCGACACCCTGTATGCGTCGGGGATGTACCGGCCGGATCAGGACTCGTTCATGTTGTACCCGGCACCCGAATTGGGGAGTTTTCTCGAGCGCAACACGGTTTCTGCCGGGCGTCTCGTCGAACTGCCGTTCTTGAACCTCCTCGGTCCCGAGATCCTCGTGAAAGACCCTTCTGGGGACGCTCACTTCTCCCCGCCAATGGTGAACCGGATGGCGCTCGAAGCGGCAATGGATGGTTCCCCGCTGTCTTCTGAGGACCGGATCCGGACAACCGAGCTCTATGAGGAACTGTTCGGCCACCATGCCTACACCGGTCGTTCCGGGTCCATGTACGGGTATGAGGGAATCGGGTCGATCTACTGGCACATGGTGGGCAAGCTCCTGCTGGCGGTGCAGGAGACCTACTGGGCGGCGCTGGACGTCGTCGCCGCCCCCGATGTCCTCGATCGGCTCGCCCTCGCCTACCGGCGCATCCGGGCCGGGCTCGGGTTCTGCAAGGGCCCGGCCGAGTATGGCGCCATCCCCATCGACTGTTATTCGCACACCCCGGCGCACTCCGGTGCCCAACAGCCGGGCATGACCGGACAGGTGAAGGAGGAGATCCTCACCCGCTTCGGGGAACTGGGGATCAGGCTGGTGGATGGGAGGCTCGCCCTCGCCCCGGGACTGTTGCCGGCCTCCGCCGTGCTTGCCGCCGATGGAGGACCGGCTCGGTTCGCTTTATGCGGCGTCGAGGTGTCGATCGTCACGGGTGGTGCCGACCAGCACCGCGTCCTGCGGGATGGAACCTGGAGCGCTCCGCATCCGGGTCTCGTGCTCGAAGCGGGCACCTCGAGGGAGATACTGTGGAGGGCGGCGCCCATCCAGGCGGTCGAGTTCTCGGTGGCCGGATGGCCCCGGCCCTGACCAACGCCGTCCTTCTTCGCTCTTCGTTGATCGTTGATCGTTCATCGTTCATCGTTCCTCGTACCATCTCGCCCCGTGGATACCTCGGCAGTCGTCTTTCGTGGGTTGACCAAACGTTTCGGCGAGACGTTGGCGGTGGCGCCACTCGATCTCGAGATTCCCTCCGGGTCGTTCTTCGGCATCGTCGGCCCCAACGGGGCGGGGAAGACCACGTTGCTGCGGATGACCACGGGTCTGCTCAAACCGGACGCCGGGACGGTGGCCGTGGCCGGAGTGGAGGTGTGGCCGGACCCGTCCGCCGCCAAGGCCGTGTTCGGGGTGGTGCCTGACAACCCGAGGATGTTCGAGCGTTTGACCGGGTCCGAGTTGATCGAGATGATCGGGCGGCTTCGTTCGCTTCCCGGTCCGGTGATCGAACAACGCCGGGGGTCCCTGCTCCGTTTGCTCGACCTCACCGAGGCGGCCGACGTGCTGGTGGCCGATTACTCGTTGGGCATGAAGAAGAAACTGGCGATCGGCGCCGCCCTGCTCCACGATCCCAGAGTGCTGCTCCTGGATGAGCCATTTGCCGGGGTGGATCCCGTCGCCCGCCAGGTGCTCGAGCAGATCCTCCGTCACCACACCCGCAGCGGAGGGACCGTGATCTTCTCCGACCACGCCATGGACGTGGTCGAACGGTTGTGCGATCACCTGCTCCTCATCGACCGGGGGTCGGTCGTCCTCTCCGGGGCCACCACCGACATCACCGGCGGTCGCAGACTGCAGGATGTGTTCGTGGAGACGGTCGGCGCCCACGTCACCGAAGAGGGAGACCTGGATTGGCTCGGGTCTTCCTCGCACTGAAGTTCAAGCTGGTCCGCAACCGCCTGTCTCGCACCGGGGCACTCGGCGTCATCGGCTTCGTCATGGTGTGGCTGGCGGCCGCGGCCAGCGGGTTGAGCGGCGCCGTCCTGGTGGGATTCCTCGGGCGGCGGTTCGCGGACGAGCGAACCGGCCTCGTGGTATTCGTCTTCACGCTGCTCTGGGCCTTGTGGGTGGCCGTGCCGTTGGTCGCCAGCGCCATGGACGACTCGCTCGACCCGCGCAACTTCGAGTTGCTTCCGCTCCCGGCGCCCCGCCTGGCCGCTGGCCTGCTGGCGGCAGGGCTGGCCGGGCCGGGGGGATTGATCACTGTTCTCATCCTGGTGGTGGGCTCGCTGGCCGGGTTTGCGGGCCCCGCCTCGTTCCTCCCCATCGCCCTGGCGGGTGTGGTGGGGACGGTCTTCTGCGTGGCCACTTCCCGAGCCGTCACCGCCCTGCTGGCGGATCTGCTGCGAAACCGGCGAACCCAGGAAGTGCTGGCGCTGGTGTTCGGATTGTCGATGGTCGCCGCCGCCCTCACCTCGACCCGGATGGTGGGGCGCTCGTTCGTCTCTGCCGAAAAGTTAGGTGGGCTGGCCTCGGTCCTGGCATGGACGCCACCCGCCGCCCCGGGGAAGGCGGTGGCCGCCTTTGCCGCCGGGGAGTGGGCTATCGGGACGCTGGCGCTCGGGTATGCCGTGCTGGCGACATCGATCGCCGTCTGGCTCCACGGTTGGGCCTTGCGGCGGATGCTGAGCCGGCCCGAGACCGGATCTGGTGATCGACGGACGGTGTCGGCCGGCGGGCTGTTCCCGCGCTGGATCCCGTTGCCGAGGACCGCCATCGGGGCGGTGGCCGCCCGCGAGTTCAAGTCGTTGCGCCGCGACGCCCGAGTCAGATCGCAACTGGTGGGCGGCGGGATCAGCCTGGTGGTGGTGGGTGGGACCATGGTCGGCACCGCCCGCGAGTCGGCATACCTCCCATTCGCGGGGCCGGTCGTCGGCTTCATGATGGTGGCGGCGGTGGTGCCCAACCAGTTCGGGTTCGATGGCGGCTCGATGTGGGCGTGGATGGTCAACACCCCGGCCATCCGCTCGATCATGATGGGCAAGAACCTGGGTTGGGCCTGGGTGGGGGCGATCCCGGCGACGGCGGCAGCCGTCGGGGGAGCGATGCTGGGTGGGGCCGCCTATCTGGTTCCGGCGCTCGGCGCGACGGTGGCGACGCTCGCCGTGTGGCTGGCGGTTGGGAACCTGACGTCGGTGTACGGGCCGATCCCGATGCCGGAAGGCACCCTCTTCGGCAATCGCAACGTGACCGGGGCCAACTTCCTCGTTTCGATGCTGGGGCTGACGGCGATTGGGGCCCTGCTCGGTCCGGTGGCCATCGGTCTCTTCCTTCTCATCTCGTTCACAAGTCCGTTGTGGTCGGCAGTGGGGGGCGTGGCGGCGGCCGGATACGGCCTGTTGATCTACCGGGTACTGCTCGGTGCGTCCGGACGACTGCTGGAGGAGCGCCTGTGGTCGGTGCTGGAGACGATGGACGGCGGCTGAGCCCGATCGGGTCGGGCGGTGGGCTACCTAGAGTCGAAGACATGTGGGCACGCGAGCACAACGAGTTCCGACGGGTGGTGCGCCGCTTCGTCGAAGAAGAGATCAACCCCAACGTCGAGAGCTGGGAAATCGAGGGGATGATGCCCCTCCACGACATCTTCGGGAAGATGGGGAACCTGGGATTCCTCGGTTTGGAATACGATCCGGCCTTTGGCGGCCAGGGCGCCGACCACCTGTTCACGGTGGTGCTGGCCGAGGAGTTCGGACGGGCCGACCATGGCTCGATTGGCATGGCGCTCGGAGTCCAGGTCGACATGGCCACCCCGTCGCTCCACACGTTTGGCACTCCGGAGCTCAAGGAGCGGTATCTGACACCCGCCCTGCAGGGGAAGATGGTGGCGGCGGTGGCGGTCACCGAACCGGATGCCGGCTCCGACGTGGCCTCGATCAGGACCACCGCGGTGCGGGACGGGGACGACCTCGTGATCAACGGATCCAAGATGTACATCACCAATTCGCTGCAGGCCGACTGGTTGTGCCTGCTCGCCCGGACCTCCGACGAGGGAGGGTACGCCGGAATGAGCCAGATCATCGTCCCCACCGACACTCCCGGCTTCGAGGTGTCACGCAAGCTGGACAAGCTGGGGATGCGCGCCTCCGATACCGGGTTGCTCTCGTTCGCAGATGTGAGGGTGCCGGCCGACCACATCATCGGAACCGAGGGGATGGGCTTTCAGCAGCAGATGGCCCAGTTCGTCGTCGAACGGATGTGGGCCACCTACTCGTCGGTCCCTGCCATGGATCGCGCCCTGGAACGGACCCGGGACTATCTGGCCCAGCGGATGGCGTTTGGCCGCCCCCTCCTCAAGAACCAGTACCTCCAGTACCGGCTGGCGGAGCTGGCGGCGGAGGTCGACCTGCTCCGTCACTACAACTACTCGATCGCCGCCGCCCGGATGACAGGCCAGGACACCACCCGGATGGCCACCATCGCCAAACTCAAGTCGGGCCGGTTGGGTCGCGAGGTCGCCGACTGGTGTCTGCAGTTCCACGGTGGCATCGGGTACATGGAGGAGACCTGGACGACCCGGTTCATGCGTGACACCCGGCTGATGGCGATCGGGGGCGGCTCCGACGAGACGATGCTCCAGGTGCTCGCCCGACTCGACGGCTACTGGGTGTGAACGCCTCGAGACCGGTCGGTGGCGGGCCCCGGCGCCCGCACCATCAGAAGATGTCCTGGCACCACGGCGCCACCGGCCACCCGAAGAGGGTGTCGGCTCTGGCCACCGTTTCGGGTCGTGCGGTCACTCTTCCCACGGCCGAGAGTTGACCGAGCCGGGACCGGCCCAGGTAGGCGCTGCTCAGATCCTCGACCGACAGGCTGATGTCGGGATGGTCGATGGTGGGACGGCAGGAGGCTCGACCTCCGTCGATCTCCAGCAGGTAGGTGCCGCCGGCGCCGCCGTCCTCGTCCCCCACCTCGAGGATCAGGCGGCCGTCGGCCTGGTATGAACGGGCGGCGAGCGCCGCCGCCACGTCCATCACCCGGATGAACATCTGATCTGTCAGCTGAGGACGGGCGCGGCGAAACCCCTCCAGCAAGGCGAAGACCGGGTCGTCCTCCGGCAGCCCGAAAAGCTCGATCGACTTGACCAGGTCGTGTTCGAGAAGGAACGACCACAAACCCACCGTCGCCCCCGGGGTGGTGGCGTGCACCTCGTTGACCCGCACTACGGCGTCACCGTGGTTCTCGCTCCACTCACCTCCCTTGACCCGGTAGAGGGCGTAACCGGTCGGTTCACCCCCTTGTTCGACGAGCACGCCTCGCAAGCGGGTGGCCCCGCGGCGATCGGAGGGGCGGTCATCGAAGCGGCGATCCCAGAACAGCTCGGCGCGTTCGAACATGCCAGGCCGGTCCGGCACCAGCCTGGCCATGACGGTCTTCGCCAGCGGGCGGAGCTGGTCCGGGCTCACCAACGACACGGTGGTGGGGCTGCCGACCAGGCGGTGGCGCTCGACGTGTCGGCGATCGATGGTGGTCTCCGCCCAGACGGTGGCCATCCCGTACCCGAAGCGGCCGTAGATGGCGGAATCCGAGGCGAAGAGGGCCGCCAGCGGCTCACCTCGCTCCCGGATCTCGGCGAAGTGGGCCTTGATCAGCATGCGCAGCGCCCCCTGGCGCCGGTGGGTGGGGAGAACGGTCACCATGGTCGTACCCGCCACCGACATCGGATGGGCGCCGGGGATCGTCATGGGGAGGGTGAACGTTCCCAGCGTCCCCACGATGGCGGCACCGTCGGTCACGCAATGGGCGCGGTCTGCCTCGAACCAGGTGCGAAACCGGGCGGCGTCGGCTTCTTCGAAGGCCGGGTCGGGTTCGTGGGCGAAGGTGGTGTGGAGGGCGGCGCGGAAGGAATCGAGGTCTGCTGCGCCTACCGGACGGACGGCGAGGGCCACCCTGCCAGCCTTCTCAGACCGCCGCCACCGCCGCCGAGAAGTCGGTGACGGCCGTGGCAAAGGCAATGACGGCTTCGCGCCGCTGCTCGGGTCCGGGGGCGGAGGTGAACCCGCTGAGAGCCGACTCGGCTGCGGCGGCGGCGCGGTTGGCGGCCTCGGCGATGGCGGCCTGGTTGGTCTCGAGGCCGACGGGCACCGCCAACTGACCGACGGCGGCCGCCCAGGTTGCCGTCTGGTCGCGAAGGGCGGTGAGGCGGGCGCTGGCAGTGGCGGCGTCGATGGTCTTGGGGTCGGCATCCCAGCCTTCATTGACGGCAATCATCTCCGCCTGGAAGGCGGCCAGTTCGGAGGAAAGGGCGGCGAGCGCATCCCGGTAGGTCTGTAGGGCCGGGTCGGTGGGAACAGTGGTAGCCACCGTCGTCGAACCGGGGAGGGTCGTGGTGGTCGCTGCGCCGTCCGGAACGGTGGTGCTGGTCACCGGTTCGGTGCCGGGCAGGCGGGTGACGAACACGAAGGTGAACAGCATCATTCCGAGCACTACGAGCGGGAGCAGCCAGCGGCCGGGACGCGGGTCAGGGTTGTTTGCCATCGAAGGGGCAACGTTAGTCCTGCCTCGAACCGGAGGCAGGTTGCGAGCCGGCAGCGGCCGGTATCCGGGGCTCCGGTGGTGCCGTCGACGTCGGTCGCGCTGCTGCTCTTGCTCGTTCGGCGTTGTGCCGGACGGTGCCGGCAAACACGCGGTAGAGGATGGCCACCATCGTCAGAGCGGTGA
>DAIOGO010000023.1:22179-24171 GCA_036745195.1 Actinomycetota bacterium | reverse complement strand
GTCGTAGACCAGGTCATAGAGGGTGTAGTCCTCGGTGAGCACGCCGATCCCGGGGTTGAGGTCGGCCGGGGCGCCCCCCCATCCGATTCGAACGGTGCCCCCCTCTCCCGTCGACGGAGCGGTCGTCGTGCCTCCCGAGTCGTCGGTGGCGGTGGTGGTTGCATCGCCTCCGGTTCCGCAGGCGGCCACCAACAATCCCAGGGTCACCAGCCAGGTTGCGCGGTTGCGTCGATCCATGGCGTCTCCTCCTCAGCGTCTCGGTTGGCCGTACCTCGATGACCTTCGATGAGGCCGGACCGGGGCATCAGCCAAGCCAGGTCTTCCGACCGGACACCCCGATCATGGCACCCTCGCGCCGGTCGTGCCCGGGGCTATGGGGGATTTTCGGACCTACAGGAGGTACCAGTCGAGGAATCGCTCGAGCCGGCGATAGAAGTCGAGGTGGGGCTCGCGGCGGAGCAGCCCGTGGCCCTCGGTTGGATAGGTCACATACTCGAAGGTCTTGCCCAACCGCCCCAGTTCCTTGACGAGTTCCTCGGATTGGTGGGGATGGACCCTCCGATCCTGCTCGCCATGGGCGACGAGCAGCGGGCGGGCGATCTGGTCGATCCCATGGATGGGGGAGCCGGCCAGATAGGCCACACGGGTCATTCCCGGATGCCCCATCTGCCGCTCCAGATCTTCGCTTCCGCCCCGGTCGCCCTGGGCCCAGGAGGTGAGGATGTCGCAGTCACCGTACTTGGCGATCCCGCAGGCGAACCGGTGTTCGGGGTCTGATACGAGCGAGCTGAGCGCCAGGTAGCTGCCATAGCTCGCCCCGAAGATGGCGATTCGATCGGGGTCGACCCACTCGAGCTTGGCGAGATGGTCGGCCGCCGCCAGGCAATCGGCGGTGTCGGCCACACCCCACAGGCCGTGGGCGGCGCGTTCGAAGGTGCGTCCGTACGATGTCGACCCCCGGAAGTTGATCGCCAGCCACCCGTACCCCTTGTCGACGAAGTACTGGGCGTGGCCATCCCACTCGTCCCCGTAGTGCGAGGTCGGCCCGCCATGCGGGTACACCACCACCGGCATTCGTTGGTCTCCACTCGCCCCCGGTGGGACGAACAGGAAGCCGTGGATCTCCAACCCACCCGACCGGAACGTGACCTCGACGGGCGACACGTGTGGTGCCGCCCGAACGGCGGCGGGGGCGGGGTCGAACACGACTCGCCGGGCCGGGTCGAACACCTCGATCCGGGCCGGGGTCCGGTGGTCCTCGTAGATCGCCACGATCCGCCCGTCGGCCAGGTAGGCAGGGTCCGACCACACCCCTCCGGTGGCGACGACCTCGCTCCGACCGGTGACGGGATCCACCGTGACCAGGTCTGTCCTTCCCCGCCGGGTCCTGGTGGCCAGGATCTGGCTCCCGTCGGGCGACCACATCAGGGACCCGAAGTCGGCTTCGTCGCCGGTGAGCTGCCGGTCCCGGCCTCCGGTCGACGCCGCCAGGTGGACCTCGTACCAGCCGGATGCTTCGGAGACATAGGCGATGGTGGCGCCGTCCGGCGACCAGGCCGGGCCGTGGGAGTGGGCACCGGGGGCTCCCGCCACCTCGATGGTCTCACCAGACTCGACATCGATGACGACGACGTCGGACCGGTTGCGGTCTTCGGGGGGGAAGCGGACGGCAGCCACCGATGCCGCCGCCCGGGCGGCTTCGGCGGCGATCACGTCGGCGGTGGGAGGTGACAGCGGGGCAGGCCACGGGTCGGCCGGGTCGAGGATCGTCAGCCGCGTCACCTCCGTGACCGACGGGAGGTCGGTTGCCGTTTGGCTGCGAGGGTGGTCGACCCCCACCAGCAACCGGCCGTCCGCCAGCCACACCGGGCCCGAGCCCTTGACCAGGCTGCGGGCGACGCCCCCGCCTACCGGGGTCACCTTGATCCAACCGTCGCTCTCGTAGGCGAGCATCGCTCCATCGGTTGAGACCACCCCCGGCGTGTCCTCCCA
>DAIOGO010000023.1:15242-22079 GCA_036745195.1 Actinomycetota bacterium | reverse complement strand
CCAAATGTGTCCTTGCCGATCCAGTTCACCAGCCACCTCCCGCTTCCACCCCTTCGAGGAACGCAACCACCAGTTCACCCAACGTCGGTAGGTGATAACCACCCTCCTGGACGATCACCGCCGGCAATCCCAGCTCACCCACCATTCTCCCCGCCCGGGCGTACCCGGAGGCGGTGACTTCGAGGGGTGATTCGGGGTCGGCGGCGGCGGCATCGACCCCCAACGAGATGACCAGGGACCTCGACCCGGAGGCGAACCGGCACAACCGGGCGACTGCGTCGAGCCACGGCCCATCCCCGCTTCCGGGCTGGAGCGGCTCGTTGAGATTGGCGCCCAACCCTTCGCCCTCGCCGGTCTCGTCGGCGAACCCGACGAAGTGGGGAAACCACCCCTCTCCGGGATCGACATGGGCCGAGGCGTAGCGAACATCGCTCCGCCGGTAGAAGATCTCCTGGGTGCCGTTGCCGTGGTGGGCGTCTACATCGAGCACCGTCACCGGGCCAAGTCCCCGGTCGATGAGGCGCTGGGCGGCGAGGGCGGCATTGTTGAGATAACAGCTGCCTCCATAGAACGCCGGTCCGGCGTGATGGCCGGGTGGCCGGCACAGGGCGTAGATCGGTTCGGCCTCGACCCGGTCGGCGGCGGTGAGGGCACAGTCGGCGGCTGCCTTGATCGCCCGCCAGCTTCCCCCTCCGATCAGGGTCATCGTGTCCATTGCGAACAGACCTGCCACCGCCCCGATCGACCGGGGCCGTCGACCCTTCACGCCGGTCACGGCCGGGAACACGTAGGGGACCACCTTCGGCTGGCCTGGATCCGAGGGGTATTCCGACTCCGACCAGCGGTCCCAGGCGGTTTCCAGGAAGGAGATCAGCTCTGGATCGTGGACCGAGGCCAGCTCCGAGGTCGGGTGCTGGGTGGGCGGCATCAGCGGCCGACTGGCCAGCGCCTCCCGGATCACGGTCACTCGCTCGGGCGATTCGGTCCCCTCGATGGGGACACCCACCCAGATCTCTCCCCCCGGGTCGTGGGCGAGGGTGGCATCATCGGTGACGGTGGTGATCACGCCCTCGACGCTACCGCAAGCGGCGGGCGCCGTGCCCGCTCGGCCGGATCGGTCAGCGGGTGGGGGCGACGGCCCCGCCCGAGACGAGGGTCTTGGCCAGCACGTCCTTCTTGACGAGACCGGAGGCCCGGAAGCGCTGGGTGGGGGTGTTGGCGCCCGGGCGCTGTGTCAAAACCAGGAAGGTGGGGGTGGACTTGACCTTGTATCTCTCGAACAGGCCGGGAACATGGGCGGCGTTGGCCTTGACCACGATGGCGGACTCGCCGAACTCGCCGGCCAGTTCGTTGACGATCCCGTCCATGACCTGACACGGGCGGCAGCCGTACTGGAAGAAGTCGATCAGGACCGGCTTGCCGGTGCTCAACAACTCCGCCACCTGGTCGGGGTGCTCGAGCGCGATCGGTTTCGTCTTCTTTCCAAACAGTGCCATCAGGGATCAATCTACCCGCCACGGGATTCCTACGGAACAACAACCTGGTGGGGAGTAACCTCACCGCCATGTCCCCCGTGCCCGTCGAGATCCGTGACACGCTCGCCCGCCCGGTGCGTGACCTCCGGATCTCGGTGACCGATCGGTGCAATTTCCGGTGCACCTACTGCATGCCCAAGGAGATCTTCGGCAAGGACTACGAGTTTCTGGCGCGTGATCTCCTGCTGTCGTTCGAGGAACTCGAGCGGGTGGTGCGGGCCTTTGTCCGCATGGGGGTCACCAAGGTCCGGTTGACCGGGGGCGAGCCCTTGTTGCGCAAGGGGATCGAGGACCTGGTGGCGAAGATCGCCCGGGTGCCGGGCGTCGAGGACCTGACCCTCACCACCAACGGGTCGCTTCTCGCCCGCAAGGCGGCCGGGTTGGCCGCCGCCGGGCTCAAGCGGGTCACGGTGAGCCTCGATTCGATGGACGACACGGTCTTCATGGCCATGAACGACGTCGGTTACCCGGTACAGGCGGTTCTCGATGGGATCGAGGCGGCGGCGGCGGCCGGGCTGGCTCCCGTCAAGATCAACATGGTGACCAAACGAGGCGTAAACGATCATTCGATAATTGGCATGGCCGGCCACTTCCGGGGCACCGAGCATGTCGTCCGGTTCATCGAGTACATGGACGTCGGCACCACCAACGGTTGGAGACTGGATGACGTCGTTCCTTCGGCCGAGGTGATCAAGATGATCAACGCGGTCTATCCACTGGAACCGGTCGAGGCCGGCTACAAGGGAGAGGTGGCCCGTCGCTACCGGTACAAGGACGGCGGCGGTGAGATCGGCGTCATCTCCTCGGTCACACAACCGTTCTGCGGGGACTGCACCAGGGCCAGGCTCTCGGCCGAGGGGGGCCTGTACACGTGCCTCTTCGCCACCAAGGGCACCGATCTCCGCCACCTGCTGCGGGAGGGGGCCACCGACGAAGAACTCGACGAGGTGCTCGCCGGGGTCTGGGGTGTCAGGTCCGACCGCTATTCGGAGGTTCGCTCGGAACAGACGAAGGACCTCGAGCGAATCGAGATGAGCTACATCGGCGGGTAGCGCCGGTTGTAGCGCTCGACTCGGACGGACTCCTGGAGGTGATGGCCGGTCGCGATCCGGCGACGGGACGGGATCTTGGTCGCCGGTTCGGGGATGGGTCACTGCGGGGCTACGACGCCACGTTCTCCGCTCCGAAATCGGTCTCGGTCCTCTTCGGTATCGGCGATGACGAGGTCCGTAGTCAAGTGGTGGAAGCTGAGCGTCGACCCGTCGACGGGCGAGCGCACGCCGACGTGCCGATCTGTTGCGGGTCTAGGTCTTTGAACGGGGAACCAGGGAAGGGACTAGGCCCTCTGGTGAGCACCTGTCGAAAGGGGCGACCTCACCCATGTCCGAGACCTCACCCTCGGCACCGGATCACATTTGGCTGGCCGGTGAAGGGCCGAGTTCGACGTCGCTGAGAACGCCCAACAGTCCGCCGATGGTCGGTTCGCCGTCCCGAGCGGCGGGCAGTGGAAGATGTTCCTGGATGTGGTAGCGGTTCCGGCGCCCGTCTCGTTCCTTGACCACGTAGCCCGCCGCGGCGAGGTCGGCCACGATCGCGTAAGCAGTGCGCTCGGTGACGCCGATCGCGGAGGCGATATCGCGCAAACGCGCGTCCGTGTTGCGGGCGATGAGCAGCAATGCTCGAGCGTGGTTGGTGAGAAAGCTCCATGAAATCGTGGTGGTAGGCACTGAAACTACTGTAACAGAAAACTAGAAATCTATTGCCAATGAACCCTTTTTTCGGTATGCTTGGTGTAGATCGGATTTCGGAGCATCCGCAGAAAGCGCAAGCTCGTCGACAGGGCGAAGGACGGCGCTGTAAGGAGGCTTGTATGAGTATCGAGTCCAATAGGTCCGTATTGGTCGGTCAGCGCGAGGAGACGGTAGGCGAACCAGCACCGCTCGACGAGGCCGTGACCGAGTCACCACTCAACGAAGGTGTCACCGGGTCCGTTGCGTCTGCGCCGGTGGTGGCCCCCGTGTCCTCCGCTCGGGCCGAGACGGTCCGCACGGTTCGCACGACCAGGTTCACACCGTCGGCTGTCTTGGCGGCGGTCGTCGCCATTGCCATGTTGGTACTGGGCGGCATCACGGTGGGCCGCGCCGGATTCGATGGCAGTCTTGGACAGCCCGTAGTCACCGTCGCAGGCTTTACCGCGACTGCACTGCTGGGGCTGATCGTGTTCGGCTTTGGCGCCGTGCTGCTCATCGCTGCGCTCGCCAGGCAGCGGCACGTGATCCTGGGTCTCGGGATCATTGGCGGCGTCGCCGGCCTGATCGCGTGGTTCGAGCCCACCATCGGCGGTGATTCCCTATCGATACAACGCGGGTTTGGGCTATGGGTTGCGATCGCCATGGCGGCGATCGTCGTTTCCGCACTACTGCCCACGGTGTCGCGCGTCAACATACGTCAAACCACTGACGTCACATAGCGCCAAATAGTGCTGGGAAACGTCAGTCGAACAAGTAAGGAGGTGCCATGAGCACCACTGGATGGGTCATCCTCATTGTCGTGCTACTCGTCGTCTTCGGAGGCGGCTACGGCTGGACCCGTCGTAGTAGGTAGGTAGCACGCGACGCGAGCGGGGACTCCGCCAACGCGAAGTCCGACCCGACAAGAGAAGGGAGTGTGTCATGGACAACAAGGATCAGGTCAAGGGCAAAGTGAAGCAGGCTGTGGGCGCCCTCACGGACAACGAGGACCTGAAGAAGGAAGGCAAGGCCGACGAGAAGGCAGGCGAAGTCAAGGAGTTCCTGGAGGGCGTCAAGGACAAGGCCGACGACCTGGTTGACACGGTGAAGGAGAAGACCACCAAGCACTGACCAGCTCCAACAGCGCGTCTACGTCGTCACCGCGCCAACACCAATCGGGAGACCCGGCGGGACCCACTCGGGCCCGGCAGCCGGGCCTCCCCGGTCGGGCAAGAAGAGAGCGGTGATTCCCCTTGCACGTGCCGCCATCAACCCGAGCGGGTGGCGAACCTCGAGCTAGCCGACACCCCGGACAGACGGCGTCCGCTGCAAGGAAGGGAATCGTCATGGTGCAAGGATTTCGGCAGGCCATGGACACGTTGTTCATGGTTGGACCACACCTCCGTGAACCCGCCCAGATCACCCACGACTGTGAGCGATCTCGCGCACCCGCCAGCGTCCTCGAACCGGCAATATGCACGTGATCCCAGATATTGGGTTGCCACTGTATGGCGCGGACCGGCGGGTGAGCCGCCGACTGGTCACGCCGGAATCGAGTAGCGGGCCAGACCTTGTTCGAGAGCCTCAGGGGTGTCGACCGAATACCACGATCGGCCGTCTTCTCCCCAGGAGCGCCACTGGGAGTCGGTGACAGGTTCGAAGGCGATGCGGTCGAGGAGCGACTGGATCGATCCGCCGGCCGCCAACTCCTCGTCGATCAGATCGGCCAGACCGGCCGGGTAGAGGGCACACAGCGTCTGCCGAACACCGTCATCGACAGGCACCACCGCCAGTCCGTCCCCCATCTCGGCCAAACGGCCCAAGGTCTCGGCCCGCACCCAGGGTTGGTCCACTCCCACAACGAGGAGGCGTTGACCGGAGTGGGAGCGGGCGACGGTGGCGAGACCAGCCAGCGGTCCCCGCCGATCGGTGGACTCGTCCGGTGTCCCCTTCATCCCCAACCACCCGTCCGGGCGCCCCGAGATCACGATGTCTTCACACGATTCCTTCATCGCGCTCACCACCCAGGACACGAAACTGGCGCCTCCCAGTTCGAGGAGGGCCTTGTCCGTGCCCATCCGCCGTGATGAGCCGCCGGCGAGGATCACACCGAGGGGCCGTACCATGCCCCTCATCATGTCACATCGACGCCTGGCAGTGCTGGTCGCGGTCTGGGCGCTCGTCACCTGGGGCGGCCGGATCGGGCTGATGCAGGAGGGAGCCGGCTGGCTCGACTGGTTCAGGATCGCCGGGTCTCTGGCGGTGGCAGCCACGGCTACCACTCTGCTGTGGAGGGGTCGTCGGTCGCCGGTGCTTTGGGTCTACAGCGGGTTCACGACCTTGATCTGGGTGACCTCGCTCGTCTTGGTCTGGAGCGCCGAGCACCCGGTCGGATTCAGGCTGGTGCACTCGGCGCTGGCGGCAGGCTCGCTCATGCTGGCGGGTCTGGTGGCGGTCATTCCTCGGCCGGGGCGAGGAAGCGCCGCAGGCGCATGACCAGTTCGTCGATGTTGGCGTAGTAGATCTCGTCGCCGGCCACCGCCCGTAGCGCTCGCGGGATCCGTTTGCCTTCGGGAGCCGTCGCCACCACCGGGATCCGGATGGCGCGGGCGTAGCCGGCCACCACCTCGGAGTCGTCACCTTCGGTCATATCGGCGACGACCAGTGTCGAGGACTCCACCAGTTGGAACACCCGGTACATGGTTTCGGCCGGGCTGTATCCCACCGCCCCCCACTCTTCGATGTCGCGCGGCGGGCAGATCACTTCGAAGCCGGCCCCTTCCAGGGCCCGCAACAGCAGGAGCGCTTTTTGACGGTGGGCAGGATTGGTGGTCGGGCCCACCACCAGCAGCTTGACAATGGTGCTCTTGGGGGCGGGCTTTCGCCTGATCACGCGGTACCCCAACCAGATGAGTACGACGGTGACGAGAAGTGTCGTCTCGAAGGCGGCGGTATCGCCCAGGAAACCGAGCAGGGTACCCCCCGTCGACCCGGCCAGGGTCCCCAGCATGATGAGGACATTCCCCGCCACGATTCGCCGATTCGACTTCCAGAAGCGGAACACGCTGACCAGGGCGAGGAGGATGAGGATCGATGCCCCCAGCCCGGATCCGATGGCGGCGAGCATCCGTGGCCCGAATCCTTCGGTGAGGGGGGCGAAGACCCGGTCGGGGACTCCACTCTCGGGGAGTTGCTCGGCGAACGGGACGGTCGTCACCAGCGTCGTGGAGATGGCGGCCAGGGCCCCGGTGAAGAGTGTCATGGTGTTGCCTGCCTTGGGGCCGATCACGAGGAACATCGACCCCACCGCCAAGGTGATGATGTTGAGGATGGCGCCGAACAGGAAGAAGACGCGGTAGCCGGCGCCGGTCCATCCGAACATGAGGCCGGCCCACAGAGCCCAGGAGGCGGTCGCGAACATCGCCATGCCGGTGGCGTAGGCGGCCACGTGGGGGCGATGGTTCTTGATGAAGTCCCGGATCAGGTCGGCAGTGAAGAGGGTGGCGGCCAGGGCTGCGGCGAGAGCGAGAGCGACGTCGACGGTCATGCGCTGGCAACGTTACAGAAGCGGG
>DAIOGO010000023.1:11572-15142 GCA_036745195.1 Actinomycetota bacterium | reverse complement strand
TTGAACTTTGAACTTTGAACCTTGGACCTCTGGCTGATGGCCGATGGCTGATGGCTGATCGCGCATGGCGCAGGACGCAGGACGCATGGCGCATGACGCATGGTCGGGGGTCGCCTGCCCCTTCCCTACACTGGGCTGATGGATGCCACCGACTATCGGATGCCTTATCGCGAGTATGTGGCGGCGATCTATGAGCTGGCCGAGGAGGGGATTCCGGTCATCCAGGCGAGGATCGCCGATTGGCTGGGGCTGAGCCGGGCGTCGGTGTCGGAGATGATCAAGCGCATGACCGATGAAGGTCTCGTGACCAGCGACGGGGAGGTGATGCTGGCCGAAGAGGGACGTCATCTCGCCGAGGTGGTGGTGCGCAGGCACCGGCTGGCCGAGCGGTTCCTGTCCGAGGTGCTGATGCTCCCCTGGGTCAAGGTCCACGCCGAGGCCGAGGTGTGGGAACACGTGATCTCCGACGATGTCGAGGCCGCCATGTGGAAGGCGCTGGGGGATCCGAAGACGTGTCCCCACGGGAACCCGATTCCCGGTGCGGGTTACAAGCCACCACCGATCAAACCACTGTCGACACTGGTGACCGGCGATTCCAGGACACTGGAACGAATCTCCGAAGAACTGGAGCTGGACGCCGCGGTGATGGGGTTCCTCGATGACGCCGAGATCCGGCCAGGCGCCGTGCTGTCGGTGGTCGCTGCCACCCCCGACGGAACCCTGACGGTCAGGTCGGGTGACAGCCCACCGGTGGGGGTGGGTTCGTTCATCGCCGAGCGCTTGTTCGTGGCGGTGGGTTGACGTCAGGCGGCCCGGTGCGAGGCGATCGCCGCCTCCCGGGGCAGCTCATCGAGCAATCGGTCGGCGTATGAGCAGATCCTCGCCCCGAACACAAGGACCAGGAGCAGGAGGATCCGCACGATCCAGGTGAAGGCTCTCCGGCCTCCGAGCGAAACCCTGCGCCGGTCCGACTGGTCGTCCGCGGCCTGGGCGGGATTGGCGCTGGGGACGTTCATCGAGTCCACACCGGCCACGAGGGTTTGTCCGCATTCGGGACAGTGGGTGGTGAAGGTCGGATCGACCCGGTTCCGACATCGCGGACAGCGGCTCATACCGTGGACCTTACCGTCGGTTCCAAGGTTGTCTCGCGTGGACGAGTGATCGGCTGGCCTCGCCAGGCTGAAGACCGGAGTCAGGCCGCTCGATCACCGCACCAGCAGGGGGATCTCCACTTCGGCCGGGTCCAATCCTCCGTGATATCCGATCAGCCTGCGGTCGAAGCCCTTCGGGAGCAGGACCTTGCCCCGGGGGGCGAGGACTGCCGCATCGGGTTGACGCACGGCGAGTTGGGGGTGAGTCCCATGCTCGGCGCCCCACAGGCGGCGCAGGTCCTCGGTGGACACGAGCGGAGCGCCGGCCTGCTCGGCAAAGGCAGCGATCGGCTCCGGCCCCCCCCGTAGGTACACGGAGCGAGGATCGCCAAAAGCGATGAGCCGGTCGAACTCGTCGCGCATCGGGAGCTTGTCGGCCTCCCGGTAGTCGACATGGCCGTGGTCGGCCGTCCCGACGAGGGTGACCTCGGGGGCGAGTCGCGCGCACAGGGCCGACCAGGCGCGGTCGACCGAAGTGAGGGCGCTCAGGTAGTCACCCGATCGTTGTCCCCAGACATGGGCGGCGAAGTCGACCTGCTGGAAGTAGGTGAAGATGAGCCGGTTGGGGGTGGCAGCCAGTTCGACCGTGGCCGCCACCGACTCCTCCACGCTGTAGACAGGCTCGAACCGGCAGCCCCGATAGACGGCTCGGGTCAGCGGGGAGCCCTGAAAGTCTCCCGGCTGGATGGTGATCGGCTCGATCCCGGCCGATTTCAGTCGTTCCCACAGGTTGGGGGCGGGAAGGAACGAGGCGGTGTCGAAGTCGACGTCGGCTCCCTCAGGTGTCCTCCACTTGAGAACGTTGACCACCTTCTCCAACTCGGGGAGCCACATGAGGTGCCCGATGACACCATGCCCGGCCGGGGCGAGCCCGGTGGCGACGGTAGCCAGTGCCACGGTGGTGGTGGTGGGGAAGGGGGCGTGGATGACGCCTCGCTGTGAAGCGGAGAGGGAGGAAGCCTCGGGCACGTCCAGCTGGGCGGCCCCCAGACCGTCGAAAAGGGTCAGCACGTAGCTGCTTCCCACCGGGATGACACCGGACAGGTCGGCGTCGAGTCCGGGCAGCGGCGGAGAGCCACCCAGCCGCGATTCCAGCTCCGACATGAGGTTCACCAGCCCCCGGCCGCCGGTGGAAGGAACGGTGCGATTCACCGGGTCAGGCTAGGGGAGCCACATCCGTCCGGTTCCTGCCACGCGCCTCACACGGTTACGGTGCCCGGGTGGTGGTGTAGATCGTGCCTATCGGGCTCGTCCACTGGTGGTCTCCCGCCGGGTCGAGGTTGTGGACCCATCCCGCCTGATGGCGAACGACGTGGTCGTGGCGGCAGAGCGGAACCAGTTGGTCAACTGTGGTCCGTCCCCCTTCCGACCACGGGATGCGGTGGTCGAGGTCACACTGGCGGGCGGGCATCCGGCACCCCGGGAACACACACGTCGGCTCGCGAGCCGCGACCAGGCGGCGCTGGGCCGAGTTGGGGCGGCGGCGGGTGGTGCCGGCGTGGACCACCGCCCCGGTCGTCGGGTCCACGACCGTGAAGGTCCATTGGGATCGAGCCTGGCGTTCGATCGTCTGCCGGGCGATGTCGGCCACGACCGGGCCAAACCCGGCCAGTTCGACGGCCTTGTCGTCGAGTTCGGCGAGCGTGGTGAGATCGACCCGAATGTCCACGGTTCCTCGCCCGGCCTGGTATGAACTCGTCCCCTCCAGCAGGTCGAGGAACACGTCGGCTCGCAATTGGTCGAGGGTCCGCGGCTCATCCGGGCTCCGTAGTCCGAAGGCGATGTCCGTGAGGCGGTCCATCACCGCCGCCACCCGGTCGGGTGGGAGGTCCGAAGCCAACAGGTGGGCGGTGCCCGCCCCGGTTGGCTCCGCCATGACGCTTCGACGATCCACCGCCTGCTGGTAGCGGGCGGCGGCCTCGTGGGGGTCGTGCTCTATGCACAGCCGGCGAATCCAGACTCGCAACTGGCCGGTGGTGAGATGTTCTGCCTTCAGGAGGACCTGGTCGACGATCCGTCTGGCGTGTTCGTCTGGGAGGTGGATGGTCTCCTCTATGAGGACCCGGGCCCTGCGCAGGTCGATCGCACCCGACATCAGAGCTTGCAGCACCGCCGGCACCCGGTTGCGAGCGACGTGGGCGAACTCGAGTTCGTGCTCGGCCGCCCGGCGGGTGAGATGCAGCGCGGCCCGCAACTCGGCAACCGTCGCATCCACGCTGATTTCGATGTCCGGTTCTTCCGATTGGGCGTCGATCTCGTCGGCGATCGACATCATCGCCTGAAACATCATGGCCTGGTGGTAGGCGACCATTCGACTGTGGCCCCGCAGGGCTCTGACCTTCTCCGGACCGGTGAGGGCGTCGAGGTCGACGCCAGAGAGCCACACCGACACGACCCCGCCGGGAGTCAACACATCCAC
>DAIOGO010000023.1:0-11472 GCA_036745195.1 Actinomycetota bacterium | reverse complement strand
CGGCTGTTCCTATTCCATCGATTCCGATTGCAGCGATCACATGTTCGAAGCTACACACCGGGTCTGACAGAATCCTCGACCGAGTCGGCTCCCCCAGGGGAAAACTCCCGACTGCGCAGAGACTTTGGCCCCGCGCGCCCTCTGCTTATACTCGCCGCAGTCCGGCGGACGACCCCTGGGTGCCATGAGCGCGTATTTCGAGCAGTACATCACAGTCGGTGTGTTCGCAGCCCTCGGTGTTGTGCTGGTGGCAGCCCTGCTCGGCCTGGCCACCGTCCTCCGACCGAGCAACCCGACCAGCGCCAAAAAGTTGACCTACGAGTGCGGCGTGGATCCGGTCGGCACGGGATGGTCGCAGACGCACGTCCGGTACTACGTGTTCGGGTTGCTGTTCGTCATCTTCGACGTCGAGGCCGTCTTCATCTTTCCCTGGGCGATCGAAGCCGAACGACTCGGTGTGTTCGGCCTCGTGGCAATCACCCTGTTCATGCTGACCCTGGTCGAAGGTCTGGTCTATGCGGTCAAGAAGGGCGTCCTCCGGTGGGAGTGATCCAGAAGTTCGGCGTCCCCAAGCCGGTGTCGTGGCTCCTCAACTGGTCCCGGAGCTATTCGTTGTGGCTCTTCCAATTCGGGCTGGCGTGTTGTGCCATCGAGATGATGGCCGCCTCCGGCCCGCGCTACGACTTCATGCGGTTCGGGATCATCCCGTTGCCGGCTTCTCCCCGCCAGGCCGACCTGATGGTGGTGGCCGGCACCGTCACCGACAAGATGGCGCCGTCCGTCAAGCGCCTGTACGACCAGATGCCCGATCCCAAGTACGTGATCTCGATGGGATCGTGCTCCAACTGCGGCGGCCCCTACTGGGACTCGTACTCGGTGACCAAGGGTGTCGACCAGTTGATCCCGGTCGACGTCTATGTGCCCGGCTGCCCACCCCGACCAGAGGCGCTGATGGACGGGATCGTGGCGCTGCAGAAGATCATCCAGGGCGAGAACATCAAAGAGAAGTGGAACCGGCGTGACCATCAGCCAGTCTGAGACCTCCACCGACTTCGGGGAGCAGGTGGCGGCCGCCGTCTCGGGACAGGTGGCCGACGCCACGGACACCATCAAGGTCGTGGTCGATCCGGCCACCTGGGTCGAGACGCTCCGCACTGCCAAGAACGACTTCGGGCTGATCTTCTTCTCGTGGCTGGGAGCAGTCGACTGGACCAACGAGCCGGCCGTCGGCGAACCGGTCGAATCCGAGGTGGAGGAGCGGTTCGAGGTGCTGTGCACCGTTGGTGACGTCTCTGCCGGCCGCCGGGTCACATTCTCCACCTCGCTTGCCAAGAGCGAACCTCGGTTGGACTCGCTGGTCGGCGTCTACGCCGGGGCCAACTGGCACGAGCGGGAGGCCCACGAGATGTTCGGGATCGAATTCGTGGGTCATCCCAACCTCGCCAACCTCTATCTTCCCGACGGTTTCATCGGCCAGCCGCTGCTCAAGTCGTATCCGCTGTTGTCGCGCGACGTGAAGCCGTGGCCCGGCACGGTCGATGTCGAGGGCATGCCCGGGGTGGCCGACGAGGAACCGGCAGAAGGCGGCGACGAGTGACCGTGCTGGACCAGGATCTCGTTCGTCATCTGTCCGAGGTGTCGGTCTCGGTGGAGCTCGAGACTCCCGAGATGACCCTCAACATCGGACCGCAACACCCATCCACCCACGGGGTGCTGCGGCTGGTGGCGAGGGTCGACGGCGAACGCGCCTACGACGTCAAGCCCGTGATCGGTTACATGCATCGGGGCTACGAGAAGCTGTCGGAGGTTCGCAGCTACGCCCAGATCACGGCCTTGATCAACCGGATCGACTGGGTGTCCGGCTACGCCAACGAGGTTCCGTTCCTGGTCGCCGCCGAGAAGCTCATGCAGATCGAGGTCCCGGTCCGGGCCCAGTACATCCGGCTCATCCTCACGGAGATGGCCCGTATCAGCTCGCATCTGGTGTTCATGGCGTCCTACCCGCTCGAGCTGGGAGCGGCCACCCCGCTCTTCTTCGGCCTCCGCGAACGCGAGCGGGTTCTCGACCTCCTCGAAGGAGTCACCGGCGGTCGCTTCCATCCCAACTTCAATCGTATCGGTGGTGTCAAGCCGGCGGCGGGCGCCGGGTCCACCCAACGCAAGACCGTCCAGGACCTCCCCAAAGGTTTCCTGGCCGACACCCGACTGGCGATGGACAAGGTGCTCCATGCCGCCGATCAACTCGAAGACCTGGTGGCGGGCAACGAGATCATCCTCGCCCGGACCAAGGGGATCGGGGTGCTTCCGGCGGCGGTGGCCGCCGACTACGGCGTATCCGGGCCCAACCTGCGGGCCTCCGGGGTGGGCTTCGACCTGCGCAAGGTCGAGCACTACCTGCCCTACGACAAGTTCGACTTCGAGATCCCGGTGGGCAAGAACGGCGACTGCTGGGACCGGTGGTGGGTCAGGCTGCAGGAGATTCGCCAGGCGGCGAGGATCATCCAGCAAGCGATCGACTCGATCCCGGCCGGCCCGCTCCAGGCGAAGGTCCCGAAGGTGATCAAGGTCCCGGCGGGAGAGACCTACGTCCGCGCCGAGAACCCGAAAGGCGAGATGGGTTATCACCTGATCTCGCAGGGCGGGCAGGGCCCCTACCGGCTCAAGATCCGATCGGCCAGTTTCTCCAACATCTCGGTGCTGCCGTGGATCCTGGAAGGGATCCTGGTCCCCGACATCATCGCCATCATGGGCTCACTCGACTTCGTCCTGGGAGACGTGGATCGATGAGCGCCCTGCGTCATGCGTCATGCGTCGTGCGTCGTGCGTCGTGCGGGTTGGGCGGGGGGGTTGAAACCGCTCCGAGACGACAAGCTTCCCGCCAAGGCTGGTCAACCGGCTCTGACCGCCTGTCTCAGCTTCACGCATTTGCGCCGAACCTCTTCGAAGCGCTCGCTGTCTGCATAGACAGCCAGTACCAGTTGATGGGCGCGCTGCCAAGCGTTGAGTCGTCGGAAGTCGCGCATTCGATCCATCGTGGGTGTTCCTGCACACAATGGGAAGGGAGTTGTCGATCCGACTCTCTCCAGCAAAGGCGCATGGCGCATGGCGCATGGCGCAGGGCGGTTGGTTGGCGACTCGGGACTCGGGACTCGGGACCGAGCGAGCCAAAGGCTCGCTCGTGAACTTCTGGGTTCTTCTTTTGGTCAAGGTGGGGATCATTGCAGCCCTGATTCCGGCGGCGGGGTTGGTGATCGGGTTTGCCGAACTGAAGTTGTCGGCCAAGATGCAGAATCGGGTCGGGCCCTACTTCGCCGGTGGCCGGTGGGGTTGGGCTCAGCTCCTCGCCGACGGCATCAAGTTCTTCCAGAAGGAGGATCTGGTTCCCGCCGACGCCGACCGGGCGGTGTTCAAGATGGCCCCCTTCATCGTCTTCATCGGCACGGTCGCCCTCTTCGTGGTGATCCCCTTCAGCCCCAGCCTGGTGGTCCAGGACCTCGACATCGGGATCTTCTTCGCCCTCGCCATCTCGTCGGTGTCGACCATCGGGGTACTGGTGGCGGGCTGGTCGTCGGCCAACAAGTATTCGCTGATGGGCGGGTTGCGGGCCGCCGGCCAGCTCATCGCCTATGAGTTGCCGCTGGTGCTGGCCACCGTCGGGGTGGTGGTGATGGCGGGAACGATGAGCCTCAATGGAATCGTCGAGGCGCAGGCCGGATGGTTCTCGGAGACGGGGTGGAACGGCGGGCTCCCGTTCGTGATCCCGCAGTTCATCGGTTTTGTCATCTTCATGATCGCCGCCGTGGCCGAATTGTCCCGGACCCCGTTCGACATGCCGATCGCCGAGTCCGAGCTCGTCATGGGGTACCTGACCGAGTACTCAGGGTTCCGGTTCCTGTTCTTCTTCCTGGCGGAGTTCGCCAACATGTTCTCGATGTCGGCGATCGCCGCCACCCTTTTCCTGGGCGGCTACTGGGCCCCTGGACTGTCGGAAGCCCAGCTCGAGTTCGCCGGACCGTTGATCCTGTCGGCCAAGGTCGGGCTGCTGGTGTTCCTGCTGATCTGGTTCCGCTGGACGTTCCCCCGGTTCCGGGAAGACCAGTTGCAGACCCTCGCCTGGAAGTGGCTGATCCCGCTGTCGCTGGTCAACATCGTCGCCACCGGCGCCTTCAAGGTGGTGTTCTGATGGCGGGCCCGATTCTCGGCAAGGGTCTGGTGACCGGGATGAAGGTCACCCTCGTGACGATGTTCCAGACGCTGTTCAACCCCAAGAAGCACCTGGCCACCGTCAACTACCCGAAGGTGAAGGAACAACCGGTGCCGCGAGCTCGAGGCGTGATCGCCCTCGACCAGGAGGCTTGCACGGTCTGCATGCTGTGTGCCCGCAACTGCCCCGACTGGTGCATCTACATCGAAGGGCACAAGGAGGAGAAGGCTCCCGACAAGCCGGGTGGGCGGGTCAAGGTGCGGGCGACGCTCGATCGTTTCGACATCGACTATGCCCTTTGCATGTACTGCGGCATCTGCGTGGAGGTCTGCCCGTTCGACGCCCTCTTCTGGTCCCCGGAGTATGAGTACTCGGAGCATTCGATGGGCAAGATGATGCACGACATGGACCGCCTCCAGGATTGGCTGGCGACCGTTCCCAAGGCTCCAGGGTTGGAGAGCTGATGGACTTCGCCGACTGGATCTCGCAACCCGTCAACCTGGTCTATCTGGCGATCGGGTCGGCCGTGCTGGTGTCGGCCCTCAAGGTGGTCACGTCCCAGAACGTGGTGCATGCCGCCCTGTTCCTGGTTGCCACTCTGGCCGGTTCGGCCGGGCTGTTCCTGATGCTCTCGGCCGAATTCGTCGCCTGGGTGCTGGTGCTCGTGTACATCGGGGCCGTGATCGTTCTGTTTCTCTTCGGCATCATGATCACAAGGGCACCGGTGGTGCGCGATGTGGGACTCGACAACAAGAAGGCCCGTCCGATGGCGGCCGCCGTCTCGCTCGTGCTGTTCCTCCTGCTCTCGTGGACCTCGCTGCTCGCCTTCGGTGCGCAAGAGGTGGAGCAGGTGGGGGAACCGACCTCGACCGCCGCCCTCGGCCAGGCGTTGCTCGGTCGTTTCGTTCTGCCGTTCGAGATCGTCGGGTTCATCCTGCTGGCGGCGCTGGTCGGTGGCATCACTTTGGCCCGCCGCGACCTGACCCCGGCCGAGGAAGAAGAACGGGGGGCGGTATGAGCGTCATGCGTCATGCGTCATGCGTCATGCGACCGGCGACGATCACCGGGGTGCTGTCGTGAGTGTGTCGATAGTCGGCATCTTGATCTTGCTGGCGGTGGTGGCGGTGGTGGTGGCGATCGTGGTCGGTCTCGTCCTGTTCTTCACCAACCGCCGCAAGGACGGTGAGCTGTGAGGGCTCGGCTTCGCTTCGCTGCCATGCGTCGTGCGTCTTGCGTCTTGCGCCATGCGCCCGCACCGGAGGACCGCTCGTGATGGTCAACCAGTTCCTGGTGATTGCGGCGTTGTTGTTCTCGTTGGGCGTCTACGGCCTGCTGGTCCGTCGCAACATCGTGATGATTCTGCTGGCGGTGGAACTGATGCTCAACGCCGTCAACATCAACCTGGTGGCCTTCGAGTCCGTTCTGCGGACGGAGATGGCGCTCGGGCAGGTGTTCACGATCTTCATCATCACCGTGGCGGCCGCCGAGGTCGGCATCGGCCTGGCCATCATCCTCCTCGTTTTCCGCAACCGCCAGTCCGCCAACATCGACGATTTCAACCTGATGAAGTACTGATATGAGCCGTCAGCCTTCAGCCATCAGTCATCGGCCGCCGCTTCGCCGGGCCAATCCCTTCACGGCCGTTCGCCGTAGGCCGGCCGATGGCCGACAGCCGATCGCCGACAGCCGAATCTCGAGATCGAGGTTCGCATGATCCCCTCTCTGCTTCTCGCCGTGGAGGAGGCGCCCCACTCCGCCGGGACGCTTGCTGATGGCGGCGTGCTCGGGCGGTGGGCGGGGCTCATGCTGGTCCTGCCCTTCCTGGCCTTCCTGTTGATCGTGTGGCGGGGCAAGCGGATGAAGCACCTCGGGGCGGAGGTCGCCATCGGAGCGATGGCCGTGAACCTGCTCATTGCCACCGGCCTGTTCGTCCTGAACATGCGGGAGGGGATCTTCCACGAACAGCAATATGAGATCGGTCGTATCGGGTTGTGGGAGGGAAAGAGCCTGTTGTTCGAGCTGGGCTGGGTGGTCGACGGGCTCTCGATCATGATGTACTTCGTCGTCGCCTTCGTGAGCCTCCTCGTGTTCATCTACGCGGTGGGCTACATGCACGGCGATGTCAGGGTGACCTGGTTCTTCGCTTCGCTGTCGCTGTTCGCCGGTTCGATGCTGGTACTGGTGGGTGCCCCCAACCTGGTGCAGCTGATCATCGGCTGGGAGGGCGTTGGTCTCGCCTCGTACCTGCTCATCGGTCACTACTGGGAGCAGAAGGAGAACTCGTCGGCTGCCATCAAGGCCTTCCTGACGAACAAGGTGGCGGACGTCGGTCTGATCCTGGGGGCGATCTACGTTGGGCTCACCCTGGGTGACTTCCGGTTCTCGACCCTCGAGAAGGCGGCCGCCGAGGGCGATCTGGCCCTCACGGCGGTGGCGGCGACGGCCGGGTTGCTCCTCTTCTTCGGGGCGATGGGCAAGTCGGCCCAGTTCCCCCTTCACATCTGGCTGCCCGATGCCATGGCAGGCCCCACCCCGGTGTCGGCCCTCATGCATGCCGCCACCATGGTGACCGCCGGGATCTACCTCATGGCCCGCACCTTCCCGCTCTACCAGGGCCTGGCCGGCGAGGTGTTGGTGCTCGGCTCGCTCGACGTGCGGGATGTGATGGTGGCGATCGGCACCATCACCCTGTTCGGGATGGGGCTCCTCGCCCTGGTGGCGGACGACATCAAGAAGGTCCTCGCCTACTCCACCGTCTCCCAACTCGGCTACATGATGACCGCCGTCGCCGCCGGTGGTTACACGGCCGGGCTGTTCCACCTCTTCACCCACGCCTTCTTCAAGGCGTTGCTCTTCCTCGGCGCCGGTTCGGTCATCCACGCCGTCCACTCCAACAACATGAGTGACATGGGGGGTCTGCGCAAGGACATGCCGAAGACCTTCTGGACGTTCGCCATCGGTTCGCTGGCGCTGTCGGGGATCATCCCGCTCGCCGGGTTCTGGTCGAAGGACGAGATCCTCGCCACCCTCGACTACGAGGGCTATCGGACGGTGTTCTGGATCGCGGTGGCCGGCGCCTTCGTCACCGCCTTCTACATGACGCGGGCGGTGGCACTCACGTTCTTCGGCACCTACAAGGGTCACGGTCATCCGCACGAGTCACCTTCGATCATGACCACCCCGTTGATTGCCCTGGCCATCCCCTCGGCGCTGGTCGGGTTCCTCAACATCCCGGGTGTGAAACTGGGTGCGCTGGGCAGCTTCACCACCTGGGTCGGGGCCCGGTCGGTGGCGATGGGCGACCACCACCCCGAGGCGATCGCCTGGAATCTGGCCGCCATCGGTCTGGCGGCGGGACTGGGCGGGATCGCGCTCGGCTGGCTCATCTTTGGCCGCGATGCGGAGACGCAGGTGGCGCGGGACCGGGTGGAGGTGCCGCTGCTCTATCCGCTGCTCCGGCAGAAGTACTACATGGACCATCTGGCGCTGGGGTCGGTGGGCTTAATCAAAGGCCCCGCGGCCCGGATGATCGATTGGATCAACACCTACGTGATCGACGGGATCGTCAACGGGGTGGGGGCGGCCGTGAAGGCGCTGGGCGGGATCGTCTACAACGGCCTCGACCAGATCGGCGTCGACGGAATCTTCAACGGAGCAGCCGCCGCCTCGAATGCGGCCGGCCGGTCCCTTTCCAGGCTCCAGACCGGCCGGGTGCAGAACTACGCAACCGGATTCGTGCTGGGTGCTGTGATCCTGGTGGTGGCCCTGGTGGTGGCGTTGTGAAACCTTCGTCGAAGACGAGATTCTCACTGAGAGAGAGAGGCAAGAAACGATGACCTGGTTCGAGAACGGCGGTGCGCTCAGCCTCATCGTCTTCCTGCCGCTGGCGGCGGCACTGTTGATGATGTTGATCCCGCGCCAGCGAGAAGACGAGATCAAGCAGGTGGCGCTGGTCGCCTCGGTCGTGACTTTCGCCATCTCGCTGGTTGTGGCCTTCATGTTCGACTTGGGGGCGGCCGGCAGCTATCAGTTCGATGTTTCGCTTCCGTGGATCTCGGCCATCGGCAGCAACTACCACATCGGCATCGATGGCATCAGCCTCCCGCTGCTGGTCCTCTCCACCTTCATCTTGGTGCTGTCGATCATCTACTCCTGGGACCACTGGGAGGAGCCGAGGAACCCCAAAGCCTTCCTCATCCTGATGCTGATCCTGGGCACCGGCATGAACGGGACCTTCGTCGCCCTCGACCTGGTTCTGTTCTTCATCTTCTTCGAACTGGTGCTACTCCCGATGTACTTCATGATCGGGATCTGGGGTGACAAGTCGATGCGGCGCATCCCCGGCTTCAGCAAAGAGATCCCGACCCGGCTGTATGCCTCGATCAAGTTCTTCCTGTTCACGTTGTTCGGATCGGCGTTCATGCTGCTCGGTTTCCTGGCCATCTACTTCCGGGCCGGAGAGGTGGCGGATCGCACCTTCGACATCCCCACCCTGGCGGCGCTGGGGGCGACCGGGGTGTTCTCCCCGGCCGCCTGGGGGATCGGCGGCGTGGTGTTCGGCGCTTTATTCCTCGGGTTTGCGGTCAAGGTCCCGATGTGGCCCTTCCACACGTGGTTGCCCGATGCCCATACCGCTGCCCCCACGGTCGGGTCGGTGCTGCTGGCGGCCATCCTCCTGAAGCTCGGTTCGTACGGGTTCATCCGTATCGCCCTCCCGATCCTCCCCGACTCGGCCCGGGACTGGGCGCCGGCGATCGCGGTGCTGGCGGTGATCGGCATCATCTACGGTTCGCTGGCCTGTCTCGCCCAGACCGACATGAAACGGCTCATCGCCTTCTCGTCGGTCGGTCACATGGGTTTTGTGATGCTCGGCATCGCCAGCCTGACCGACGTCGGGATCAACGCCTCGATCATCGGCATGGTGGCGCACGGCCTCATCACCGGCCTGCTGTTCTTCCTGGCCGGGTCGATGCACCACCGGTATCACACCCGGGAGATGGGGCGTCTGGGAGGCAATCAGACCCTGATGCCCAAGATGGGAGCGATTCTCGGGTTCACCGCGATGGCCTCACTCGGTCTCCCCGGCCTGGCCGGATTCTGGGGCGAGTTCATGGCGCTGCTCGGCGCCTTCAATCCGCTCGAGGGGCTCAGTGTCGGCCTCTTCCGCACCGCCATGGTCATCGGCGCCATCGGCACCGTCCTCACCGCCGGCTATCTGCTGTGGATGCTGCAGAAGGTCAACTTGGGCGAGCCCGGTGCCGAGTGGGTTGGACACGAGTTCCACGACGTGGACCGGTTCGAGATGAGCGCCTGGGTGCCCTTGATCGTCCTGATCGTCGTCATCGGTATCTACCCCAAGCTGGTGCTGGGGGCGACCACCGACGCGGTCGTGTCCATGGTCGATACTGCCTTCCACTCCGGGGCCACCGCCGCCCGAACGGTGCTGGGGGGTTGAGCGTGCCGTCACCCGTCGTTGGCGCCGGCCCGGCATGAGCTACCCGATCGACTATCTGGCGATCGGCCCCGAGCTGGTGGTCATCGTCTCGATGCTCGGCGTTCTCGCCCTCGACCTGGTGCTGCCCCGCCGCCTCAAATACGTGAGCGGGGCGGTGGCGGTGGTCGGCCTCACCCTGGCCGCCCTCCCCTTGATCCTGCTGGCGGTCCGCCCCGAGGTCGCCTCCATGTTCGACGGGTCCTATGTGGTCGACCGGTTCTCGCTGGTGTTGAAGGGGCTCTTCCTGGTGGCCGGATACATCGTGCTCATCATGTCGGTCACCTACATCGAGTCGGATCGGTTCTACCAGGGTGAGTACTACTTCCTCTTGCTCAGTTCGATCCTCGGCTCACTGGTGATGGCCTCGGGTCGCGATCTGATCGTCCTGTTCATCGGACTGGAGCTGACCACGGCCCCTCTCTTCATGCTCGCCGGTTGGAGAAAGGGCGATCTCAAGTCGAATGAGGCGTCGGTCAAGTACTTCATCTTGGGGGTGCTGTCGACGGCGATCCTGCTGTGGGGGATGTCGATGCTGTTCGGGGTGACCGGTGCCGTCCGTTTCGACGAGATCGCCTCGGCGGTGGCCGGCATCTCCACCGGCGATCCGGCCTTCCCGTTGTTGACCCTGGCCGTGATCTTCGTGATGGTGGGATTCGGGTTCAAGGTCTCGGCGGTTCCCTTTCATTCGTGGGCGCCTGACACCTATGAAGGCGCCCCGATCCCGGTCACCGCCTATCTGTCGGTGAGCTCGAAGGCCGCCGGCTTCGTCGGCATGTTCGTGTTCCTGTACCTGGCGATACCGTCGCTCTCTTCGGTGTGGGGACCGGCGATCTGGGTGATGGCGGCGCTCTCGATGACCGTGGCCAATCTCGCCGCGCTCCGCCAGACAAACATCGTGCGGCTGCTGGCCTATTCGTCGATCGCTCAGGCCGGTTTCATGCTCGTCCCGTTTGCGGCGGCGGCGCTGTCGGGCCGCCCCGAGGCGTTGTCTTCCGGCCTGGAAGCCACGGTCGTCTACCTCCTGATCTACGCCTTGATGAACCTGGGGGCGTTCGCGGTCGTGATCGTGGGTACCAAGCGGACCGGCACCACCGAGATCGCCGGGTGGGCGGGTCTGGCCAGGATCGATCCGCGTCTGGCGGTTCTCACCGCGGTGTTCTTCTTCTCACTCGCCGGGATTCCGCCCCTGGCCGGCTGGTACGCCAAGTTCAAGATGTTCACGTCGGCCATCGAGGCGGGGGGAACCTGGGCCTATGTTCTGGCCGGGATCGCGGCCTTGAACGCAGTGATCGCCTTCGCCTACTACGCCAAGGTTGCCAAGGCGGTGTGGTTCGACGAACCGGCGGCGGACGCCGAAGAGGTTACGGAGGCGCCGTCCGGGTCGCTGGTGCTCGTCCTCGCCATCGCCGCCGTGGTCACCCTCGTCGTCGGGGTGATACCCAACATCCCCGACTTCCTGGGTGAGGCGACTCGAACGCTGCTGGCCGCTGCCGGGGGCTGACGGCCTCAGCTGGGGGTTGTCACCAGCGACGCGGCGACCGAGCGGGCCCACTCCTCCATCGCCACCCAATCCCGAAAGTCGCCGGTTTCGACCCGCAGCGCCTTGACGATGGCCCGCTCGCCGAAGCCGAGGGTGTCCTTGTCGATCTTGCCTGCGAACCGCACATGGCCCCGAACGTCGAGGACGTTGCCGATCGCCTCGATGTCGGCCGGGTCCTCGTCGGGCACCGGCGGGTCGCCCACCGGACCGCTCGAGAACAGCCAGACCGGGACG
>DAIOGO010000022.1:0-24358 GCA_036745195.1 Actinomycetota bacterium | reverse complement strand
AGGCCGGAGACGGAGGGGGCACTATGCGACGGGGCTGAGGACGCGTGTGAGTACCGTCGGACCGTGCCCCCCTCCCCCCTCCGGGGTACTCCCCCCTCCGGAGGGAGAGACAAAGCCGGTCACCGGTACGAGTCCCCGGTCGCTCAGTGCCGATGGCCGATAGCCGATGCCCGACAGCTGCCTTGCGCAGGACGCCTGGCGCAAGGCGCTGGGCGCACGGCGCAGTGGTTCAGGGGTTTGCTCGCCATTCGGCCAGGCTGTCCTCGATGAACCGGCGGGTGGCGATCAGCATCTCGCCTGCGTCTCCCTCTCGGCGGGCAATCGGCTCGCCGAATCGGATATGGACCTTCGCCCCGAAATGAACCGGGAACATATCCGACACCCGCCACGACCCGTCGATGGCGGCCGGCACCACCGGCAGTTCGTCCGCTGCCTTCAGCATCGCCTCGCTGCCGGCTCGTTTGAACTCGCCGAGGGTTCCGTCTTGGGAACGAGTCCCCTCCGGGAAGATGACCACGCTCACACCCCGTGACTGGGCGGTGCTTGCCATCTCATTGATGGCCCGAACGGATTGAACTCGATCCTTGCGGTCGATGAGGGCGTTGCCGCCTCGATTCAGGTTGAGGGAGATGCTGGGGATCCTCCGCCCCAGTTCGGCCTTGGCGACGTACTTGGGGAAGTTGGAATACAGAAACCCGCCGATCATGGCGATGTCGAGCAGGCTCTGATGGTTGGCGATGACGGCGTAGCCGGTGCGGGGTAACACCCCGGGATCACGTTCGACGATGACCCTGACACCGCAGATGCCATAGAGACCCACCAGTACCCGTTGCAGGGTGGCCATCACGTATTCGAACGGTCGGGTTCCGAACAGGAGGGCGACTCGCCCCGCCAGGTCGAACACCACCAGGGTTATCCCGAAGAGGAGAAGGAAGGGGATCGTGGCGATCCAGGACAGGACTGCGTGCACAGACAAACGTTACCGGCTCGGGAGTTCGCCGAAACGGTCGAAGGCGTCGACGATCGCCGACACCAATGCCGTCGAGTGTCTCCACAGAAGAGTGGCGTGGCCGGCCCCGGCCACCACCCGCAACTCCGCCCCGGGCCAGTGGGCGGCGAGGGCTCGGGAGGCGCTGTCGGGGATGAACCCATCCCGTTCTGCCACGACGAGGACGGCCGCCCGGTGATGATCGGCGGGTGGCACCGACAGAACCGTGGCTGAACCGAGGACGGCCCGAAGCCGATCGGCAGCGATCGTCCGCCCGCCGAGGGCCTCCCAGCCGATGGCCGAACGGAGCACTCCGTCGAGGTACACGGGCCCGGGTGAGTGAGATGCCGCCAATGGAGCGATTGCTACCGGAAACGGCACCATCGCCGACGCCAGCGCAGCCAGGTTTCCGCCCATCGAATATCCGGAGAAACCGACCACCGCCTCTCCTCGAAAGTGAGCGGCGAGCGAAACGGCCTCGTGGACGGCGCCATATCCCATCAGGGCGAAATCGGCCACCGTGCGAATTGCCTGTTGGTCGAGCGCTCCCACCCGGCGGGCCCCGTAGAGGGGGATGTCGAAGCTGATCGAGGCGATTCCTCGCTCGGCGAGGCCACCCGCCAGCCGCCGACGCTTGACGAATCCGTGATCGTTCCAGGCCGGGAGCAGCACACACACCCGATCGCTTCCTGCCCCGGGCTCGACCCATTCGACCGGCACCAACCTGGCCGCCTCGGGTAGGAGCGCGCCGATCGGGCTGAGGAACTGCCCGCGCCGCACCCGATACCCGGGGTGTTCCTCCTTCCGGCTCCAGACGATGTCGAGCGGCGCCGGCTCGAGGGCGACCGCCGGTGTGGCGAGGAGATCCAGGTGGGTCTCATCCCCCCATCCATCGGGAAACACCGTGGATGCCCGGGGGGTGACCCGAAACGCAACGGCGGCCAGCCGGTCGAGGGGGTGGCTGCTCATCCGATGTCCGTCGCCAGCAGATCGTCGAGCGTCTCCCGGCGCACCACCAGGCGCGCCCGGCCGTCGGCCACGAACACCACCGGCGGGCGCAGGATCTTGTTGTAGTTCGACCCCATCGAGTGCCCATAGGCACCGGTGACGGGGGTGGCGATGACGTCACCGACCTTCAGATCGGGAGGGACGAGGCCGGTCCGCACGAGGAGATCCCCCGACTCGCAGTGTTTGCCCACCAGTCTGATCTCCCGTGTCCGCTCGGCGCCCACCGCTCGCGGGAGGAAGGTCTCGTATCCGCTCCCATAGAGGACCGGGCGCGGGTTGTCGCTCATCCCGCCGTCGACCGCTACGTAGGTGCGAACGCCGGGCAAGTCCTTGATCGTGCCAACCGTGTAGAGGGTGATGGCCGCCGAGGCGACGAGGGCGCGCCCCGGTTCCACTGCGATCCTCGTTCCGACCAGGTCGATGGTGGCTTGACCGATCGCCGAAGCCCACTCGCTCAAAGCGGGAGACCGCTCGCCCTCGACATAGGCAACGCCCAACCCGCCCCCGAGCACCAACTCGGGTAGGGAGTAGGGGCCGGCGAAACGGGCGATGACCCGGCCGGCCTCGGCGAAGGACTCGATCCGAAAGACCTGCGATCCGATGTGGGCGTGAAGCCCGTGTAGTGCGAACGCCCCCGATTCGAGGACATGCTTTACGGCCTCGTCGGCTGCCCCGCTCGATATGGCGAATCCGAACTTGGTGTCCTCCTGGCCGGTGGCGATGAACTCGTGGGTGTGGGCCTCGACCCCCGGCGTGATCCGCAGCAACACAGGGGCGGGGTCGTGCCCCTTCCCGACCAGGGCCTCGATCCGGTCGATCTCATCGAAGCTGTCGACGACGATGCGGCCCACCCCCCGTTCCAACGCTACGGCCAGCTCCGAAACAGACTTGTTGTTGCCGTGGAAGACGAGTTTCGAGGGTGGAACGCCCGCAGCCAGCGCCACCTCCATCTCGCCGCCACTCGCCACGTCGAGCCGCAAACCCTCTTCGTGGGCCAGTCGGGCCATCGCCTTGCACAGGAAGGCCTTGGCGGCGTAGATGACGTTCCCGTCACCAAACGCCGAGACGGCAGCCCGGGCTCGATGCCGGATGTGCTGCTCGTCGTACACGAACAGTGGGGTGCCGAACTCGGAGGCCAGATCGGTCAGGCGGCATCCACCCACCATCAACCCCCCGTCGGCGGCGGTCGCGGCGGTGTCGGGCAGCAGATACCGGGGGAGAGGGGTCATGGGAGCGAGAATGGTAGGTGCAATCAGCTCAAGTTTTGGTGGGCAGGGGCCGATCACACCGTCACGAGTTCAGAGAGAAGGAGTCACCATGAAGGCAGTCAGCATCTTGCACAAATCGGTCATCCTCGCCGGCACGATCCTGGCCGTCATGGGGGCGATCGTGTCGACGGTCCTGGCGGCCCCGCTGGTGCTGCTGTCCTCGGCCCTCGCCGTGGCCGCTGCCGGCTACGGCTACATCAAGCTGAGGCCGCAGGCCGAACTGGCTCCGGTCGAGCGGGCCGGTCGTCATTCGTTGGTCGGTTCAGCCTCACGCTGAACCACCGACCACTCGACCTGTTCGAGTGTTGATCAACACCAGACGCCGGTCGTATCCCGACCGGCGTCGTCAGTTGGAGGATCGCCGGTTGGCGTCCTTCCACAGGTACCACCAGCCGAGCCCGTGGACCGCCACCCCGGCGGTCAGCGCCGCCGCCGCCGTCCAGTAACCGAGGGCGGCTGCCGCCACCGCCGTCAGCGCCGCCGCAGTCACCAGGGCCGTGCGCACACCATTCAGGGGACCGAACATGATCCGAGTGTAGGGAGACCCGTCGGTAATCAAACCTCGTCGGCGCCGGTCGGCGCGGGCTCGTCATTGATTGCCTTGCTGACCACTTTGATCGGAAGGGTCGCCACCTGCCACAGACCGAGACCGATCGATCGCGGCAGTTTCTTGAGAACCACATTGCTCACAAACCCGCTCCTGATGAAGAGCAGCCAGAGACCGATGCCGACGACCAGCATCGAACCGAGGGCGAACCAGTAGCCGAGAGGATGATCGAGTTCGGGCATGTTGTCGAAGTTCATGCCCCAGACGCCGGCCATCAGCGTGAGGGGAAGCATGATGGCGGAGAACACGGTCAGCACCTTCATGACGCGGTTCATCTCCTCTGCCACCGCGGACCGGTATGTCTCCAGCGCCGACCCGAGCAGCAATCTGGCGCCATCCAGCGTCTCGACCACCCGGAACAGTTGCTCATGCACGTCGGCGAACCTCATTCGCGCCCGCGGCCCGATCAGGGGAGTGGCGCCCTCGCGGGACAGGGCCATCATCACCTCACGCTGGGGAGCCACGAAACGCCGCAGCCGGGTGACGTCACTGCGGAGCGCCTGCACCTCTCCGATGACCGAGTGGTGCTTCTCCATCGCCGAGTCCTCCACCACCTCGATCCGGTCCTCGAGGATGTCGAGGAGCGGCAGCAGCGAAGCCACCAGCGCCGCCGCCAACCGAGCCAGCATCCGGTCCGGCCCGCCTTCGACCAACGACGGCGCCCTCAGACTGTCATCCCACACTTCGTCCATCTCTGCCAACTCTCCGTGGCGGATCGTGACGAGCAGGTTCTCTGACAGGAAACAGTCGACCTCGGTGCTGTCGATCCGGGGACTGCCGAGCGCAACACAATGGAACACGGCAAAGATGTGGGGTCCGGCATCGATCACCTTCCCGATCGGCGTGTCGTCGAGGACATCCTCGATCTCGATCTTCGCCCAATCCAGGCGGCCGGCCAGTTCGAGCACGAACTCGTGGTCCTGCGGGCCGAGGTCGAGCCAGCGCCAGCCATCGATCGGAGTGAAGAGGGAGGCGATGCCGTCGACGGCGCTGACAGATCCGGACGAATCGACCTCCATGAGACGCGCCATGGCCTCACGCTACCTTCCGAGAGGTCGACACCAATGCATGTCCACCTCGGGTGGATATCGTCACTGTGACGCAAAGGCGGATGGAGCTATCCGGGGTGAGGGAGCAGATCGGAGCACGGGCTACAGGTTTCAGGTCGCTGGGTGCAGGTATAGGGGGGATCTGGGTCTCGAGGTGCAGGTTTCAGGTGTCGAGGCGCAGGTTCCAAGTGCGAGTACGCCGGCCGGCCTGGAGAGGGCTCGGCGGGCCTGAACCGCCTGGAGAGCCGGAATTGGCGGCTTCGGTGGATCTGGGCCTGTTCCCACCTGCGTGATGCGGATAATCTGTATTATCCGCCCTTCACTGGTGGCAGGGTCCTTTGCCAGTCGTCGTCCCCCGGGCGGGAACGTATGGTGGGAGGCGATGGCCCTGATGACTGCGGCGCCGGTTTCGGTGACGGATCTGGCCCCCATCCCGACGGCGGAGGTGTATGACCGCCTGGTCAGTTCGGTGGCCGGACTCACAGCCGGCGAGGCTGCCGGCCGCCTGAGTGCCGACGGCCCCAATCGATTGGCCGAGGTGGCGCCACCCAGGTTGGTCAAGCGGTTCGTCGCCAATTTCGGGCACCTGATGGCGATCCTGTTGTGGGTGGGCGGAGCAGTGGCGCTGGCCGCCCGGCTTCCCCAACTGGCGGTGGCGATCTGGATCGTCAACGTGATCAACGGTCTCTTCAGCTTCTGGCAGGAGTATCGGGCCGAACAGGCCACCGCCGCCCTCCGCAAGCTCCTCCCGTCGTTCTCGACGGTCCTGCGCGACGGCGTTCCCATGCGGGTACCCGCCGAGGATCTCGTCACCGGTGATGTGCTCCTGCTCGAGGAAGGCGACCGAGTCTCGGCCGATGCCCGGTTGGTCGATCACATCGCCCTCCGGGTGGACCAGTCGACGATGTCAGGCGAGTCACGCCCCACTCGCAAGACCTCGGATCCATGCGATCCCACCGGGCGGGCGCCCTCGGAACTGTCCAATCTGGTGTTTGCCGGCACCTCGGTGGCGGCCGGCCGGGGAAGGGCGGTCGTGTTCGCCACCGCCGGGAATACCCAACTCGGGCGGGTGGCCAGCCTCACCCAACAGCTGGTCGAGGAAGCCAGTCCGCTCCAGGTCGAACTCCGCCGCCTGAGCGTGGTCGTGTCGGTGGTGGCGGTGTCGGTGGGTGCGGCCTTCTTCGTGCTGGCGCTGTGGCTGGGCGGGTTGCCTCTCAGCGAGGGATTCATCTTCGCCTTGGGCATGATCGTGGCCTTCGTCCCCGAGGGGCTGCTGCCCACCGTGACCCTGTCGCTGGCGATGGGAACGCAACGAATGGCCCGTCGCAATGCGCTGGTGAAGAAACTCTCGGCGGTCGAGACCCTCGGATCCACCACGGTGATCTGCACCGACAAGACCGGAACCCTCACCGAGAACGCCATGACGGTCGTGGAGGCGGTCGCCGGTGGAGTGCGCTACACGTTCTCGGGCACCGGCTATGAGCCGCAGGGGGTCATCACTCCCCCACCGGGTGAGGCGCTGACCGCGATGCTGGAGACGGCCTCGTGCGCCACCAACGCCCGCATCCACCTGGACGAATCGGCGGGCTGGACGGCTGTGGGCGACCCGACCGAGGCGGCGGTGGTGGTGGCGGCCGCCAAGCTCGGGCCGGCAGCGGACTGGCAACGTCTGGCCGAGATCCCGTTCGAGTCGAGCCGGGCCCGGATGAGCACAATCGACCAGCGGGACGAGCTCTTTGAGCTCCATGTCAAAGGAGCCCCGCAGGCGCTGCTCGATCGTTCCACCACCATCACCGGGGAGACCGGGTCAGTGGCACTCGACCCGGCCACCCGGCGCCACGTGGCGGACGAGATCGACCGGCTGTCATCGCTCGGCCTGCGGGTGCTGGGTGTGGCCCGGCGCCGGCTGGACGAGGTCCCTGCCGACCTCTCCGCCGAGAGCATGGAGCGAGACCTCGAGTTCTGTGGTCTGCTGGCGATGATGGACCCGCCCCGTCCTGAGGTCACCCGGGCAGTCGAGTTGTGTGGCAAGGCCGGTATCCGGATCGTCATGATCACCGGCGACTATGGACTCACTGCCGAGTCGATCGGACGGCGGATCGGGATGGTCGGCGAGGCCGTGCATGTCGTGAACGGCGACGAACTCGATCGGATGACGGACTCCGAACTCGAGGACGCCCTGTCGGGTGAGGTCCTTTTCGCCCGTGCCACACCCGAGCACAAGCTGCGGGTGGTCACCGCACTCCAGGGCCTCGGTCATGTGGTGGCCGTGACCGGTGACGGCGTCAACGACGCGCCGGCCCTCCGCAAAGCCGACATCGGCGTGGCGATGGGCCTCGGGGGGACCGATGTCGCCAAGGAAGCCGCCGACATGATCCTCCTCGACGACAACTTCGCCTCGATCGTTGCCGCCGTCGAGGAGGGACGAGCGGTTTTCTCCAACATCAGGAAGTTCACCACCTACATCCTCACCTCCAACGCCCCGGAAGCGCTTCCCTTCATCGTCTTTGCGTTCTCGGGGGGAACCATTCCGATCGCGCTCGGAGTCATGCACATCCTCGCCATCGACCTCGGGACCGACCTGGCCCCGGCCCTGGCGCTGGGGGCCGAGCCACCGGAGCCGGGCATCATGGAGAGACCGCCTCGTCCCTCGTCCGAGCACCTGATCGATCGGGCGCTGCTGAGCCGGGCCTACCTCTGGCTGGGACCGGCCCAGGCGTTGTTCGTCATGGCCGCCTTCTTCGGCGCCTACCGATTGCAGGGATTTCGCGACCTCCTGAATCTTCCCGACTCGGGTCCCAGCTACCGGGCGGCGGCGGCGATGGCGCTGGCAGCGGTCGTGGTGACCCAGATCGGCAACCTCTTCGCTCAGCGTTCGCGAGGCTTCCGCAATCCCGGCGCCAATCCGTTCTTGGCGTGGGGGGTGGCCTCCGAGGTCCTGGTCGTCGCCGCCCTGGTCTATCTGCCCTGGTTGGGAAGGGCGATTGGTACCGGCCCCTTCCCAACCGTGGGCTGGCTGTGGCTCTTGCCGGGTATCGCCTTGTTGCCACTCGTCGAGGTCGTACGAAAACGAATCAACCGGAGGAGGAATCCATGAACGTCGTGATCGTGGGGTGTGGCCGGGTTGGTTCCGCCCTGGCCGGTCGCCTCCATCTGGATGGCCACACCGTGAGCATCATCGACAGCCGACCTGAGGCATTCGCCAGGCTCGGCTCGAACTTCACCGGGACCAGGATCGTGGGCATGGGACTCGATCGTTCTGCACTCCTGGCGGCGGGGATCGAATCGGCGGACTCCCTGGCCGCGGTCACCGGCGCAGATGCCGTCAACGCCGTCGTGGCACGGGTGGCGGCGCGCCGCTTCCGCGTTCCCAGGGTCGTGGCCAGGATGTACGACCCGCAGGCTGCCGAGGTTTACCGCAGATTGGGGGTCCACACCATCTCGCCGGTGGCCTGGGCCGTTGGCCGGCTGGCCGAGGCCCTGGTGCTGGTCGACTTCACCACGATCACCTCGCTTGGCGCCGGCCAGGTCGACCTGATCGAGTCGGCGGTTCCGGCGCTGCTGAACAATCGCCCGATCAAGGAGATCGAATCGCCGGGTGAGATCAGGGTGGCTGCTGTCACCCGGGGAGGGCGCACCTTCGTCCCCGATCCGGGGACACATCTCGCCACTGGCGACGTCGTGGCACTGGCCGTGACCGGCGGTGGTGCCGAACGCCTCGAAACGCTGCTCGGAAGGAGATCGTGATGGCCGCCCTGTTGATCGTTGGCGCCGGAAAGAGCGGAACCGCCATCGGTCGGGCCGCCCTCGAGGCGGGAATCGACGTGCGGATCCTGGAGAGCCGCCCCGACCACATCGAGGAGGTCGAAACCCAGCTTGGGAAGGTCGTCACCACGCTCGGTTCTGGGATCGACCCGATAGACCTGGAACGTGCCGGGATTCGCACCTGCCGGTGGCTGATCGCCGCAACCGGATCCGACGAGGTCAATCTGGTCAGCGCGACGCTGGCAAAGTTCGAGTTCGGGACCGAGGTCGTCCTCGCCCGGGTGGTCGACCCCCGCAACCGCTGGCTCTTTGGCCCTGACATGGGAGTCGACCACGCCCTGGATGAGACCCAACTGATGGCCGAGCTCGCAGTCGGCCGGTTGACCGAGTAGTGGTCACTCCCCCGGCCGTATGCTGGCCGGATGGATCCGCTCGTGGTGGACACCGCCGACTATCACACCGCCGGCGAGCCCTTCCGCATCGTGGTGGGAGGGGTCGACCCACCCAAGGGTGCAACGGTCCTCGACCGCCGCAGCTGGAGTGAGGAACACCTCGATCACGTTCGCCGCTTCCTGGTGAACGAGCCGCGAGGCCATGCCGACATGTACGGATGTTTCGTCACGCCGCCGGACGATGCCGGGGCGGAGTTCGGGCTCGTGTTCTTCCACAAGGACGGCTTCTCGACCGCCTGCGGCCATGGGACCATCGCCGCAGCGGTGTGGGCGCTGGAACACGGGATCGTTCCGGCGCGGGAGCCAGAGACCACCTTCGCCATCGATGTGCCCTCCGGCCGGCTGTCGATCACCGCCCTCGCGGAGACCGACGGGACCACCCATCACGTCACAGCGGTCCGCTTCGTCAACGTTCCCTCATGGGTGAGCGCCCTGGACGTATCCGTACCAGGGGTCGACTGCACGGCCGATGTCGCCTATGGCGGGGCGTTCTATGCCTCGGTCGAGGCGCGCAGCCTGGGACTCTCCGTCGAGCCGGCCCAGTTACCCGATCTGATCTCGATCGGGCGGGAGATCAAGCGTGCCCTCGCCGACCACCCCTCGGTGCGTCATCCGACGGACGACCGATTGTCGGGGTGCTACGGGACCATCTGGTACGAGACGATCGAGAGCAGTGGTCATCACCTCAGCCAGCGCAATGTCACTGTGTTCGCCGATGGGGAAGTCGATCGGTCGCCCTGTGGCAGCGGAACCTCCTCCCGGCTCGCCATCCTCGAACTGCGGGGCCTGCTGCCATCGGGAGGGCATCTGGAACACCGGTCGATCATCGGGACCGTCTTCCAGGGGCGGATTCTCGGAGAGGCCGCCCCGGTTGCAGGGCATCGAACGGTATCCACCGAAATCGAGGGGCAGGCTTTTCTCACCGGGCGGCATCGCTTCATCCTCCACCCGGATGACGACCTCGGCTATGGCTTCCAGTTGCGTTGAGCGCCGCCTGACCGCTGAATCCAGGGCCGTACACTCCAACCACCCCATGGCCACAACCCTTATCAGCCTGGTCGATGTCTCCCATGCCTACCCGGAACGTCGCATCCTGTCCCATGTGTCGTTTGGCATAGAGGAGGGTGACCGCCTGGGCATCATCGGCGTCAACGGCGCCGGGAAGAGCACGCTGCTCGGGGTCCTCGCCGGCCAGATCGAGGTGGATACGGGCGAGGTGGTCCTCGCCACCGGAACCCGGGTCGCCTATCTGCGCCAGAACCCCTCATACGAGGCCAGAGCCACCATCGGTTCCACCATCGTCGGCGCCCATCAGGGTCTGGCGATTCTCGACCGTCTCGGGATTCGAGACATCGATCTACATTTGGGTGAGCTTTCCGGCGGCCAGTTGCGGCGGGTGTGGCTGGCGGCGGCGCTGGCAGTCGAGTCGGAGGTTCTCATCCTCGATGAGCCGACCAACCATCTCGACACCGACGCCATCGACTGGCTCGAGGACGAGCTCGACCGTCGGCCGGGTGCGGTGGTGATCGTCACCCACGATCGGTACCTTCTCGACCGAATCACGACCCGAGTGCTGGAGGTGGAGGACGGTACGGTGTTTGCCCACCGGGGCGGCTACCACAGTTACCTCGAGGCGCGTGCCCAACGCGAGGCGCAGGAACTGGGTTCGGCCCGCAAGCGGGCCAATCTGGCCCGCATCGAGCTGGAATGGCTCAACCGGCGTCCCAAGGCTCGATCCACCAAGGCCAAAGCGAGAGTCGACCGGGCGGTGGCGCTGCTCGAGGCTCCCCCAGCTCGCCGCCCCCGATCGCTCGAATTCGAATTCCCCAGTGCCCGGCTCGGGTCGAAGGTCGTGGAACTCGACAGGGCCACGGTGCGCTTCTCCGACCGCCCCGTGCTCGACTCAATCACCTGGCGCCTGGCGCCCGGTGCCCGGATCGGGCTGGTCGGACCCAACGGAGCCGGCAAGACCACCCTGCTGCGGCTGCTCGGAGGGCGCCTGCTCCCGGACGAGGGATCCGTCGCCATCGGCGAGACCGTCCGACCCGGATGGTTCGACCAGCAGCCCAGACCACTCCCGGGGGCGACGAGGATCCTCGATGTCACGCTGGAGGAGGCGACCCGCACCAGACTCGCCACCGGTTTGGAGGTCTCGGCCTCGCAACTCCTGCAGCGGTTCGGCTTCCCGACGTCCCAGCACTCCGCGACGGTCGGCGACCTGTCCGGGGGCGAACGGAGACGGTTCGAACTGATGCTCGTCCTCGCCTCCGCTCCCAACCTGCTCCTCCTGGACGAGCCGACCAACGACCTGGATCTCGACACGCTGGGTGCCCTGGAGGCCTTCCTGGACGAGTGGCCCGGGGTGACGGTGATCGCTTCACACGACCGCTACCTGCTCGATCGCTCGTGCCAGGAGATCGTGTCGATCGAACCCGATGGTTCTATCCGCCACCATCCCGGCGGTTATACGTCCTATGTGGCCCATCGCCGTGGCACCCGCGGCGCCGCCCAGCCGGCGGAACCCCCGATCCCGGCCGCTCCCCGGGTCCGCCCCCCTTCACCGAGGCCAAACCAGACCCTCCGTCGCGAGTACGCCCGACTCGAAGCCGAAATGCCCCGCCTGCAGGAGGCGATCGACCGCCTGACCGCCAGGATGGAGGCGTTGGCTACGGATTGGGAGGAGGTTGCCGCCCTGGCGATCCAGTTGGATCAACTTCGTTCCGAACTGACCCGGGTAGAGCACCGGTGGCTCGAGTTGTCCGAGGTACTCGACGACTGACCGCAACTCTCACGTTCCAGTTCAGGTTGAGCCTCAGAGGAGAGTCGATCTCCGCCTCAGGCTGAGGACGACCTAACCTTGCCGGCAATGGCAGACAGGGTCGATCATGAGCAAATCCGGAGCCGACTGATAGCCCGCCGAGCCGAGTTGGTAGTCGAACTGGAGAACCTGACCCGACCGCCCACCGAAGGGGCATCCGTCGGTTTCGGAAAACGAATCGGTGACGGGACTGCGGAGGCCGTCGAACGACTCGCCACCACCGCCACCGCCCGTTCCATCGCCGCCTCCATCGCCGACATCGACCGGGTGACCATCAAGATCGAAGAAGGTACCTACGGGACCTGTGACAGTTGTGGTAACCCGATCCCGACCGAACGGCTGGAGGCCCGCCCGACCAGCACCCATTGCGTCGACTGTGCCGGGTCGGTAACTCCCCCACCCTGAACCGCTCAAACGCAGGCTCGGCCGCCCCCCAGAGCAGTCGCGAGTCTCGAGTCGCGAGCTTCAGAACGCGTCAGAGCACTGGCGGACCGTGCCCCCCTCCCCCCTCCGGGGTACTCCCCCCTGCGGAGGGAGAAACAGAAGAGGCGGCCAGGGGCTTTGTTCGCTCCCCTCGGGAGGCCCCGCAGAGCCCGAGTGTTGGGGGAGCCGGATCCGGCCCCGCCCGTTGGGGGGTGCCGGGGGGTCATCCCCCTGCGATCAGCACAGTCGGACCGTGCCCCCCTCCCCCCTTCGGGGTACTCCCCTCTGCGGAGGGAGAAACAGAAGAGGCGGCCGGTCACTGTCTCCGGTCTCCTGAGACCTGATACCTGTCCTGGGTCATCCCCGGCCTGTCGACATGGTGGTCGTAACATGCCTGGTATCGGCACCAATCCCCCCGACCTCCTGACTCTGGCTCGTGACTGGCTCGACTGGAAGAACACCTCGAAGCCATCACCGTCGACGCTTCGCGCCCGGACGGCGGATCTCACCGTCATCGCCCGCCTGCTGACCGAACGTCTCGTGCGGCCGGTCGATCAGGATCGGGTCGACCCCTTCGAGCGTTACTTGGCGGTACTCGTCCCTGCCGATCTCACCCGCGACTCGATTACCGGCGCGTTTGCCCGCTATGCCAGGGACCATGCCCCCACCTCGATCCGCCGCTGCCGCTCGACCTGGTCGGGCTTCTGCAAGTGGCTGGTGGTGTATCGCAACGCCATCGAGATGAACCCACTCGATTTCGTGGAGCCCCCTTCCGCCAAACGCTGGCGACCCAAACCGATCTCGGAGACCGATCTGGAGCGGGTGATCCGGGCTGCCCAGAGCCCATCCCCCCGGGCCAGGAACCCATGGCCGGAGCTGGAGCGGGCACTCTGTGCTCTGTTCGTCGGTGCCGGCGTGCGGGTGTCGGAGGCGATGTCCCTCCGGGTGGGCGACGTACGCCGGTCACCGTCGGAGATGACCAAGCTTCATGTGACCGGTAAGGGCGACGTGAGCCGGACGATTCCTCTCCCACCCGAGTCCGTGTCCTTCATCGATGCCTACCTGGCCTCTCGAACCGACCGGCTGGGCAAGCCGGCCGAGCCCCGCGACCGGCTCCTCGTGCGCTTCGATGGGCGGCCACTTACCCCCAAAGTGGTGGACCATCTGGTTCTGGGGTGGTTTAGGCGGGCAGCAGTGGCGCCTCCCAAGGGTGCCCTCGCCCACTCGCTCCGCCATACCTATGCGACCCTCCTCGTCGAACAATCCGGGTCGGTCCCCGAAGTCCAGCGACTCCTCGGTCACTCCGACCTCGCCACCACCCAGGCCTATATCGACGTTGCCGCCAAAGGAGTCGAGGAGACGGCGATGGCCAACCCGAGCCGCAAGTTGCTGGCCGAGTTGGGCGAGGGCTGACGGTTCCCTAGCTGCCAACCGCCCGAGGCTCCAACGAGATGGTACGCACCGAGCCGGCCGCCTCGTAGAGGTGCCACAGCGCCTGTCGGTATTCGTCGGGCTCGGCTCCGCCGGCGAGATCGGAATCGATGTCCTGAAGCGCCGCCTCGATCCTGAACAAGAGATCGCGGATTGCTTCGAAGCCGCTCCGGGTCAACAGGACGTCTTCGGGTCCCAGTTGATGGCGCAACGCCACCTGGCGTGACTCATAGGCCCGCTGTCGATGCGAGCGCCGGCAGTACAGCGGGCGTCGTCCTGCGCCGGCAGCTGTCTCGAACCTCGCCCCGCACCACCGGCAACGTTGGACCACACTGCTCATCGCGCCCCCAGCTAACCACACCGTCGATCGCCGCCCGGGGAGGGTATCGTCCCCCAGCGATGGTCTTGCTGTCGGGAGTCCTGATTTCGACCCAGATCGAACGCTTCGGGGCGATGCGCCACTTCTACGTCGAGATTCTCCGTCTGCCGGTTCGATCCGACCGGGAGCGGTTCGTCAACTTCGACCTGGGAGGTGGCCGGCTGACCCTTTCGACTCACTCGGACGTCTCCGGTGTCAACTCGGATCCCGCCCGAGTAATGGTCAATCTGGGAGTCGACGACATCGATGTCATCCACAGCAGGCTGACCGAAGCAGGCGTTCGATTCGTTCGAGAACCCGAGCGCGAGGCATGGGGTGGAAGGGTGGCGACCCTGGTCGATCCGGACGGGAATTATGTGCAACTGCTGCAGTTCGACCGGGAATAGTCCAATAGCCCGTCTGGTTGGACAGACCGCTTACGAATTTTCACGAAGGAGCATCTCATGGCAACGGTCGCACTGACGAGAGAGACATTCGACGAGACGATTCTCAACAACGAGACCGTCGTCATCGACTTCTGGGCCGCCTGGTGCGGCCCCTGCCGTTCGTTCGCGCCCACCTTCGAGGCCGCCTCCGAGCAGCATGACGGAATCCTGTTTGCCAAGGTCGACACCGAGGCCGAGCAGATGCTCGCCCAGGACTTCGGGATTCGATCGATTCCGACCCTCATGGTCTTCCGCGACCAGATCCTTCTGTATGCCCAGCCCGGCGCCCTCCCGCCGGCCGCCCTCGAGGACCTCCTCGAGCAGGTCAAAACGCTCGACATGGAAAAGGTCAGAGCCGAGATCGCGGAAGCACCGCACAACCACTGACGGACCTGGAACACCAGTGAGGGTCGGTGTTGGACACCGACCCTCTTGGCTGGGAGGAAACGGATAGCCCCTCGTCTCTGACTTGGCGCGCACCGCGCTCGTATTGGCCGTTCTCCAGATTCGGTTCTCGGATGTCAGCTGGCCTGCTGGGCGAAGGTACGCGACTCGACCACCGAACCCTGGGCGCCGGTCGTGGCAAGACGTTCCAGTGTTGACGACAGCAGGGACCCGGTGGCGATGTCGAGGACGATCCGCTTTTCGAACGCTTGCTGGTCGGTCACATAGCGAACGGCGACTACCAGTTCCCCGGGCTTCGAATACACGGCCAGGCCGTCGATCTCGGCGAGTACCTCAAACAAGGTGGCGCGGTGGGCGGCCACGTCCCGCTCCTCCCGCAACAACGTCACCGCCAGGTCGAGGAGTTTGGCGGAGTCGGGTCTCGGGTCCGTCGTCGTACGAACCTGGCGCTGCATGGAAGCCAGAACTGCCGGTGGCCCATCGGCCCAGGGTGGCTCGAATACCGGATCCTCCACGACACCGATCGACTCGACCACCCGATTGACCGGATAGCGGTCGCCTAGCCGAACCAGATCGAAAACACGTTCATCGGCACCGTCTGAGAACTGGGGAGTGCCGTAGGAAACCCTGGTCCGGTAGGCGCCGTCTGCGCCGATCCACGTCTCCACAACGGTGGGCACACCGAAGGTGAAGCTTGCCGCTCCCAAGGCTTTCAGGTGCTCAGGCGCCACCTCGAACTGCTCGACTCTCTCGACCTTCTCGTACCAGACTTCAGGAGCGCCCGGTGCGAACGGACCCGCCTCGGCCACCGCCGACGCCAGCCCGAGCAGGGCGTTGCCGGAGTCGGGGCTGACGGGTGCGATCACCCACGCCGCAAAGACGGTCAGGCCGAGCAGTGTGGCGCGACGGGTGGTACGCCGCCGCAACCGAGTGGAACGTTCCCGCTCGATGGACTGCCAGAGGCGGAGCCGGGCCTCGTTCTCCCCACCCACGGGCATCGACGAGACGAAATCAGAAAAATCGCGTTCGGGTGGCCGGCTCATCTGCGGCTGGTATTGACCGATCTGGCTCCATCAGTTCCCGCATCTTTCGCCGGGCCCGCGCCAGGCGCGAACGAACGGTCCCGATGGGAATGTCCAGGCTGTCGGCGATTTCCTGGTAGCTCAGGTCGCCCAGGGCGGACAGCATCAGGACCTGGTACTCGTCGTCGGTCAGATCGGTCAAAGCCGAGGCAAGCTCATCGGTACGGGCGAGGGCGTCGGTTCGTGCCACCGCCTCACCCTCGAACGGGCTGATGATCTCGGGGGTGGCAGCAACTCGATCGAGGGCTCGCCTCCCCCGGTTCACCTTCCGGAACCGTTCACGCGTCACGTTCACCGCTATTCCGAACAACCAGGGCAGGGCGTTCGTCTGCTCCACGTCGAAGCGATGGCGGCGGGCGAAGGCCCGCAGGAACGTCTCGGCGGCGACATCACCCGCCTCCGATACGCCCGCCCGTCCAACCGCGAAGCGATAGACCGCCTGGTAGTAGCGATCGAAGACCACCTCGAACACTTCTGGGTTGCGGATGGATTGCGCAATGAGCGCTCCGTCGTGTCGATCCACGCCCTCTCCCCTAGATCGGGTCCGAGAACCATACCGGCCCATGACGAGCTGAGCGAGTTTCCGACCGCCTTTGACACCCGGCGGACCAGGCGACATACTTCCCGGCCATTGACAATGCGCTCATCAAGAGCGGCTGAGGGACAGGCCCTTTGAAGCCGCGGCAACCATCCGGCAGATGCGGAAGACGGTGCCAATGCCTGACCGATGAGATGCCCAAGCGGGACCTTCCGCTCCGGGCGCTCACCGAGCGCAACGGAACAAGCGAAAGGATCGCCAAGTGAGACGAACTCATCCCCCCTCCCCCGAGGCCTGGTCCGGTGCCTGTCGCATGCAGTGTCGACACTCTCGGGTGGCATCCCCCGCCGGCAAACGCTGACATCCCGCCACCACCCGAGAGGTGATCCCGTGCGGGTTTCGACCACAGTACGCCACCTCGTTTGATCACGAGCAAGGAGAACCGAGACACCATGAGCGACTACCGCTTCGAGACCCTTCAGGTCCACGCCGGCCAGGAGCCGGCCCCCGGCACCAACGCCAGGGCCGTTCCCATCTACCAGACCACGTCGTACACGTTCAACGACGCAGACCATGCCGCCCGCCTGTTCGGGCTGCAGGAGTTCGGGAACATCTACACCCGGATCATGAACCCGACCACCGACGTCTTCGAGCAGAGGATCGCGGCCCTGGAGGGGGGTGTGGCGGCCGTCGCCACCTCGTCCGGCCAGGCGGCCCAACTCCTCACGTTCACCACCCTGCTCCAGAGTGGTGATCATCTGGTCTCGACCAGTTATCTCTACGGCGGCACCTACAACCAGTTCAAGGTGGCCTTCCCCCGGCTGGGGTTCGATGTCTCGTTCGTGGATGGCGACGACCCAGCCGACTTCGAGAAGGCGATCACGGACAAGACCAAAGCGATCTTCGTAGAGACGATCGGCAACCCGAAGTACAACGTCCCCGACTTCGCCGCCATCGCCGAAGTCGCCCATCGCAACGGCATCCCGCTGGTGGTCGACAACACGTTCGGCGCCGGTGGGTACCTGTGCCGGCCGATCGAGCACGGAGCCGACATCGTGGTGGAGTCGGCCACGAAATGGATCGGTGGCCATGGCACCTCGATCGGTGGCGTCATCGTCGATTCGGGCAAGTTCGACTGGCGGGGAGGCAAGTTCCCGCTGTTCACCGAACCGGCTCCCGGGTATCACGGCTTGGTCTTCACCGATGTGTTCAACCCGGACTCGGACTTCGGCAATATCGCCTTTGCCATCCGGGCACGAGTGGAGGGGTTGCGTGACCTGGGCGCCGCCCTGTCGCCGTTCAACGCCTTCCTGTTCTTGATGGGCCTGGAGACACTCAGCTTGCGAGTGCAACGTCATGCCGACAACGCCCTGGCGGTGGCCCGCTGGCTCGAGCAACACCCCAAAGTGAGCTGGGTCAGCTATCCGGGTCTCACCTCACACCCCTATCACGCCAATGCGAAGAAGTACCTGCGCAACGGGTTTGGCGGGGTGTTGAGTTTCGGCATCGCCGGCGGATTCGAGGCCGGGAAGCGGTTCATCGACCATACGGTTCTCGCCTCCCATCTCGCCAATGTCGGTGACGCCAAGACACTGGTCATCCACCCTGCCTCGACCACCCATCAGCAGTTGTCCGCCGACGAGCAGATCTCGTCCGGGGTGACCCCCGACCTTGTCCGGATCTCGGTCGGGATCGAGCACATCGACGACATCATCGCCGACCTCGACCAGGCGTTGAACGCCACCGGCTGAACCAACCTCGAGAGCGGGCGCCGGCGAGGTCAGACGCGCCGGCGCCCGCGGTCGATCTGGTCGACCGCGGCGGCTGTAGGCAGTGCGGGTTGGGCACCCCTCTTGGTTGTGGTGAGCGCACCGGCATCGACCGCCCGTTGCAGGGCGTCAACGGGGTCCCTGCCTTCGAGCAGCGACACCACGAGGGCCGCCACGAAGCAGTCGCCGGCACCCACCGAGTCGACCACCTCCACCCGGGGAGGAACCGCCCGAGCGACGATCTGGCCACCACGTTCCAGCACCGCTCCCTGCGACCCGAGGGTGAGGGCGACGTATCCCCGAACGAGGTGGAGCTGGGACTCGAAGGCGCGATGCTCGACCTCGTTGACGACCAAGAGATCACAGCGGGCGAGCACGGAGTCGGACATCGGCCGAACCGGTGCGGCATTGAGGCAGAAGAAGCCGGTGGTGGTGGCGGCCGCACGCTCCACCACTGCGAAGGGAACCTCGAGCTGACACATCACTGCGTCGGCTTCGGGCAGGTCGAGGTCTTCCGGCCGGAAGTGATGGTTCGCCCCGGGAGCAACAACAATCTGGTTCTCGCCATCGGCTGCCACCACGATGAGTGCCACCCCGGTTGGAACGTCCTCCACCACCGAGAGGCCGCTCAGATCAACTCCCTCGGCTCGCAACAGCCGCAGTGCCTCGTTCGCGGTCGAATCGTCGCCGACACACGCCAGCAGAGCCACGTCGGCCCCCAACCGGCGGGCGGCCAGGGCCTGGTTCGCCCCCTTCCCCCCGGGGGCGCGGGTCAGGACGGCGCCGGTTATGGTCTCGCCGGCGACGGGCAGGCGGGCGGCATGGGCGGTCAGATCGAGATTGACACTTCCCACCACGGCCACCTTCATGACAGGGCAGGCTATACGGGTCACACCGAGTAGGGTCGCGGCGATGTTGGACCCCCGAGTTCACGCCGCTCTGGATGCGCTGGCTGTCGATTTCGAGGTGATGGACTGCGACCCCGATTTGGCCGACACCGCCGCCTTCTGCGTTGCCTATGGAATCGACCCGGCCGACTCCGCCAATACGATCCTCATCAAATCCAAGCGCCCCGAAGGCCGCCTGGCGGCCACCGTGGCGCTCGCCACCCACCGCCTGGATGTCAATCGGACCGTCCGTGATGCGATGGCGGTGTCCAAGGTGTCATTCGCCGATGCCGAGACGACGATCGCCGCTACCGGGATGATGATTGGGGGCGGCACACCGTTCGGGCTACCGATCGACCTCCCGGTCTTGGTCGACGTCGACGTGCTCAACCGGGGCCGGATCATCCTGGGTGGGGGGAATCGATCGTCCAAGCTGGCGATACGGTCCGAGTCACTCCTCGCCATCCCCTCGGTTCGGGTCATCCCTGGCCTCGCTCGCCCAATCGAGGTCTAGCGGGGCGATCGATCGACTTCCGCCGCGGGTGCGTCGAGTGGCGGGAGGTGCCGCTTGCGGGGGCTGGCTCCCCGCCGGAGCACGACGCCGAATCCGACCAGGGCGATGGTGGCAAAACTGAACCACTGGATCGCATACGAGAGGTGAGGGCCGCGGTCGTTCGTGTCGGGCAACACCAGCGGCTCGGGGAGGCCGCCGGGCATTGGCTCGAAGGCCTGGAGCCAGACCGGCAGCACTGGCTGGTCGAACAGTGCTCCGATCCGGTCGAGGTCGATCCGGTTGACGACGGTGATCCGGCCCGGGGGGTCGATCGGGCCGATCGCCGATCGCGACTCGGTGGAACGCATCAGACCGGTCACGTCCACCATCCCCGCCGGCGGAGGCAGTGACTCGACCGGGACCTGGTCGATCTCCAGCGGGATCCACCCCCGATTCACGATCACCAGGCTGCCATCCTCGAGTTCGAGCGGAGTGAGCAGATGAAACCCCGCCGTCCCGATTTCGTTGGTCCGGTTTCGGACCAGGAGTTCCAGATCGGGGCGATACTCACCGGTGGCCGTTCCCCTTCGGAACTCGACCGACGGCAGGTCGGATCCCGCTGCCGCCACTGCCACCCCGACGGGGACCGGGTCGGCAGCAAGGCGCAGCTCCAGCACGGTGTTCTCCTCCACCCGGGCGTCCTTCCGATCGAGTTGCCAGAAGCCCAGACGGATGAAGAGCGAGGCCAGAGCCAGCACGAACACGCACATGCCGAGCCAACGGGGCCGGCGCAGGAGTGCCAACATCGACGGTGATTCTACGGGTGAGCGCCTCGCTTCACGCCGCCCCGGTCTCGGTCGCCCCGAGCAGGCACCGGCCGACTTCGAGCACGTCGCTCCCGGCCGGAACGAAGACGGCGAATGGCCGCTCGATCCAATCCTGCACCTGCGGGCGCGCCGCCGCCCCACACTCGAGCAAGGTCTGGGCGATGTCGTCGGTCCACAGCCAGGTCATAGGAGCCCCCAGGGTGATCGTTGGGTGACGGTCGAAACCGGAGAAGACACTCCGACGATACAACCCGTGTCAACCCCATTCTGAGCAGGGGTTCTGCCGCGCTTCACATCACCAGTGCCACACCGTTGCGTCTCGAATCGGTGACCGCCTCCAGCGTTCCGTCGGGACGTCGATGGGCCGCCCCGACTGCACCGAAATACATGTGGGGCCGGTCGTAGGCATGTATCTGGCGGTCACGAGGTCCCAGTTCGACCCCGGGCTCGATGGCCACCCTGCCACCGTTGCGAATGTCGACGTGGAGCCGCGGCCGCGCCACGGCCGCAGTCAGATCATCACCATCGAGAATCAGGTGGGCGAGAACCTGGGCAAGCGAGGAGCTGATCCGATCGGCACCCGGTCCGCCGATCGCCAGAACTTCGCCATTCGGTCCCACCGCCACGGTCGGTGCCATGTTGGAGTTGAGAGGTTCCCCGGGCGGGAGCCGGTCCAACTCCATGCCCACCAGTTCGAATTCCCCGAGGGCGTTGTTCATCCACATCCCGGTGCCGGTGGGGATCACACCGGACCCGTATCCGGCCGACATGGTGATGGAAGCCGCCAGCCCGGTGTCGTCGATGGCCGAGACGTGCACGGTCGAAGGCGAGAGCATGCCGCTCAGGAGCCGACCGGTGAGGGTGAAGCGATCCGCCACCGGATCGTCGGCCTCCGCGCGCCAGGAGAACAGGCCATCCATCGCCTCGACCCAACGGTCCGGCTCACGCCCTGCCCGCTCCACCGACTTGAGGAGATAGGCGACCGCTGCCCCACCCACGGCCGGTGCCGGGTTGGTGAAGACCGACCACCCGCCCAACTCGAAGGCGAGCGGAAGCCGCTCGATCGCCCGGTACGCCCGGAAGTCGTCGACTCCCACCCGGCCACCCCGCACCCAGAGGTCCTCTCCCATGCTCTTGCCCAGGGCGCCTCGATAGAACACCTCCGGCCCGTCGGCCGCCAGCACCTCGAGCGTTTCGGCGAGATCGGCGATCAGCACCGCCTCGCCCTCGCTCAATGCCTTGCCGTTGGGCCGCAGCACCTGCCGTGAGGCGGGATCGACGCCGAACACCGGCTCGCCGGAATACTGGAGGTAGTAGGCGCTCACCGGGCCGAGCGGAAACCCGCGGCGGGCGATGTCGATGACCGGACGGCAGACCTCCGCCCAGCCGAGCCGGCCGAATTCGTGGTGGGTGAGGCCAAATGCCGACCAGCACCCCGGTACCGCCACCGAACCCGGTCCCACCATCGTCTTGACGCCACCGCCGTACTCCATCTCGACGACCGGACTGACGGCATCGTTCCGAACCGAGAGCGGCGCCCGCATGTAGCCGTCGATGACAACCGGATGGCCGGATGGGGGGGCGACGGTGATGAACCCCCCGGCCCCGGGCGCACACACGCCCGGTTCGACCAGGCACGCCACCAGGGCTGCCGCCAGAGCCGCGTCGACCGCGTTGCCTCCTGCTCGATGGGTGGCGGCTGCGGCCTCGGCCGCCAACGGGCTCGGGGCGGCTACGGCGAACGGCATCACGAGCAGGTTAGGCGTCGGCCGGGGTGGGCACAGTGGCAGGGATCCTGGTGATGTGAGAGGCCACGATCTCGAGCCGTGACCGTCTGCCGCCTTCACCGTCCCAGAAGCGCCGCTGCACCGAACCGGATGACCAGACCCGGTCACCCGGCTTGGGCAGGTCGGCCAGCAACCGCTCGTCCGGGTCCCAGATCGTGACCGGAAGCACGTCGATCCTTCTGATCGGCTCGTCCATCCGGCTGGTGATGAGAAGACGCACCATGGTTGCACCGGATGGAAACTGACGGACCTCCGGTTCGGCTGCCAGACGCCCGCAAACAACAACGAGATTGAGATCCACGTTCCCTCCTGAGTCGGGGGGAAGTGCGAGCAACGGCCAACCTATCGACTGGCAGTGACAGATTGTGCCGCCCGTTCAGCTCCCGATCATGCTCTGGAGGTCTTCGAGCCACTCGGCGTCGGGCGCCTGCTTGCGAATCGCCTCGACCAGGGTCCGCGCCGTGGCCATGTCACCCGAGGCCTTGGCCACCCGGGCCGCGACCGCCCAACGGCGCAGGGCCGGCTCGGGTGCACTGGCGGAAAGACGGGCGGGCTTGATCACTCTCCAGGCGGCGGCGATATTGCCCGAATCGAGCAGATGTGAGGCATAGACGACTCTGATCTCGTCTTCGGCGTCACGATCGGCTCCCAGCTCCTCGAACGTCGCCCAGGTCTTGGCGACGTCCGCCGGCCGGTTCATGGCCCGCAGACAATCCATCTCCTCCGCCAGGTGGGTCGTGTCCCCGGTCAGGCGCCGGTAGGTTCTCAACTCCCGGAGCGCCACGTCCCATTCTTCGAGCTGGTAGAGCGACAGACCCAGGAGTTCGCGAACCGTGGCGGCCCGTGGCGCGAGGTCCTTCGCCTTGCGCAAAGCGTTGGCGGCCTGCCGGTATCGCTCGACCGAATACGACCCGAGACCGAGCCGCAACTCCTGGAGGGCGGCATCGCGACGGACCTTGGGAGTGGAGCGGACGATCTCGTCCTTCACCCAACGGGGCAGGTCGCCACCGGGCGTAACGGTGATCACACCTCGACGGCCTTCCGACGGTTGACGCTGGTAACCGCCAGGCTGGCCCCCGCCTCGACCGGAACGAGCGGGTTCACCCCGACCGGTCCCCCCGCGCCGATCGTCGCCGGAGCGACCACCGCGAGAACGCGAGTCGTCGCGGCCACCACCTGAATCGCGTTGGCCCCGGGCGGGACCGGGAGCACCGGCTCGCGGTCGGCGAGGGCCACCGGAGCGGCCATCGGATGCTGACACAGAAGGTCCTTTCCTGGAGAGGGCAACCGCTTCTGCAACGGTACCCCACAACGACACGGGACGCGAAAAGGCCGGGTCCCCCATCGGGTCCCGGCCCTGTCGACATTTGATGCCCGGCGGTGTCCTACTCTCCCAGGGGACTACTCCCCAAGTACCATCGGCGCTGGCAGGTTTCACTTCCGTGTTCGGAAAGGGAACGGGTGGTACCCCGCCGCTATCGCCACCGGGCAAACCGGTGAGTCACTCGGTACACCGAGCACTCCATAGCGAGCATGCGTCTTCGATTCATATCCAAGCCCTCGGCCTATTAGTACCGGTCGGCTGAACGCATTACTGCGCTTACACCTCCGGCCTATCAACCTGGTCTTCTGCCAGGGGCCTTACCGGGTTAACCCCGTGGGAAATCTCATCTCGAGGTGGGCTTCGCACTTAGATGCTTTCAGCGCTTATCCCGTCCGCACATAGCAATCCAGCCGTGCTCTTGGCAGAACAACTGGCACACCAGCGGTACGTCCATCCCGGTCCTCTCGTACTAGGGACAGCTCCTCTCAAATTTCCTGCGCCTGCGGAGGATAGGGACCGAACTGTCTCACGACGTTCTAAACCCAGCTCGCGTGCCGCTTTAACCGGCGAACAGCCGGACCCTTGGGACCTGCTCCAGCCCCAGGATGCGACGAGCCGACATCGAGGTGCCAA